>CAJLCG010000024.1 GCA_905205085.1 uncultured Oscillospiraceae bacterium
AAGAATCTTCTCCGTACGGAACTGGATTGGTTTGTGAGCGGCTCTTTTTTTACGCAGCTGTCTGCGGTACTCTCCGTGCTGCGACATATTTACCTTTAAAAATCAGCTCTAGGTCCAGAAACATGGGGCAGAACCGTTTTTCTGTCTTGCACGGTCACTTGGGAATCCGCGCCTCATAGTCCTTCAGCGCCTGGTCCCAGCCGCTGTATGCCGGGTCTGTCCGGTGGTCGGTCAGCCCGCCCCGGTCCCGCAGATAGTCGGCCAGGAAGGAGGTAACCTTCACCGAGCCGAAGTGGTTCAGGTGATCCCCCTTGTCAAAGGTATCCTTGGTCCAATCGATGCCAAGGGACTCCAGGTTCAGATCCACATAGTCACACCCTAGCTCGTCGGCAAATTTTTGGATGCCGTTGTGCCGCTCATAGCTCCAGTTGACGGGGCTGGGCGTACTCACCAGCAGCAGCTGGGCGCCGTGGCGGTCGCACAGCTCCTTGATAGCCTTCACATAGTACTGGTTCACCACAGCGATGGAGGCCGCCTTGTCCGTAGGGTGCATATATTCCTTGTTGTCACAGGGCACCACCTTGGTGATGTGGGCGTGGCCTTTATAGGGGTGAGTCTGGGTGGCAGTGATCGACTGGGTAAAGTCGGCGGGGCTCAGACTCTTCCAGCGATCGTGATAGCGAAACACGGGGAAGGTGCTGGACAGCTCCTCCAGCACCACGTTGTCCAGCTTGATGGGGCGGTAGATGGCCAGCGTCTCCAGAATCACCACCTTGGGCTTCTGCTTCTCCAGGGCCCGCTCCAGCAGGGTCTTAGTGTAGGTAAGCTTCTGGGCGTCGGTACCGCAGGTAAAGCTGGTGTAGCCGGTTTCCTTCCACATCAGCAGCGGGGAGTAGGAGTTATAGGATTCGCTGTCCCCCATGACCAGGATGTCGATGGAGTCCGGAGGTTCGGCCAGGATGCCGTTGGCCCGTACATGCTCCATTCCCGCCTCCTCGGTGTTATCTTTCGGTATAAATATACGTGATGTAATGAAAAATAAGGCGATCAGGCCGGCAAAGAAGAGCAGCCAGGCCATCACCCGCCTGAAATAAGCCATGGAAAGCCTCCTTGGAAATCAGAATCCCGCATAGATGGGGTCCACCGGCACATAGCCCGCACCGTAGGCGCCGAAGATGACAAGGGCCAGAATGACCCCATAGTAGACGGCCACCCGCACCAAAACCGGCGACTCCAGAAGCCGGGTTCCAAGGTGGACGCCCCGCTCCTGCATCAGGCTGACCAGGAAGATGATGCCCATGAGGATGGCCACGATGAGAAAATCCTTTCTCCCCATCCCCAGGGCAAACAGGCTCTGGTCCCGGACAGAGGCCAGGGAAAATTGGGTGACCATCTTATGGAACATGGCCAGCCCATTGTGCAGCCCGTTGGCTCGGAAGAACAGTTCTCCGATGCACACCAGCACGCCGGTGCGCACAATTTGAAAGCCCTGGTAGGGAATGCTGGTGCGGGAGATGCCCAGCCGGTGGGTCAGTTTGACGGTCAGCGGCTGGGTCAGATTGCCCATCAAAATGAGGGCAAAGTGGTACAGGCCAAAGAAGATGTAGTTCCAGGCCGCCCCGTGCCACAGTCCGTTGCACAGCCAGACGCAAAACAGGGCGATAGACCCGGCCACCAGGGGGCCGTAGTGGCTGCCCAGGCGCTTGCGTGCCTTGGTGGTCAGCTTTTTCAGCGGCTTGGACATGGACAGGGGGTAGAAGATATAGTCCTTGAACCAGGTGCCCAGAGAAATGTGCCAACGCTGCCAAAACTCGGGGATGGAGCGGGAGAAGAAGGGGCGCTGGAAATTCTCCGGAATCTGAAAGCCGAAGATCCGGCCCGCGCCCACCGCCAGGTCCATGGTGCCGGAGAAGTCCATGTAGAGCTGGATGGTGTAGCACACGGCGGCCACGGCGATGACCAGCCCGTCGTAGTCCTCATAGTGATCAAAGACCGTCTTGATGAGCAGATTGAGCCGGTCGGCCACCAGAATCTTTTTGATTAAACCGTAGCTCATCCGCTGCAGGCCCAGCAGGAAGTTTTGGTAGCGCAGCGCAGGGGCATCCCACAGCTGCTGGGCTGTCTGCTCATAGCGGCAGATGGGGCCCTCCATAAGCAGGGGAAAGAAGCTGAGATAGAGGGCCAGGCGGAAGAGATTGCGGTCGGCCGGGATCTTCTGGCGGTAGACGTCAAAGAGGTAGGAGGCCGCCTGCATGGTGTAAAAGGAGATACCGATGGGCAGCAGGAAGTAGGGAATGCGCAGCGTAATGGGAAGTGACCATGCGTGGAACAAGGCATTGAAGTTGGAGAAAAAGAAGGGGGTATATTTCAGCACCACCAGCATGCCCAGCTGGAACAAAAGCCCCAGGGCCAGAATCCTGCGCTGTCTGGTCTGGTCTCTGGCCCGAAGGGCCCGCCGCTCCTCCTTGGGCGCCTCCTCCAGGTCCTGTTTGGCACGGGCCTGCTCATGGGCCAGCCACCGCCCAGTGTGGTACATGGAGAGGGTGGACAGGAGCAAATAGGCGATCAGTTTTCCGCTGACCGCCCAGAAGCACACATAACTAAACAGCAGCAAAACCGCCCGCCGGCCCCGCTGCCCCGCCACGGCGTAGAGCAAAACGGCGGCCGGCAGGTAGAGGGCCAGATATCCGGGGGAGAAGTAGGAGGAGAACGAGAGCATCTTAGCCTTCCTCGCGCAGGCGCTGGATCATCTCCCAAAGGCGCTGGGCAGAGTTGAAGTTTTCCGGGATGATCTCCACGGTGGGAATGGTCACATCAAAGGCATCCTCCATCTCCGCCACCAGGGAGAGGATGTCCAGGGAGTCCAGATAGTGTCCGTCAATCAGCTCCTCACAGTGGAGGTAGTCCACATCGGGCTGGATCTCGTTCAAAATAGTCAGCAGCTCTTCCATACGATCGTCTCACTTTCTTTTATCATTCATAATGGGGGGTGTTCAAGGTACAGGTTTCAACCGGGCGGCGCAGGCAGAGCACCTGTCCGTCCGGGCGGCGCAGCAAAACAGAGGGCAGGTCCCGGCTGAGGAACAGGCTGATTCCCTCGGTCATGCAGTAGGCCCCGGCGCGGCCAAAGGCCAGCACATCCCCGATCTCCAGCCGGGAGAGGGGGAGCTGCTTGACTAGGATGTCATTGACGGTACACAGGGAACCGCAGATGTTCCAGTTCTCCACGCCGTCGCCGCTCCGGGGAGGCAGCAGCGCCACCTGGGGGCGGCGCATGGCCATGCTCTGGCCGAAGTAGACCAGCTGGTGGATTCCTCCGTCCACAATGGCGTAGTTCTGACCCTGGTTGGTTTTCCGGTCCACCACCCGGGTCACATAGGTGCCGCAGCTGGCGGCGATGCTCCGCCCCAGCTCCAGGGTAAGTGTGCCGGTAAAGGACAGCTGGGCCAGCTGCTGGGCTGCCTGGACCAGAACCTCCTCGTCCTGCTCCGCGTCGTCGGCAAAGTAGGACACGGGGAAGCCGGGCCCCAGCTCCAGCTCGGGGATGGGGCCGTACTGGTCCTGGAGGGCGGTAAGAAACTCCTCCAGCATGCGAAGCTCCCGGGCCAGCCTTTTGACCGAGGTTTTCTGGGTTCCGGAGAAGTACTGGATGCCCCGCACCTCCATCCAGGGATCGAGGTGGGCCAGGATCTCCTGGATCTCCTGCCGCTCCAGGCCGAACTGGCTGCCGCTGGTCAGGCGCAGCAGCAACTTGAGACGCCGGTCATACTTCTGGGCCACCCGGCACAGCAGCTGGTACTGGGCCATGGACTCCACGGTGCAGATCATCTGCTCCACATCCTCCCGGCTGGCCAGCTCCTCCATCCACTGGGGGTCCTTGTATACCCCGGAGATCACATACTGGCTGGGGTCCAGGCCAAGCTGGCGGCAGATGGCGTACTCCCCCGGGGAGCAGATCTCCAGCCGCTCCACCAGTCCGCCCAGTTCCCGGGCCAGGAAAGGGTTGGCCTTCACCGCATAGCACAGGCCGGTGTCCGGGGGCAGGACAGCCCGCAGGTGGGCCACCCGCCGCTCCAGCTCCTCCCCGTCAAAGAGGTAGAAGGGGGTGGGGAAGCGCTCCGTCAGAGAAAGCAGCTCCGATTCATGCATGGCTCCCGCCCCCTTTCAGCAGTTCTTTCCGGTCGATCTTTCCGTTTTTGGTCAGCGGGAAGCGCTCCACCGCCGTCAAGGTACTTGGCACCATGAAGTAGGGGAGCTGCTCCTTGATCTGGCGGCGCAGCTGGGCCGCCTCCACCTCGCCCACATAGAAGGCGTGGATCTTCTGCCGCTCCTCCTGGTAGACGCAGCAGCACCGGTCCACCCCCGGAAGGGCGGACACCGCCCGCTCGATCTCCTCCAGCTCCACCCGGTGGCCCAGGTGCTTGATCTGGAAGTCCTTGCGGCCGCTGTACATCAGCTCTCCGTCCTCCGTGTACCGGCCCAAATCGCCGGTGCGGTAGATGAGCTCGGGGTAGGCGGGGTTGCGGGGGTCGGGCACAAAGGCGGCGGCGGTCTGCTGGGGCGAGCGGTAGTAGCCCAGGGCCAACGCGGTACCCCGCACGCACAGTTCGCCAATGGGGCCGGGCTCGTGGATCTCCCGGTCCTCCCCGTCCAGCAGGAAGACCTCCTCATTGGGGAAGGGGCGGCCGATGGGGATGCCCCCCTGGTAGTCCCGCTCCCGGTCCAGGATGTGGTAGGTGCAGTTGCAGGTGATCTCGGTGGGGCCATAGAGATTCACGAACTGCGCCTGGGGGAGGTGGTCCATCCAGGTCTTCAGGTGCTTGAGGGGCATGACCTCCCCGCTGAAGAGCACCTTGTTCACCGTGTCCGGGGTGCGGTAGTCCAGGCCGTGGAAGGTGCTGATAAGGCACAGGGCGGATACCGCCCAGATGAGGGCGGTGACCTTGTGCTCACACAAAAAGTCCAGCAGCTCCTTGGGCCGGGAGAAGAGCCGCCGGGGAATGATGACCAGGGTGGCCTGGGCCTTCAAGGCCCCGTAGATGTCCTTCACCGACACATCAAAGTCAAAGGGGGCCTGGTTGCCGATGCGGTCGTTTGAGGTAAAGGAGAAGGTGTCGGCAAAGACGTCGATAAAATCCAGCACCGAGCGGTGGCTCACCAGCACCCCCTTGGGCAGTCCGGTGGAGCCGGAGGTGAAGTTGACGTAGAGGGGGTCGGTGTCGATCATGGACGCCCGGATGGCAGCCAGCGGGGACTGGTCCTCCTGGCTGATCATCAGCTCCTCCACCAGCAGAATGGAGGAGGCGGGGAAGATCTCTTCCATTACGCTCCGGTGGGCCTGGTCCGTAATCACACAGGAGGCCCCCAGCACAGACTGAATTTGCTCCAGCCGGGCTGTGGGCAGCTCGGGGTTGAAATAGGAGTAAAAGCCGCCGGCATATACCACGCCGAAGAAGGCGCTCAGGGCGGCGCAGCCTTTTTCCATGTAGACGGCCACCGGCTGCCGGGGCCGGATATGCCGGGACAGGGCGGCGCCCACCGCCCGGCTGATATGGCACAGCTCCTGGTAACTCAGGCTGCGGGTCTCATCCACACAGGCGGTCTGGCCCGGGGAGAGAGAGGCGGCCCGCTCCAGGTATTGAAGCACGTTTCGAATGGGAATCACCTGCCGTAGTAAAATACAACAGCTCTAATCTGCTGTTTGACCTTATCATAGCAGGCGCTGCTTAACGATTTACGGTAAGGAATCTTAAAGATTCTTAACCTGTATATTCAGCCAGCGTACAGGTAGGCCCTCTTTTCCAGGGAAAAACAGAACCCGCCGGATGCGCGGCAGAGACATCTCAGCTCGCGCATCCGGCGGTTTTATCCGCGTGTTTATATACGTTTTGTTATATTTGATTGAGGATATTACATTTTTAGCGCCGGCGGCCGGCCAATTGGCCCTTCAGCTTCTGCCGCAGCCTCAGCACCTGGGACACATGGTAGTTTGACACCACGTCCTCGGTGGTCTCCGAGACGCCGAGCTCCTCCCGGCTCACCTTCGCCCCCAGGGCCAGCAGAGCCTGGCGGTTTTCCCGGTTCAGGCGGCCCATAGTCGGCATGGCGCACAAGGCCTCCAGCTCCACCAGCAGCGCCTGGGCAGTGTCCTCGCAGGTGATCAGCTGCTGGATCTCCCGCTTCTGACGCTTGCGCCGCAGCAGCCGCTGCTGGGAAAACAGGGCCAGCTGCCCCTCCAGCGCGTCAATCTTCTCCCCCAGATCGTCCGCCTTGGGCAGGTGGTCATCCCCGTCGAACAGGTCCTCCAAAATGCAGATGAGGTCTCCGTCCAGCCCCTCCATCATCCGCCTGATTTTCCGGCTGTTGTCGTAGGGGAAAATCAGGGTATTGACCAGCATGCCGATGGCCAGTCCGATGGCGGTATCCCAGATACGGCCCAGGGAGTAGGAGAGGGCCTCTACCTCCGGATTGAGGCAGATATTCACCAGCACCAGGCAGGGCAGCACCGGAACCAACTTCAGCTTCAGGTGGTGGTAGCTGGTAATGATGAGCATAATGCCGATACCTACCCCCACAATGCTGGGTACATGCAGGGCCATCAGGGTCAGCGCCAGCAGCGCCCCCACGCTCACCCCGCAGATCTGGGTGGCGCAGGCCAGCAGGGAGGCGGTAAAGGTGGGGCCTACGGCGGAAATGGCTCCAATGGTGGCGAACACCACCTTGGCCGGGCTGGCCCCATAATATTCGATTACCATCAGGGAGAGGGTCACCGCCAACGCGGTCTTGATGGTGCGCATTCCGATTGGCGTATGCTTAACCCGCAGTCCGTCCGGAAGTTTCATGGACGCCGCTCCTTTCCACGTTCTATCTATCCCGCCAGGTGGCGGGATATGCCATTTTCAAATCCTGATGCTGCGCCTGGATGAACCTGTGCCAGGGGGCCGGGCGTTCTCTGCTTATCCTGCCAGGAATGCCGTTCATTATAACGAATTTCCATTCTTTTGTCCAGATAAATGCATTTTAAAAACAATGGGGCGCTCCAAATGGAGCGTCCCATTTATTGTCTGAATAAAAAGTCTCACGAAAAAAGTTTGTGTTGATTTTCGGTTTTTCCAGCGTCATCCGGGATTGTGAAGGCAGCGGAGTCCACAGAGCAGATACGCCGGGTTTTTAAAGAATTCCTACGGCACGCAGCAGCAGTATCCATAGGAACAGAGTAAACATACTCAGCGCAGCCGTCCAGACCACGTATTGACGGGCCAGTTCCGCATCGCCCCCCATCTCCTCTGTCATAACCGCGCTTGCTACCGCCACAGGAGAACCAAATAGTCCGATCAGCGCACTGGCTACCGCAGGTGTGAGGGTCAGCAGCCCGATCCACTGGGCGAAAAAGGCCATTCCAAAGCCCGCCAGCGGGGCAATGATCAACCTTTGCAAAACGCCCCAGAAGACCTCTTTTTTCATATCCCCGACTTTGTGGAAGTCAACCTGCGCTCCCAACAGAATCAGGATCAGCGGAGATGCCATGGACGCCAAGCTGTCAATGGCGGAATAGAGGTAGGGAAGAGACCCGGATAGTGTAAAAATAGGTTGTCCGCTGGCATCTACCGGGAGCAGCCCCCGTACAATCAGGCAGACGAGTCCGCCCACCTGTCCTAAGATCATAGGATTGGTAATAATTTGCCGAATCACAAGCCATGGGTTGATGGTTTGCCCCTGCCGGTCTGAATAGGCGCTGAGACACAAGACCGCCGTGATATTAAAATAAATAATGGCAGGGGCCTGCATACTGGCCGCTACCGCGGCCCCGGCCTCTCCCCCCAATGCGGTAGCCAGGGTGATAGCAATCACCGCAAAATTGCTGCGGAAGCTGTTTTGAATCATGACGCCCCGGCGCGCTCTGCAGTTGGTAAGAAATCTTGCCTCCACCCATCCCATGGCCGTCAGCACCATGGAGCTGACCACCACAAAGATCAGCACCGGCATCTGGATGGATTGGAGAGAGGGAAGGGTATAGATGCTGCGAAACATCATCGCCGAAATGCCAAAGCGGAAGGTAAAGGTATTCATTTTTTTCAGCAGCGAGGAATCAAACAGGCCGCTTCTGGCCACGTAAAACCCCAGCAGCATAAGCAGCAGCATAGGCACGATGGCTTCTGCCGCATATAAAAAGGTATCTCTCATAGTGCGCTCCTTTATATGCAAAAAGGGCCATATGACATGGAAATAACCAGCCATACAGCCCATCTTGCATAACAGCAAACAAAATAAAATATAGGGACCGATCTAAACTGCCCCAGGCACGAGGCGATTGCCCATCGATTCTCTTTTCCTCGCAAATCGGCTGGCTTTCTGAATTGAATAGAAAGCAATCCGTATGCCAATTTCATTTTTCAAGGAAAAGGTTTTCATTTTTACAATATATGCAGCAAATTTTTACCTTTGAACCGAGACACCCCGGAACGGCGTGCAGTAAAATGTGCATTTGCACATTTTTGTGCAAATTAAAGTTCTGCACCTGTGCACATAAGGCCCGCTTATCCCACGCCTTCCTGGGTCAGCCGTTCCTTAATGCATTTGCATGCCAATGCCAGATGGCTTGCATTGATTTCCAGCGCCTTGTCTGTCTCTCCAGTCACCAGGGCAGTAACCAGATCCCGGTGCTCCTGCACCGAGTCATGAAACCGATTATGACTGGTGAGAGAACGGACTCGGAACTGTTGGCTCATGGAGCGCACCCGATAGTACAAATCATCCACCAGGCTGTTGCCCCCCAGCTGGACGATAAACTTATGCAGATCATCATCATCGGCTACATAGCGGTCCATATCCCTGGCCTCGTAGCTGGACTGCAGCGAGCGCAGGATGGCCAGGATCTGTGCCCGCTGACCGTCTGTCATATGTCCTGCAGCGTGGCGAATGGCGTAGCTCTCCAGCATAAGCCGCACATCAAAGATCTCATCAATGTCCTGCACGGTAAAGCGCTTGACGTAAACGCCTTTATTGGGAATCTCAATGACCAGTCCATCGGCAACCAGCTGTCTCAGGGCCTCCCGCACGGGGCTGCGGCTCACATGGAGACGGTTGGCCAGTTCCACTTCCTGAAGCCGCTGCCCAGGGGTATACTCCCCCCGCCATAGTGCGCTGCGGATAATATTGTAGATTTGGTTTCGTATGGTCTGAACAGGTTGGTCTGCCATGTGGAACATCTCCTATTTCCGATGGACTGATTCGGCTGGAAGACAGGGTGTATGTCCTGCCTTCCAGCCGTGCTTGTTCTGAAAAGAAACCTTTACTGCAAATCAGCCAGGTCTCCCACGATCTCTGCCTCGCTAAACAGGGCGGTGGCTCCGCCGGTATGGAGGTAAACCACCGTGCTGCCCTTGGGCACCCGACCATCCCGGATGTATTCCATCAGGCCGTGAAATCCCTTGCCGGAATACACCGGATCGGTGAACAGGCCCTCTCTGCGGGCCAAATAGCGGATATCTTCGTTGGCCGCCGGGTTGGGGACCTCATACCCCGGAGCAAAGTAATTGGGGTCACAGATAAACTGGCTGGGCTGTGTGCGCTCAGATGCTCCGATGTGAGCCAGCGCCCCATTGGCCAGTTCGGTCACATGCTGCGGATACCCCTCCGGGTCTTTGGGACTGACCTGGATGCCTACAATTTGTATCTGACTGCCCAGCAGGGCCTTTCCAGCCGAGAGGCCCGCCAGTGTGCCGCCGGTCCCGGTGCTGGTAAACAGGAAATCCGCCTGGACATTCTGCTCCTGCAGCTGAGCCATCAGCTCCACAAAGGCGTCCACATACCCTGTCACACCCACCGGGGTGGAGCCGCCAGAGGGCATTTCATACACCTTGTGCCCTTCCTTCTCCAGCTGGGCAATGCGTTCGTCCACCTGGCTGCGGCAGCGCACGAAGGTATCTGCCATCAGCTCACCGGGCAGGGTGGGCAGAATGTGCAGCTCCGCCCCCAAAATCGTATCCAGAAGCAGGTTTGCCCGCACGTCCTCTTTCTTTGGCTCTACCAGAGCCGCCAGATACAGGATAGGATGCATTCCACACTTGCGGGCGGCCGTGGCCGTCTCCATGGCATGGTTTGACTGCGTTGCGCCAAACGTAATGACTGTATCGCATCCCTTGGCCCGGGCGTCTCCCAGCAGATATTCCAGCTTGCGGATCTTATTGCCGCCAAACAGGGTCATACCGGAAAAATCTTCCCGCTTGATCCACACATTTACCCCGGTATCCCGGCTGACTTGTTCCAGCTTGTGCAGCGGGGTGGGGAAAAAGCCCAGATGAACACGCAGCTGCGGCTGAAGCAGTGCACGCGCCTCTTGGATGGTTTTCATTGGAATTCCTCCTTCATCTTATAGTATTCACTCTCCACCGTCAAGGGCGGACGGCTTACACAATCAAATCACAGGCCCCAGACAGAAAATGTCCACCGACCCAAAATAAGACAGGGCCTCGTTTTTCGTCATCTCTCCGGAAAGGACCCGGAGCAGATGAGCAAAGGCTTCCTCTCCCACCTCTTCAATGGTTTTCTCCCCGGTAATAATCCTTCCGGCATTCAGGTCCATGTCATGGCTCATGCGGGCATAGGTGTTGGGGTTTCCGCAGATTTTGATGACGGGCATGGATGGGAACCCCTGGGGCGCTCCCCGCCCGGTGGAAAACATCATGCACTGGGCGCCGGTAGCGGCCATTCCG
Source organism: uncultured Oscillospiraceae bacterium (assembly GCA_905205085.1). GTDB lineage: Bacteria > Bacillota > Clostridia > Oscillospirales > Oscillospiraceae > Lawsonibacter. The sequence continues at coordinate 10,716 of CAJLCG010000024.1, forward strand.
GTCAAAATTTCAGGCTCCCGTCCAGGAGAATCCTTGATCCACAGGCCTTTTCGTCCCAGAGCCGACTCAGGGTACTCCAACACGCCTTGAATGCAGCGGTGTCCCGACTTCATAATGGCGCCCAGGCTTTTTTCTTCAATGGAGGACAGGCCTCCCGCAATGTTGCCCGGCGTGGGCTGGCCGCCCCGCATGTCCTCCCCGATGGATTTGGCTCTGCGCTCCATGCGGTCCACAATTTCATAGATCTTTTTCCCCACAGGTCCATCCGGCCCGCCCACCGCGCGGCTGGCCAGGATATCCTCCCCGCCTAAAAATTCGGTGGTCTCTCCAAAGATCACGGTGGCCCCCAGATCCACCAGCTTATCGGCCACATATCCAATGACACAGTTGGAGGCCATGCCCGAGGTGGTATCAGACGCCCCGCATTTAATGGCCATCATAATATTGGACACATCTGCCGGCTCGCGCTGCAGCCCGGATATTTGGCGCACCAGCTCCTGCGCCGCGTCGATTCCCGCCTGAATGGCCCGGGACGTGCCCCCCAGCTCCTGAATGCGGATGATGTCCACCGGCTTTCCGGTATCTCGCAGCTCTTTTACCATCCGCTCATGGTCGGTTCCTTCACATCCCAGACTGACAATCAGCGAGGCCGCCACATTGGGGCTTTTCCCCAAGTTGATCAGCGTATCGGTCACGCGATGCAGATCTAAGGGCAATTGGCAGCACCCCTGGTGGTGGAAGTAGCCCACCGTTCCCTGGACCTGGCGGCAGATCGCCTGGGCAACGTCGTTTGCACAGATGACGCTTGGGATCACGGCCACCAAATTCCGGGCGCCATACTGCCCGTCCGGCCGGCGATACCCCTGAAATACCGTTTGCACCGGTTATCCCTCCTTACTCCAGTCTCCACGTCCCCGCAGAGCCTCCAGATTATGAACATGTACGTACTCGCCCGCCCGGATGGGGCGGCTGGCCGCCCCAATCACATGGCCGTATTTTCGAATGGACGCCCCCTGGGGGATATCCTCCAGGGCGATCTTATGGCCGTAAGGGATATCCCCAATTACCGTCAGCTGCTGGCCTTTTCCTGCGGAGTCCCGTACCTCCACCACCGTTCCATCGGTAATATCTGAAGCAAAAATGGTAGCCACGTTGTCGGCGGGATCTACTTTCAGAGCTAATTTCAACGTCTGCATGTCTGTTCTCCTTTTTCCTTGCGTACTGCCAATACCGATACGCCGTCCGGGATCACTACGACCTTTGCCTGCCGGCCTACCATCTGATAGGCCAGCTCCAGCGCCTCATCGGGCGTGGCCGCCGGAATCAGATTGGCTTGCCGCACCAGCTCCGGCTCCAATTGAGAGACCAGAATCACAGGGTTTCTCTTCAAAATGCGGGCATAAATCTGGGCACACCACTGTTCTGAAATAGATTCCTTAGGGGGAATGCCGGATAAAAACCGTTCAATCTCCTCCGGATCTCCCATGGTGATGAGTCGCTGAAAATGCTCGCCGCCAAATCCATCCCGGCAGGCACAGCACATAATGATCACGCCGCCCTCCCGGCAGCACGCCTGGGCCGTAGCCACCGCCTTGGGACTTTGATACAGGTTCTGATCCAGCGGGTATCCTCCATTGGATGTGACCACAATATCTGCCTGGGTGGGGGCACATTCTGCCAGGGAGCGGACAAACTTCACTCCCTCCTCGTGTGCCTTCTCCAGGTCGCCGCAAAATGCGGCAATAATCTTCTTCTCCCCATTCAGGGCCACGTTCAAAATAAACTGCGTGTTCACTTTCCGGGCCGCATATACCATATCCTCATGAATGGGATTGCCCTTCAGCACACCCGCGGCGGCAAAGGGGCTGGAGATAGCCCGGAACGAGTGATTTTCATTCACCGTAGCCGCATTGCAGCTGCCAGGCAAAATGCTCTTGCGCCCGCCGGAAAATCCGGCAAAGAAATGGGGCTCAATAAAGCCTTCGCACACCAGGAGATCGCAGTGGACCACCTCCCGGTTGACCCAGAGCTCGGCCCCCGAAGGAAGGGGCCCCATAAACTCAAAGTCTTCCTGCTGGAATGCACGGTTGACCACAATCCGCTCATGATCGACGATCTCGTCGCCGAACATCCGCCGCTGCTCCTCCTCTGTGGTGGGGCGGTGGAGGCCTGTGGCAATGAAGATGGTGATCTCCGCCGACGGATTGCCCGCCCGAATTTCTTTCAGCAGCAGGGGCAGGGTGATTTTACTGGGCACCGCCCTGGTGTGGTCGCTGGTCACAATGGTAACCTTCTGCTTCCCCTGGGACAGCTGAGAAAGGCGCTGCGTGCCGATGGGCTGCTCCAGGGCCCTGCGCACCAGCTCCTCCTGGGTCATATCCGGCTGGTATTCCTCGGTCCGGGCGGTCAAGATCCCCGCCAGGTTTTCCTCGGATACCTGCAACTCCACATGGGAGACGTCATATGGGATGGAGATTTGTTTCATGCAGCTCCTCCTTCTTCTCAAAATGAATGATGTATACATTATACAGATAAAGCGTGGACGACCACTTCTCCTGTCCCTCCGGGCAGCGCCCCACATCCGCCCCCCGCTCAGAAATACCGCCGCGTTCTGAGCCAGGGGATGGGGTGCAGGTCAGGAATCGTCCTCGTCATAGGTGCAGCGGGAGGAAATATGGTACTCCCGGATCTTATATTGCAGCTGCCTGCGGGAAATCCCCAGGTATTCCGCCGTCTTCGCCCGGTGGTTATGGCAGGCCGCCAAAGCCGCCAGGATGCTCTCCTTGGTCAGCTTTCCAGAGCTGCGTTTTTCGGTCTTCTGCACTTCAAATTCTGTGGCCTCGCCCGCCAGCATTCCCGTGGGGATGCTGGCGATCTCTGTGGTATTGTAGGGCGTCATGACCACCATACGTTCCACAAAGTTTCGAATCTCACGCACATTTCCCGGCCAATGGTAGTGCAGCACTTCCTCCAGCACTTGGGGAGAAAAGCTCTTTTTTAAATTGTATTTCTTACAGAAATACTCCAAAAAGCTGAGGCACAGGGGGACAATATCCTCTTTCCGGTTGCGCACCGGAGGGATCATCAGCGGCACCACGTGAAGGCGATAATACAGGTCCGCCCGGAAGGTTCCCTCCCGCACCATGGCCGCCAGATCCTGATTGGTGGCTGCAACCAGACGAAAGTCAATTTTTTGGCTCTGAACCGCACCGACCCGCTGCACGCTCTTCTCTTCAATCATACGCAGGACTTTGCCCTGAACCCCCAGAGGGAGGGAATTGATCTCGTCCAAAAACAGCGTTCCGCCGTCCGCTGCTGCAACAAGTCCCTGCTTGCCCTCCTTGTTGGCCCCGGTAAAGCTGCCCTTTTCGTAGCCAAACAGCTCCGCTTCAATCAAATTTTCCGGAAATGCAGCACAGTTGGCCGTAATAAATGGCTTATCCTTGCGCTGGCTGTGCTCATGGATGTAGTGGGCCAGCACTTCCTTTCCGCTGCCCGACTCGCCATACAGAAGGACTGTGGTATCCAGGGGGGCCACATTGTCCGCCACCATGAGGATTTGACGAAATGCAGCACTTTTTGCTACAATCCCCTGCTTCTCCGGCTTCAGAGGGCTGGATTTGGAGCGGAGGATCTTATTTCCCTTCAGCAGGGTACGGTACTGGCTCTGAAAGTCCTCGATGTCCTGCAGCATGGTAATCACATATTGGATCGTTCCAAAGCTGTCAAAAATGGGCACTCCGGTAACCAGCCGAACTCTGGAGGGGCCGCCGATCTTTTGATAATCCTGATAGTACTGCAGGCGGCTTACCCGACGTTTTTCCTGGAACACCAAGTCAAAGACGCACACGTCAATGACCTCCGTAAAATCATGGACGTTCATCTTCAGATAGTCCTGACGCGGGATATTTCTCCAATTTATCATGACCGTGTTGGCAAAAACCACTTTTCCTTCCCGGTCATAGATCATAATTCCTGCATCAATGTTGTCCAGGATCATGCTTACAGACAGCTGAGCGTCCCATTGATCAAAGGTCGCAGAATCCATACCATCCACCTCCAGAGATATGATGCCTTTTGTATACCACAAAATGACTAAAATAGAAAGTCCCTTTTGCCGGAAATACCTGGGCCGCTCCGCAGAGGAAAGCGTTGCTTCCAGCCCTTGATCTCCAGGGCTGGAAGCAATGGCAATGGATCAGATCATCTCCCCAAAGCTCTCAATTCGGGTGCGAATCTGCTCATAGCTGGTATTCTGCTGGTCAATGTCAATGGTCACGCAGGGAATGCCCGCTTCCCGCAGAGCCCGCTCATAGTGGGGCTGGTCGTACTCCTCGGGATCGCAGAATTTCATCATACAGGAGACCACGCCCTGTGCGCCCGTCTCCTGGCACATCCGAATGAGCATGGGGCCCCGGGGTTTGCCCAGCTCGTGGATCAGGCTGCATCCATACCGGCTGTTCCATTGCAGTGCCAGCCGCTTCAGGCCGCCGCCCCCATTCCGGGGGGTATCGGTGCGGTACTGGCGGGATTCCTGCGCCAGATCATCAGCCACCACCGCGATATCATTGGCCTCAAAAATATCCAGCAGCTCCTTGGGCTCGCAGGTAATTCCGGCCAAAATCACCTTTTTCCCCTTCCAGTGGTGCTCCGGACGTTCCTTCATTGCCTCAATCAGCTTCTGCACCAGGACGGTGTGCTCCCCCTTCTCAAAGAAGAAGGCGCTCTTATGTACCGTATGGCGCACATTGGGGGTCACCAGATCCAGATGGAGATTGGCCAGCTGGTCAAACTCCCGCATGGCCTGGTTGTGGGCGTTATAGATCTCAATGGTCTCACACAAGGCCTTCTCGTTGATCATCTGCCCGGTGATGGTATAGAGCATGGTGATCACGGTCTCAAATTCACTGACCAGATAGTCCACGCTGGCAGGGGACTTGCGGTTTTGGGGATAGACAATGGGGATCATGGGGATCTCTTTCACACCGAAGCGCCAGTTTTGCGTCATACAGCGCAGTGTATCGCACAAAGCCGGAATAATCACGGCGGAGAGCCCCTGATAGGCCCCCTTCAGCCCCAGCTCCATATTGGACTGCATGATGGGACAGGCAAAGGCGGGCAGATAGCTCTTGGCCAGTTTTAGCTCCGTGTGTCCGCCCCACATTCCCATGGGGATCATGCCGCAAGCATGTACCAGCTCCTCCGGCGCATAGGGGGCGAAGCAGCCGACTACCTGCTTGCCTTGCGACAGGTAATGGTCCAGCTGGGCCCGGGGATTATCACAGGCCGCCTGGAGCTGAGCGAAAATTTCATGAAAATCAGCCACCTTGTTTCGCCTCCTTGTTTTGCTTCATGACTTCCACCAGCCCCTGAATGCGGGTCTCAAACTGCGCTTCGCTGAAGTTGCGGTAATCGGCCTGGTCGCCGTCGAACGAGGTGAAGGGCACCCCGGCCTGCTGAGAGAGCTGGCGCTGAACCTCCATCATCTGGCAGTCCATGACCTTGCAGCTGCGGTTGACGTGGTAGATGGTTCCGTCGCAGTCAAAGCGGTTGAGGGCCTCCAGACGGCGGGAGAGCATGGTGGTGGCGTTGTCTCCATTGGTGGAGGCAAAGCAGTAGGCCCGTGCCATGCCGTCCAGATCATCATACTGGATGGCCCATGCCTTGCCGTAGCTTGAGGCTACCATATTGATGCCATACTTTTTCAGGGTGCGCAGGTTGTGGCTCAGATAAGGCCAGCAGGCGATGCCGTCCCAGGACACCCGGTACTCCTGCTCCGCCGGGAAGGTAGAGGTGCCCTGGCGGATATGCTCCTGCATTTCCGCAATCAGCTGCTCCAAAATGGCGGTGGTGGAGGGTTTTCCCCGGTTGCACACCATGGCAGACATGTAATTGAACAGCTCAAAGCCGCCGATGGGGGCGGGCTTGTGGTCCAGCAGGCCGTTGGCCTCTTCCCACAGGTCACTGTTGCGCTGGGAAATGGTCATGACCTCCCGGAACCGGTTCTCATCCCAGGTCTTTCCGGTAAAGGCGCACAGATCCTGAATCAGCTGGTCGATCTGGGCGCGGACATAGCGCACCCGGGTCTCGGTGACATAGTCCCAGGGATTATAGCAGGTATCAATGAAAAATACGGGGATATTCAGCTGATAGGCCAGGTTTTCATACCACTTGGTCAGCTGGTTGCAGATGTTGTTGGTGAGCAGCAAAAAGTCGGGCTTGACCATTTTGCCCCCGTCGGGTAGCTCCACCTCGCTCTCACCATTCAAAACCGAGGCATAGGCCAGGTTGACCTTGGCATAGGCGCACAGGTCGTTGTTATAGCCCAGGGGACCTTCGCACTCCTGCAGGAACGGGTCGGCCTGGTGCCGGGCGGCAATGCCGGCGGCGTGGTTTTCCGGGTAGAGGACATTGAGCCCCAGGGTCTCGGCAATTTCCTGGGGAAAGATGGAGGCGGACCAGCCCACCTTTTCTCCCCGCTCCTTGGCCAGGCGGGCATTTTCAAACAGGGCGTTGGTCTGCTCGCCGATCATTAGCATGGATTTGGGTTTTGGACGTTTAGGCTTTGCTGCAGGCTGGGCTGTCTGAGTTTGAACCGCCCCCGCAGCAGGGGCCACCGTGGCTTCACTCATGAATTGGATCCCTCCTTGTTATGGATCAAAGACATTACCGAATCTCCTTGTTTGCGTACATGGAGTCAATGCTTTCCTGACTATAGCCCAATTCCTTTAACACTTGGGCGGTATCCCGGCCAATGGGGCCGGAAATCTTGCAGGGGATCTCCGCGGGATCGATGGAAGAGAAGTGGACCGGTCCGTTGGAGAAGACGGTTTTGGTGCCATCCTTATACTCGTAGGGGAACATATAGTGATTGGCCAGCACCTGGGGGTCCTCCGGGACGTCCTTGAAATGCCGCAGAATTTCGTGGGGCAGATCATGCGCCTCCAGCAGCTCATGCCAGTAGGACACCGGATGCTCGGCAAACTTCTGATCAAAAATATGGGTCAGCTCCGCCTTGTTCTTATAGTAGGCGTCTACGGTACTGAACCGGGGATCGGTGGCGATCTCGGGCAGCCCGATCACTTGGCAAAACTCGGGGAAGCGGCGGTAATCGATGACCGCCAGGTAGAACCACTCACCGTCCGAGCCCTGATAGGTATTGCTGCCGGCGTGGCCGCAGTCATACCGGTCCCGGGGCAGCTTGCGCCCGTTAAAGCCATTGAGCACGCCGGTACAGCCAATGAAGGTGGCCGACTGGAGCAGGGATACATCTACCTTTTCTCCTTTTCCCGTGCGCTCCCGCTTAAACAGGGAGGCGGCAATGCCGCCTGCCAGCGCCACAGCCACACTGTGGTCTCCGACACCGCCCACGGGAATCAGGGGAACGCCCCCTGCGGGAGCCAGGTCGGCCATCAAGCCGCTGCGGGCAAAAAATGCGGTGTAGTCATAGCCGGGGCGATCCTTATCCGGACCCTCTGCGCCGTAGCCCAGCACTGAGGCATGAATCAGTCTGGGGAACCGTTCTTTCAGCTGGTCATAGGCCAGCCCCATTCCCTCCAGGGCCTGCACGCGGAAGTTGGTCACCAGCACGTCTGCCCGCTCCAGCAGCTTCATGATGACCTCGTGTCCGGCCGGCGTGCGCATATTCAGGGCCACAAACCGCTTGTTCAGGTTCTGCATATCAAAATTGGGGTTGGCGTCGGGAGTACAGGGGGACATGGTGGTACCCGCCTGCTTGCGCCAGGCGTCTCCGTTCATGGTCTCCACTTTGATTACATCTGCTCCCCACTCTGCCAAAATACGACCCGTCATGGGACCAGCCAGCATAGTGGACATATCCACCACGCGAATTCCTTCCAAAGGTTTCATTTCACAGACCTCCTGTATCAAATTCTTTCTTCCTCATCCATTGCAAGCACTCAAATCAGCGGCCGGTAAAGTGGGGCGTCCGCTTTTCCAAAAAAGCCGCCGTTCCTTCTTTTCTGTCTTCCGTGCTCAGTGCCAGTGTCTGAGCCAATCGCTCGATCATCAGGCCGGTATGAATATCGGTCTCCGTGCCGTAGTTGATGGCAATTTTGGCCAGCATCAGGGCTCTGGGGCCCTTGGACATGATCTGCTGGGCCAGCTTGTCCACCTCGGCCATCAGCGCCTCCCGGCTGTCCTCGGTAACGATGTTTACCAAGCCGATGCTCTGGGCCTCCTCTGCGGAGATCACACGCCCGGTATAGATCAGCTCTTTGGCCTTTCCAATGCCCACCAGTCTGGCCAGCCGCTGGGTGCCGCCGGCCCCTGGAATGATGCTCAGGTTGATTTCCGGCTGCCCAAACTTAGAGCGGCGGGGGGGCCCCCGCAGGTCACAGGCCTGGGCCAGCTCGCAGCCTCCGCCCAGGGCATAGCCATTGATGGCGCAGATCACCGGCTTATACAGCTCTTCCAGATCTCTCAATGCCGTGGTGGCGGTACCGATCATCTGATCCATGTAATAGCGATCATGGAGCTCCTGGATATCCGCTCCGCTGGCCAGTGCCTTTTCGCCCGCACCTGTAATGACCACCACGCGGACCTCATCGTCCAGCTTTGCTGCGTGGACCGCAGCGCTGATATCCCGCCACATCTCCGGGGTAAGTGCATTGCGCATTTCCGGCCGGTTCAGCGTCAAATACAAAATTCCATTTCGCACTTCATAAAGTACATTCTCAAATTTCATGTTTTGTACACCGACTTTCTCTCCTTATGCGGACCAAATTTCCTGCATAAATCTTACTAAAGCTTTATTAAGCATAATCCGTGCCAAGTTCGCAGCACAGTTTATTTCCACGCTCAAAATTTCGGTTGCTCTTTTCTTTCCCAAGTTTTGCTCTAAACTCCTTTGTCTAAAGAAAAAAGGGAACTATTTTATGTATATAAAAATGGCTGCACCCTTTCGGTGCAGCCATTCTGTTTCAGCAAGGCTGATATGACAATATGTTGTATCCGACAAATCTTTTTTTATAATGAAGACTGAAAAAGGGTTGTTTAAAATTGTGCATTGAGTTTCTAAAAAGCCTATGCTATCATGGCACACAACAACAGCAAAGAGGCTGAAATGAATTTTTTCCGCTTCTTTGCTGTTGTTCTTGCTATTATTATGAATTTTATGGCACTTTTTTTCCTGTATTTCTTTTCTTTGCAAAATACTTATCCAACGGTATGTCTTGCTGACCGATCGTACCACAGTCTGTGCAAAATCATATTTCTGCACATTTTGTGCAAATGCACTTCACGTTTGCACTTTTGCACTTTTTGTTTTGCCGGAGTGAAGAGCCTGCTTGGTATTCTTCTTTTTTCTAATAAATATGTATTTCTCCCTCCTAAGCCATCCTTACAGTTTTCCGGGATATTTCTGATGGCCCGGACCAGGAAAATAAAAGCGATTTTAAAAGTTGGCACGCTTCATGCTTATTAACAAAAGGCAGAATTGGTTTTGCGCATTCGCAAGCTGCGAAGGGAGAAAAAACATGGAACAGATTTATCTCATGGGTGCGGTCCGTACGGCAATCGGAAAATACGGCGGTTCGTTAAAGAGCGTGCCCGCCCACGAATTGGGCGCCCTGGTAATTAAGGAAGCTCTGGCTCGCGCCCATGTAGCTGGCGATTTGGTAGATGAAGTCATTCTGGGTGAGGTCCGTCAGAGTACCGAGGCATCCAACATTGCCCGCTGCGCCGCTCTGGAGGCCGGACTTCCCGAGAGCGTCCCCGGCTTTACCGTCAACCGTCTGTGTGCTTCCGCCATGCAGGCCATTCTCTGTGGCTGCCAGGAGATCTGGACCGGACAGGCTCAGACCATTGTGGCCGGCGGAACGGAAAATATGAGCCGTGCCCCCATTTACCTGCGGGGTTCCCGGTGGGGCGGCAATAAAAATGTGCTGGTGGACTCCAACATCGAGGCCGGCAGCACCGCTGCACCGGCCAGCATCTATGGCACGGAGCTGAGCATGACCCGCACGGCAGAAAACGTGGCCGAGCGTTTCCACATTACCCGGGAGGAGCAGGACGCTTTTGCCGTGGAAAGCCAGCGCCGGGCTCTGGCCGCCATTGAGGCGGGTTACTTCAAGGAAGAAATCGTTCCGGTGGAGGTAAAGGAAAAAAAGCGCACCTTCCTCTTTGACACGGACGAGTTCCCTCGTCCCGGTACCACCATGGAAGTGCTGGCTAAGCTGCGCTCCATTGTAAAGCCGGGCGGCACGATTACCGCAGGCAATTCCTGTGGGCTCAATGACGGTGCTGCGGCCGTGGTTTTGATGTCGGAAAGCAAGGTCCAGGAGACCGGCCTGAAGCCTCTGGCCCGGATCATTGACATTACTGCTGCCGCGTTAGATCCCGCCATCATGGGCTACGGCCCCTACTACGCCACAAAAAAGATTTTGGAGCGCACCGGCATGACCTTGGATCAGATCGACTTGGTGGAACTGAACGAGGCCTTTGCTTCCCAGTCGGTGGCCTGCATCCGGGATCTGGGGCTGGACCCCAACAAGGTCAATATCAACGGCGGAGCCATTGCTCTGGGTCATCCTCTGGGCTGCACCGGCACCCGGCTGATCGTGACCCTGCTGCACAATTTGAAGAGAACCGGCGGCCGGTATGGTCTTGCCACACTGTGTATTGGCGGCGGACAGGCTATGGCCGCTCTGATTGAGAATCTGGATTAATCCCATTTTCCAAATGAGAAAGAAAGGTGCATCAACGTGAATATTGAGCAGTTAAAAACGGTGGTTGTGATCGGCGCTGGCGCGATGGGCCAGCAGATCGCCATGAATACCGCTCTGAACGGGCGTAAGGAAGACTACAAGGTCATTCTCTGTGATTCGTTCCCCGCCGCTCTTGAGAAGGCGCAGGTGTGGGCGGCCAACTATCTGGCCGGCCGCGTCACCAAGGGTCGAATCACTCAGGCGGAAGCGGATCAGGTCCGCAACAACCTTACCTTCTCTCAGAATGTGGAAGAAGCGGTTGTCCACGCTGATCTGGTCATTGAGGCTATCATTGAAAACCTGGATGCCAAGCGGGAGCTGTTTCAGAAAATCAGCCGCATCGTAAAGCCAGACACCATTCTGGGAACCAACAGTTCCAATCTGGTCAGCTCCAAGCTGGCCGATATCACCGAGCATCCCGAGCGCCTGCTCAATATCCACTATTTCAACCCCGCGCTTGTCATGCAGCTGGTGGAGCTGGTCCGTGGTCCCCATACCGGCGACGAGGCCATCCAGACCGCCCGGGAATTTGCTATCCGCACCGGGAAGGCGCCCATCATTATCCAAAAAGAGATTGCCGGCTTTGTGGCAAACCGCATCAACGCCGCCGTCACCCGGGAGGCCTGCAATCTGCTGGAAAAGGGCATCGCTACCGTAGAGGATATTGATACTGCCTGTGAAAAGGGCCTGGGTTATCCCATGGGTCCCTTCCGCCTGATGGACCTGACCGGCATTGACGTCAACTATTACGTACGCAGAGACCGTTATGCGGAAAGCGGCGATGAAAACGACAAGCCCAGTCCCCTGGTGATCGAGAAATTCAACAAGGGTGAATTCGGCCGGAAGACCGGAAAGGGCTGGTACGACTATACTGACGGGAAAGATAAGAAGAAATAAAACAGGGAGGACTCACCCTATGAAATTTGTTTTGACCCATGCTCTCAGCCAAGCCGGCATGGCTGTGCTGGAAGAAAGCGGCGCAGAGATCTATGTGGCCAATTCCGCACAGCCGGAAACCTACCTGGATCAGCTGCAGGATGCCGATGGCTTTATCATCCGCGTCGGCCTTTGTCCCGCCGAACTCATCGACCGCTGCCCCAACCTGAAAGTAATTGGCCGTACCGGCGTCGGCTATGACAATGTGGCCGTGGATCACGCCACCAAGCTGGGAATCCCTGTGGTGTTTACCCCCGGCGCCAACAACCGCTCGGTGGCAGAGCATGCTGTGGCATCCATGTTTGCCCTGTCGAAAAATATTGTGCAGGCCGATGAGGAGCTGCGCCAGGGAAATTGGAAAATCCGGGACGCCAGAAAGGCCTTTGAGCTCCAGGGCAAGAAGGTAGGCATCATCGGCGTGGGCGCCATCGGCCGCATCGTAGCCCAGCTGTGTCAGGCCATTGGTATGGAGACCGCCGGCTTCAGCCATTCTCACAACCGCAAGAAGGTGGAGGCTGCCGGCTGTCAATACTATGAGGAATTGGATGATCTGCTGAGAGAGTGCGACATTATCACCATTCACAATCCTCTCACTCCGGAAACCAAGGACATGATCTCCGCCAGAGAGCTCTCCCTCATGAAGCCTACCGCACTGCTGATCAATACCAGCCGGGGCCCCATCGTAAATGAGCGGGATCTGGCTGACGCCCTGAACAACGGCACCATTGCCGGGGCAGCAGTAGACGTATACAGCGTGGAGCCGGCAGAACTGGACAACCCGGTCTTCTCGGCCCAGAACCTGATCTGCACTCCCCACTCTGCCGCCCTTACCCGGGAAGCCACCGACCGCATGGCCGTTCAATGTGTCAAGGGCTGTCTCGCCGTATGCCAGGGCGAAAAATGGCCCGACGTGGTAGACCCGGCCGCCTATCAAAACCAGTAATGACGCAGGGACTCTTTGTCCTGTCACAGAAAGGAGCATTTCCATGACAAATTCTTACGATCTGAGTGTGGGTGCCAAGCGTCTGGAGAAGGTAGAAGCCTCTCCCATCCGCACCATTCTGGATCGGGCCGCCGTCCTCCGCGGGGAGGGAAAGCCCGTAATCCCCTTCAGCGCAGGCGAGCCCGACTTTAATACTCCCACGGATATCAAAGAGGCTACCATCCGCGCCATTACCAACAACCAGACGAAGTATACCTCAAACCGGGGCTATCCTGCACTGAGAAAGGTCCTGAAGGACTACATTCAACGGGAGACCGGCATTGCATACGATCCCGAGACGGAAATTCTGGTCACCAGCAGCGCCGCCGAGGCTTTGAATAACACCATCATGACCTTTGTGGATGAGGGTGACGAGGTCATCGTCCTCACCCCTGCATTTATTTCCTACAAATGCCTGGTGAATATGTGCGGCGCCAAATATATTGATATCCCCATGGACCCGGAGAAGGGCTTCCAGGTGGATATGGACGCGCTGAGAGCCGCTATCACCGACAAGACCAAGATGCTCATTCTGAACAACCCCAGCAACCCCACCGGCGCTGTGTTCAGCAAAGAGAATCTGGAAGAGATCTGCCGGCTGGCGGTGGAGAAAAACTTCCTGGTCCTCTCCGATGAAATTTACAGCCGGCTGGTGTACGACGGAGCGACCTTCCACTCCGTTGCCTCCTTCCCCGGCATGAAAGATCACGCCATTATCATCAGCGGCTTCTCCAAAACCTTTGCCATGACCGGCTGGCGTGTGGGATACATTGCCACCGATGCCAAGCTGGCGACCAGAATTCTCCGCACCCACCAGTATTCCACCACCTGCTCCCCCACCTTTATTCAGGTAGCACTGGCGGAGGCTATGGATACTCCCACCACCCGCAAGCAGGTGGAGGAGATGATCGCGGCATTTGCCAATCGCCGCACCCTGATTATGAAATTGCTGGACGAAATCCCAGGACTCTCCTATGTAAAGCCCTATGGTGCTTTTTATATCATGGTAGATGTATCCGGGCTTGGAATGACCAGCACCGAGTTTGCCCAGAAGCTGCTGGAGGAAAAATACGTGGCCACCGTTCCTGCAGTGGGCCTGGACGACAAGACCGGCAAGTTTGTCCGCTTCTCTTATGCCACCTCGGAGGAAAACATCCAGGAGGGCCTGCGGCGGATCAAAGAGATGGTTCAGCAGCTTAAGAAATAACTTGCCCCCAGCAAGCTCTGCGCAGCGGTATACCATGAAAGCATTTACGGTGTGGGACCACGGGCCTGGCGGGCCAATCCAGCGCCCCGCTTTGCGCCATCCTCCTAACCGCATTATGTATGGTGTATACAGTATTTCAGTTCAGAACGGAGGTTACTATGGATCCCACATATTATAACAGCCATCTGGACATTGATCTGGATGTAATTGGCGAAAATATCGCAAAGATCCAGCGATATACCGGCGGGCTGACTGTGCTTCCGGTCATTAAGAGCAACGCCTATGGCTTTGGCACCGCAGCAATCGCCAATTATGTAGTAAAAGAGTGTGGCATCCGCTTTTTGGCCGTGGCTCGTCTGTTTGAAGCCGCACAAATTCAGGACTCCGGCTGCACCGAGGCAGAAATCATGATCTTAGGCCCCGTCCCAGCCTACTCCATTCCCCATGCAGTCCAACGGGGCATCCAGATCCCCTTGTTTTTGAAAGAGGATGCCAAGCTGCTCAGCATTCAGGCCAAACAGCTCCAGCTTCCCTATGTGAAAGCGCATCTGAAAATCGAAACCGGGATGAACCGCATCGGTGTCAAGCCCGGGCCGGAGCTGGAGGAGCTTCTTACTTACATTAAGAGCTTAGGCAACATCGTGATCGATGGCGTGTATACCCACTTTGCCACCGCAAACGAAGCCCAGCACGGAGCGGGCAACGATTTTACCCGCCTCCAATTTGAGCGATTTCAAGCGGCTCTGGCCCAGATCAAAGCGGCCGGCATCACACCTCGTTTCGTCCATTGCTGCAACACTGGCGCCACCACCTGGCTCAAGGAGGCATATCCCCTGTGCACCCATGTACGGGTGGGCAGTCTCTATCTGGGAGATTCCTCCGTTCAGGACGATTGGAACCCGGTGGACGTGAAGGAGGCCGCCAGCTGGAAGACCCGGATCGTAAATCTGCGCACCATTCAGCCCGGCGAAAGCGTGGGCTATGGCCGGGCATTCCAACCCCAGCAGACAGCCCAGGTGGCTACCATTGGCATTGGTTACGGAGACGGCTATCTCAGACACTTTGCCATGGGCGGTGCGCCGGTGCTGATCTCCGGTCAGCGGTGTCCCTTTGTGGGAACAGCCATGGATCAAAGCTTTATCGATGTGACCGGCGTAAACTGCGCCATCGGCGATGAAGTGACACTGTTCGGCAAGGACGGCCTTGGAAATGAGATTTCCGGCTTGGAAATCGGTCATCTTTTGGGCGAAACCCGTCTGGCCATGTTCACCCATATCACACAGCGGGTCGGGCGGATCTACCACACAAAAGGACAAACATATTACGCCTGACCCCCAGCAAATACAACACAACGGAGCAAGAAGGAAAGTCGGTATCCCACCCCAGGCAAATCCCAGCAACACTTGTAACAAAGCATGTTTATTTAAAGGAGTTTGAGAAATAAAAAGGAGGAACCATCCATGGAAGAAAAAACCAGAGAAAGAATGAAAACCCCCATGCTAGACTCCATTATCTTGCTGGTCATTATCATTGCAGAGGTTGTGGTCTGCGTACGAAATGGCCTGGATCTGGGTGTCCCTCTGTTCATCACCTGGGTCATCATGTTCCTGTATTGTAAGGTCCGCAAGGTAGATTGGTCTATCGTTGAGGGTTATGCGCTTCAGGGCGTTCGGGATGGCTTCCAGTCAGTCGTCATCGTAGCCGCAGTAGGCTGCCTGATCGGCACCTGGATTCTGGCCGGCACCGTTCCCACCCTGATCTATTATGGTCTGAATATCCTCCAGCCCAGCATCTTCCTTCCCGCCACCCTGCTGCTGTGTGCACTGCTGTCCACACTGACCGGTACCTCCTATGGTTCCGCGGCATCTGCCGGCCTGGCCTGCATGGGCATCGGCCTGAGCATGGGCTTCCCCGCTGGTATGATCGCCGGTGCCGTTATCTGCGGCGCCCTGTTCGGCGATAAAATGTCCCCCTTCTCCGACACCACCAACCTGGCTCCTGCCATGGCCGGCGGCACCCTGTATGGTCATATCCGCTCCATGTGCTACAACACGATTCCCGGCCTGATCATCACCGCCATCATCTTTGCCGTCATCGGCAGCGGCCACAGCGCGGAGAACTACGATCCCTCCACCGTGCAGGCCTATCAGCAGAGCCTGGCCGAGATCTTTAACATTGGCTTTGTTCCCATCATCCCCATGATCGTGGTTATCGTTCTTCTTCTGTTCAAGCTGCCTGCTCTGCCCACCATTCTCCTGGGCGCGCTGGTCGGCGGCGGCTGCGCCATGGTCTCTCAGGGCTCCACCTTCGTCGAGGTCGTCACTGCTATGAAGGACGGCTTCTCTGTGGACTCCGGCGTGGTTCTCATCGATAAGCTGCTCAACCGCGGCGGCATCTCCAGCATGTATGGAATCATGATGATCATGATCTTCGCCATGGGTCTTGGCGGTATGCTGGATAAGATGGGCATTCTGGATAACTTCCTGGGTCTGTTTGTCCACAAGGTCAACTCCGTACTCAGCCTCGTGGCCAGCACCATGGTCGTCTCCTATCTGTCCGGTGCCATCGGCTGCACCATGTCCATGTCCCACGTGCTGACCGGCAAGCTGATGGGCCCCATCTATCGCGAAAAGGGCGTTTCTCCCGACGTATGCTCCCGTACCATGGAGGACTGCGGTACTCTGGGCGGCACCCTGATGCCTTGGCACACCAACGCCGTGTACTTCTGCGGCACTCTGGGCGTTCTCTATACCGATTACATCCCCTATGTGTTCCTGTGCTACCTGGTGCCTATCATTTCCCTGATCTATGCTGCTACCGGCTTTGCCATCTGGTATGTGGATCCTGAGACCGGCAAGCGCATTCCCAAGGACCAGGCTCCCATTAACCAGCGCAAGAAAAAGGCTTAACCGTGCGTGTTTGTTTTCCCCTCTTTCCTTCTCTCCCTTCTCTCCGAGAGAAAAGGCCGCCATCCCATATGGGAT
>CAJLCG010000025.1 GCA_905205085.1 uncultured Oscillospiraceae bacterium
GCAATGGCCTGGGCCAGCTCCATGGCCTTGTCCATCAGCTCCTCCGCGGGGTACACGTGGCTGACCAGGCCCATCTCCTTGGCCTCCTCGGCCTTGATGACCTTGGCGGTGAGGATGAGCTCCATGGCGTTAGACACGCCCACGATGCGGGCCAGACGCTGGGTGCCGCCGAAGCCGGGGGTGATGCCCAGACCCACTTCGGGCTGGCCGAACTTGGCCTTCTCACTGGCCAGACGGATGTCGCAGGACATGGCCAGCTCACAGCCGCCGCCCAGAGCAAAGCCGTTGACCGCGGCGATGACAGGCTTGGGGAAGTTCTCCAGCTTCAGGAACACGCCGTTGCCGTAGGCGCCGAACTTCTTGGCCTGGACAGAGGTAAAGTCCTTCATCTGGCCGATGTCGGCTCCGGCCACAAAGGAACGGCCCGCGCCGGTGAGGATGACCACCAGGATCTCGTCATTGGCCTCCACCGCATCCAGGGCGGCGTCCAGATCCCGCAGGACCTGATCGTTCAGAGCGTTAAGGGCCTCCGGCCGGTTCATGGTAAGAATACCGATGGAGCCACGCTGTTCCAGATCTACAAATGCCATAACACAGGTTCCTCCTTATTTCTCGCGTCAAGCGCATCTATTCTGAGGGACGGCGCCTGATGGCGCTTTGACTTATTATACAATAGAAACCCCGCCGGGGCAAGGTCTGAAAGGTCACATATCCGGCAGGAATGGGGAATAGAGTGGAGGGAAGGGGGGATGGACGTGGATCCGAACTACAAGAGTGCCGCCCGGCGCAGCGTGGTGCTGCTCACCGTGCTGGGGGCCCTGTCCCAGCTGCTGGGCTTTGGATACCGGGTGGCCCTGTCCCGAATGGTGGGGGCGGAGGTCATGGGGCTCTACCAGCTGGTGATGCCCGCCTTCTCGGTGCTGCTGTCCCTGACGGCGGTGGGACTGACGGCGGCGGTGTCCAACCTTACCTCCCAGTATCTGGCCTGGGAAAACAGCCGGGGGGCCGCCCAGATCGTAGGTTCCTGCCTGCGGTGGCTCATTTTGCTGATTTTGCCGGTGGGGGCGGGAGTTATCCTGCTCAGCGACCCCATTTCCGTCTATCTTCTGGGGGATGCCCGTACCCAGCTGGGCCTTATGCTGCTGGTGCCCTGTGCTGCCCTGACCGGGGTGGAGAATATCCACAAGCACTTTTTCTACGGAGCGGGGCTGGTGGGGCCGCCGGCGGTGGTAGAGCTGCTGGAGCAGCTGGTGCGCACGGCGGCGGTGTTGGGGCTGCTGGCCCTCTTTCTGCCCCAATATCCGGAGCGTGTGGTGGGCCTCATCGTCACCGGTATGGTGATCTGTGAACTGTTCTCCTCGGCCACACTTTCCGCTCTCTTTCACCGCCGCAAGCACCGCCAGGGGCTGATTGGGCCGGGAGAACGGGCGGGAATCCGGCGGCGCAGGATCGCCACCATCGCCCTTCCGGTGGGCTGCAACGCCCTGCTTGGCAATGTGATGGGGGCCATCAATGCTACCCTCATCCCCCGCAAGCTGGTGGAGGGAGGTATGGAACGCAGCGCTGCTATGGCGGAGTTTGGCGTGGTGTGCGGCATGACCCTGCCCATGCTGGCCCTGCCCACGGTCTTTTTGGGGGCCATGAATCTGGTGATGGTGCCCCGGCTGTCCCACTGCGCCGCCCTGGGACACAAGGAGGAAATTCGGGAGAACATCTCCCAGTCTTTGACCACGGTTTCCCTGCTGGCGCTGCCCTCCATGGGGCTGATGGCGGTGGTGGGGAGCGACCTGGGCGGGGCTCTCTTCCATCAGGATGGGGTGGGGGAGTTTCTGGTCCCCTTGGCGGCCATCATGGCGCTGAGCTGCTATCAGGCGGTGTTAGGCGCCGCCTTGAACGGCGTAGGGCGTCAGGGGACGGTGGCCTGGATCTCCATTTTGTGCGACGGGGTGCAGCTGGCCCTCACTGCCTGGCTGGTGCCGGAGATGGGCATGGAGGGCTTTGTGGTTAGTACGGGGGTTTCCACCGTGCTGGGCCTGCTACTGTGTGCCCAGCGGCTGATGATCTGCACCGGGCTGCGGCTGGAGCTGTTTCGCTGGCTCACCGCGCCGGGATTGGCCACCCTGCTTATGGCGCTGACCACTAACCTGCTGGTGCGCGCCCTGAAGGACTGGGGAACGGGCGCCCTGTGGGCCAACCTGGCGGGTGCGGCCTTTGGGGTAGTGCTCTATCTGGCCGCCCTCAGCGCCCAGGGAGTCAAGCGGCCGGAGTTATAACAGCGCGCGGATCTGCTGGTACAGCGCTTGGCGGTTGTCCGGAGTCAGACGGAACACCCGTGCCTGGGGATGGGCGAGGACGGCCTGGAGAAAGGGCACATCAGGCCGGTCCTTCACGGCGGCGATCACCTGGGCGGGACCGTCCAGGGCATCCAGCACTGCCTGGGTAAATCGGGGTGCCTGGGACTCCAGAAAGCCCAGCTCGTCCATGACCACCAGCGCCTCCGGGGCGATGCCGCTCAGGCAGGCGGTACCCAAGGTATCAAAGACAGCGGGGAAGGCCTGCATGGTCCGTCCGTCCCAGCGGCCCACCCGGTTGTCCGGGGTGTAGGAGCGCGCCTGAAGGGGAAGCCCGGCGGGATGGAGATAGACGCTGTGGGCTCCCGTTGAGTCGGTGAGGCGCTTTTCGGTACAAAATCCACCGATGGGGCGGGACGTATCGGAGATTAGGCGGCGGATGAGGGTGGTCTTGCCCACATCCCGGGCCCCCACAATTAGAATCGGGCACATGGATATACCTCCAAGAAAAAGGCCCGGGGCTCTGCCTCGGGCCTGAATTATATGAGTTTTACAGCTGAAATCTAGGGAAAATTTGCCCCAGTGTTTAAAATCTTACCATCCTTAAGCTGATTTTTCAAGAGGCCATTGGCAACAGCTGACCCTCATTTGATAGCAGGCAAACATGAGAAAGAACATTGGCCAGTACACGTCCTTGGAAAACTTCTGCATGATCATCGCAGCCGGCAAAATAGGATTGACAATGGGAGTCTAATGGGATAGACTGTTGTTGAAGAGTCTATTCCATTAGACAGGAGGGGAGCCTTATGGATACACCGAAAATTTTTGAGAGCGAATATCGCTTCTGCCTCATTTTGTGGGAGCGGGAGCCGGTGAGCACCACGGAGCTGGTGCGGCTGTGTCAGGAGAAGCTGGGGTGGAAACGTACCACCACCTACACGGTCATCAAGCGCCTGGGGGAGCGTGGCGTACTGAAAAATGAGGAGGGAATCGTTTCATCGCTCATCTCCAAGGAAGAAGCCCAGGTATCCGAGCTGGACGAGCTGATGGAGAAGAAATTCCAGGGTTCTCTGCCCGCTTTCCTTGCCGCCTTTGCCCGCAGGCAGGAATTGTCCCAGGAGGAAGTGGAGGAGATCCGGCGGATCATCGAAAAGTAAGGGGGGCGGGTCATGGAAGCGGTATGTTTGAAGCTGATCAATCTCAGCATCTCCGCCAGCTGGCTGGTGCTGGCCATTCTGGTGCTGAGACTGGTGTTCCGAAAAGCGCCCAAGTGGATTGTTTGCCTCCTGTGGGGGCTGGTGGGCCTGCGCCTGGTATGTCCGGTTTCCATTGAGAGCGCCCTGAGCCTCATCCCCAGTGCCCAGACCCTGCCGCCGGAAATCCTCTACACGGCCACCCCGCAAATCGACAGCGGAATCCAGGCCATCAACAGCGTGGTGAACCCTGTGCTGGGCCAGAGCATGGCCCCGGCGCAGGGGGCCAGCGCCAACCCCACTCAGATATGGTCCTTGATACTTGCCTGGGTTTGGGCTGTGGGAATGGTTGTGATGGCACTTTACGCCCTGGTGAGTTATTGGCTGGTAAAGCGCAGGGTGGCAACCGCCACCCTCCTCCGGGAGAATATTAAGCAGAGTGAGCGTGTGAGCACCCCCTTCGTGCTGGGGATCTTCCGTCCGGTCATCTACCTGCCCTACCACCTGGCAGAGGAGGACCTGGCCTATGTGGTGGCCCATGAGCGGGCCCACATCGGGAGAAGAGACCACTGGTGGAAGCCGTTGGGCTTTGCTCTGCTGTGCGTCTACTGGTTCAATCCACTGCTGTGGCTGGCCTATGTACTGCTGTGCCGGGACATGGAGGGGGCCTGTGATGAGGCGGTGATCGAAACGATGGGGCTGGAGGACCGTCGGGGCTACTCCACCGCTCTGCTCCACTGCGGTGTACGCCGCAGATCCATTGCTGCCTGCCCCCTGGCCTTCGGCGAGGTGGGAGTAAAGCAGCGGGTAAAATCAGTGATGAACTATAAAAAGCCCGCCGTCTGGATTGTGGCAGTGGCCCTCATCGCCTGCGCGGCAGCGGCAGTGTGCTTTTTGACTAATCCGCCCCCCAGCCGTGACTTTCCCATGAAAGGTACGAACATCGCTGATCTTGATGCGCAAGAGATCGTGGACCGGATCGCAGACATGGAGAAGGTGGAGGACGGGACCCACCTATACGCCAATGGGGATAATTTTGAGATCACCCTCACCAGCGATTTCCGGTGGCTGAAGGATGGAACCGTGCGTTTTTTCTATCTCCGCAATCAGCAGACCTACAGCGCGCAGCTGCGCGTTTTTCCTGAGGAGAACCAGTATTTTGTTACCGAGGCGGGCAAGTGGCCGGAGCAGGACCGCTATTATATGCTCCAAACCTATCTGGAGGCGCTGAAGTACCTGCCCCAGGCAGAGATTCGGGCGTTTCTGCCCCAGGCGGCGGGGTATGTGGTGCATCTGATGGAAGAGGGAGCCCCGAACGACCAGGCACGGTCCATCACCTATACCGCACAAGGGGTGGGTGCCATGGACGGGTGGTATATCCATCTGCTGGTTGAGCCTGTCTATGAAGGAAATGGAGGAGTCCCGACCAGTGAGGCGGTCCATCTCTTTTACGGCGAGGAGAACGACGCGCCTGCCGTGATGTCATAATTTAGTGAAAAGAATTTCCCCGATAGGGAGATGTGAGAAAATCACATCTCCCTATCTTTTTTTGCTGGCAGACGGTCAGACCACGATCACGAAGCGGAGTCGATGTTCCGGCAGAGAACATGGGGCAGGGGGAAAACTGCAACTTATGTATATATCCTTTCTAATTGTAGTAGTTATTACGCACAAAAAGCATACACTGAAATTATCTATTTCATCGAAAATGACGCAGCACCTGTTGTTTTTGATATGCTTCTTACTTTCTTGATATACCCAAAAAGTGATCATAACTATACTTCATATCAAGATAACACGCCAAAAGGGGAGAGAAAATGATGAAAAAGATCAATGGCGTAAATTTAGGAAACTGGTTGGTTTTGGAAAAGTGGATGAGCCCGGCACTGTTTGACGGGACCACGGCGGAAGACGAATACTACCTGGCTCACCAGCTGTCTCCGGAGATGTTTGAGATGCGGGTGAAGATCCACCGCAGCGAATACATCACCGAGCGGGACTTTGCCTACATTGCCCACATGGGCATGAACAGCGTCCGCATCCCCATCCCGTACTTTATTTTCGGAGACCGTCCCCCGTTTGTGGGATGCATCGACGAGCTGGACAGGGCTTTTTCCTGGGCGGAGAAGTACGGACTTTCCATCCTGCTGGACCTGCATACCGTTCCCATGAGCCAAAATGGCTTTGACAACGGCGGTATCTCCGGCGTGTGCAAATGGAGCCAGATGCCCGAGGAAGTAGATTTTGTGCTGGATGTTCTGGAGCGGCTGGCCCAGCGCTACGGAACACGGAAGGGACTGCTGGGAATCCAGCCTGTGAATGAGCCCCTGACCGATGCCGCGTGGGATATGTTTGATATTTCCAACCGCTATGCCCCCGTAGATCCGGAGCTGGCAAAGGGGAGCGCCCCCATTACCCTGGAATTCCTCCGTGACTTCTATACAAAGGCCTATGACCGGATCCGTAAGCACATGGATGGGGATAAATATGTGGTCTTCCACGATGGCTTCCAGCTCCATGCCTGGAAGGACTTTTTCCAGAACGGAAACTTCCACAACGTGATTTTGGATACCCACCAGTATTTGATGATGGCCGAGAGCATGGGCTGCGAACAGACCCAGGAGGGCTATCTCTCCTATATCCAGGAGCACTACGCCAAGGAGATTGCCCAGGTACAGGAGTATGTAGATGTCATCTGCGGCGAGTGGAGCCTGTTTAATTCCCTGGCCGTGGGTGTGGATACTAAGGGCGGACAGTCTGTTCTCAACGGCATGGACTTTTCCCAGCAGGATAACCGCCTCTCCGACACAGCCCGCAAGCAGCTCTATCGCTCCATCGCCCAGGCTCAGCTGGATGCCTGGAATCAAGGCAGCGGCCACTACTACTGGAACTATAAGCTGCTGCTGGACCCCGCCAACGATCCCAACTGGTACGGCTGGGACTGCTGGGATTTGGGAAAGAGCGTTTCCGAAGGCTGGTTCCCGGTGCCCAGCGAAGCCTGACGATCCACGCAGACAAATGCAAGGAATGAGAGGGAAAAACAATGGTAAAAGAGAAGTTGACGTTTCGTAAGATTTTAGAGCGCTTTTCCTATGGATGCGGCGACTTTGGCTGCAACATTATCTACACCGCCATGTCGGTGTACCTCATGTTCTACTACACCGATTACGCCGGGGTAAGCAGCGCGGCTGTGGGCGTGATCATGCTGATCTCCAGAGTGTTTGACGGCGTGAGCGACATTATCATGGGCGTGATTGTAGACCGCACCAAATCCCGCTTTGGCAAGGCAAGACCGTGGCTTCTGCGCATGTGCATCCCCTTTGCGGTGTCCGGCGTGCTGCTGTTCTCCGTTCCCACAGGCTGGTCCTCCGGGGCGAAGCTGGTGTACGTATTTGTTACATACAATCTGGTTTCCACGGTGGTCTATACGGCCATCAACGTTCCCTATTCCGCGCTGAACGCTCTGATGACCCAGGACCCCTATGAGCGGTCCGTGCTGAGCATTTTCCGCAACCTGCTGGCCACGGCCGGTACGCTGACCATCAACACCTTTACCCTCCCCCTGGTGGAGCTGTTTGGCAACACCGCCTCCGCCTGGACCAAGGCCTTTGTGGTGCTGGGCGCTGTTTCTGTGGTGGCATTTCTCATCAACTTCTTTGGCACCCAGGAGCGTGTGCGGCCTGCAACCAAGGACGGCAAAGCGGAGGATGTTCCCTTTGCCAAGGGCGTGAAGGCCCTGTTCCAGAACAAATACTGGATTATGATGACCGGGATGCTGGCCCTTTTCTTCCTGATGTACTCGGTCAACGGCGGCGCCACCGTCTATTACGCCAAGGATATTCTGGGAGACAAGGACCTGGTCACCACCATCAACGGCATCTTCAATGTGGTTCAGATCGTCGGGATGTTCTTCATCGCCATGCTGGTCAAGCGGTTTGGCAAGCGCAATGTCTTTGCTCTGGGCCTGGTTTTTGACATTGTGGGTATGCTGGTACTCAATTACTCCGGCGGCGCTATGAACCTGATCGTGGTCTCCAGCGTGATCCGCGGCATCGGCAATGCCTGCGGCGGCGCCACCATGTGGGCTATGGTATCCGACACCATTGACTACGGCGAGTGGAAAACCGGCTACCGCACCGAGGGTCTGGTCAACAGCGCGTGCAGCTTTGGATATAAGATTGGCAACGGCATCGGTTCCGCCCTGCTGGGCCTCATCCTGGAGATTGGCGGCTATGTGGGTGAGGCCGCCGTTCAGACCGCGGAAGCCCTGTTCTCCATCGAGATCTGCTTTGTTTGGATTCCCATTGTGGTGTATGTGTGCGGCCTGATCATCATGAAGTTCTGGCACCTGGACAAGGAGTTCAGCGGCATCCTTGCCGACCTGGAGAAGAGAAAAACGGAAGGTAACTGATAGGAGGAGCTTGTTGCTATGATCAAAAATCCCATTCTTCCCGGGTTTAACCCCGACCCCTGCATCTGCCGCAAGGGTGACGACTACTACCTGGCGGTGTCCACCTTTGAGTGGTTTCCCGGCATTCCCATCTATCACTCCCGGGACTTAAAGCACTGGGAGCTCTACACCCATGTTCTCACCGACGACGAGAAGGTGGATCTGAAAAAGCTGCCCAGCGCCAAGGGAATTTGGGCTCCCTGCCTGACCTACTGCCAGGAGGAGGACCTGTTCTACGTGGTCTACGGCGTGATGAACTCCATGAATGCCCGCTACTTCGATGTGGACAACTACCTGATCACCGCAAAAGATATCCGAGGGCCCTGGAGTGAGCCGGTGTATCTGCACTCCTCCGGCTTTGACGCCTCCATCTTCCACGACGACAATGGCAAAAAGTACATCGTCTCTCTGGAGTGGGAGACCCGCCTGGGCTATGAGAAGCCCGGCTCCATCTGCATGGTGGAATACGACCCCGTAAAGAAGGAGATCGTAGGCTATCCCAAGCGGATGTGGCGCGGCGGAACGGACCGGGGCTGCATCGAGGCCCCCCACCTGACCAAACGGGGTGAGTATTACTACATCATGTGCGCCGAGGGCGGCACAGGCTATAACCACTGTGTCACCATGGGCCGCAGCTCCCAGGTCTGGGGCCCCTATGAGCGAGACCCCCAGAATCCCATTGTGACCAGTGTGCCCGGTGTGTCCTACGAGCGCAGCGACCCGGATCACCTCAAGCCCAAGTATTTTAACCCCGATTCCGTCCTGCAGAAGTCCGGCCACGGCAGCTACGTGGAGCTGCCCACCGGCGAGGTCTATCTGGTGCACCTGTGTGCCCGTCCCTTTGTCCCCGAGCTCAGCTGCACCCTGGGCCGTGAGACAGCCATCCAGAAGATGATGTGGACGGAGGACGGCTGGCTGCGCATGGCGGACGGCTCCAATCTGGCTAAGATGGAGGTTCCCGAGTCCCACTTGCCCGAGGTGCCCCTCCAGATGCCGCCTGCCTTTGATGACTTCGACAGCCCTCAGCTGGGGAATTTTTACTACGCCCCCCGCATCATGCCCTCCCGGTTTGCCGATGTCACGGCTCGTCCCGGTTGGGTACGCCTGCGGGGCCAGGAGTCCCGCACCTCACTGAACAAGGTAAGCATCCTGGCCCGTAAGCTGACCAGCGTCCATGCAAGGATCACCACTAAGATGGACTTCACCCCGGAAGTACACCAACACAGCGCGGGTCTCATTCTCTACTACGATAATATGAACTATATCAACCTGCGCAAGTACTACAGCGAGACTCTGGGACGCAGCGCCCTGTCCATCATCCATCTGGAAAACGGGGAGAAAACGGAATTCCTCAATACCCGCATTCCAGTGGACGATGTACCCATCTATCTGCGTCTGACCATCGAGGGCCGCCGGGCGCAGTTCTTCTGGAGCTATGACAATGAGGTGTACCATGCCATCGGCCGCTGCTTTGCCACCGCCCATTTCTCCGATGAGTACTGCAAGTTTGGAGAGTTTACCGGCACCATGGTAGGCATCACCTGCGCCGACCGGGTGAAGCATTGCCACTATGCCGACTTTGATTTCTTTGAATATCTGGCCGACGAGGATCGTGCTGTCGACGATTAACCAACAGGCGAACTGTGGGCATAGACCCATAGTTCGCCTGTTTTTAAGCCGAATATTGGGAAAAAATATCATGTTACAGTAGTTCTTCAAGCCCCTTCCTGGTAAAATAAAATGGAAAGGTCGGTGATACGCTTGTTAGATACAACGGAGCTGTGCAGTCATCTGGTTCACCTGAGCCATGTGCCCATCCGCTGTTATAATTCCAATGGAGAGTACCAATGTACCTATGCCGATCAAGGTGGATACCCAGACCCACTGCGATGTGATCCCGAGCTGGAAGCCATGCTGCTGGAAAAGGCGTCGGTCTGTGTGCCCAAACTGTATTTTGAACTGGATGCCGTGGTCTATGGAATCATCCATGCCAAAGAGCAGGGAATCTTTGTTGTTGGTCCCGGCTGCCTTGTGCAGCGCACCCAGGAGATCACACAGCAGATGGTGCGGATTCACCATATGGACCCCCAAAAGCCTTATCGCATGTCCAGCTGTTCTTTGGAGTTTTTCTTTTTCCTTTTGTCCATGCTGTACCATCATCTCACCGGTATCTATTTGAGTTGGACGGAAATCATGGCCCGAGGGACCGAGGAGGAACATTTAAAAGGCCTTGTGCAGAAAAAATTGGATCATGTATATGACAATTACAATGGGCAGGGCAAGGTCCATAACCCATATAGCCAGGAGGAGCGGGAACAGGACAGCATCCGTCGGGGGGATCTGGAGTCGCTGCGCAAAAGTGTTCAGGAGACCTATGTGGGCGAAATCGGAACGTTGGCCAATAATCCGCTGCGCCACTCCAAAAATATAGCCATCACCTTGATCGCCTTATCCAGCCGCTCTGCCATTGCAGGCGGTATTCCTTCTGAGATTGCCTATTCCTTGTCCGACGCCTATGTGCTGCAGGTGGAGGAGCTTCTCCATGCAGATGAGGTAATTGCGCTGGCGCGTCAGGCCGAGGTGCACTATGCTACTTTGGTGCGAGACCACATTGACGGGATGCAAAAAAACGCACTGGTGACCCGCTGTAAAGAAGAAGTGGCAAAGCGGCTTCATCAAAAGATCACAGTTGCACAGCTGGCGGACGAGCTGGGAGTCACCCGCAACTACCTCTCCCAGCTTTTTATGAAGGAGGAGGGAATCCCACTGATGGACTATATCATGGAGCAAAAGATCCGCTCCTCCTTGCAAGCTCTGCGCTACACCAAGGCAACGTATGGAGAAGTTGCCTATCAGCTGGGTTTTTCCTCCCAGAGCCATTTTGGGCAGGCGTTTAAAAAAGTTATGGGCATGACACCCAAACAATACCGTGACAAGTATGCAACATAATTATTGACGTCCATTTTAGTACCTCAATGTCCTTACTAAAGTCCACAGCGCGGCTACTCCCATACCGACAGATGCTTACTACATGATGAGCTGTAACCACATATTGCTGTATTTTAAAAATAAGGAGTCCAAGGCAATCATTACGATTACCTTGGACTCTTTTTAAGTCATGATTTAGGGACAATGTGCTTGTTTGCGGGGGGACAAGTACAAGGTACCTAAGAGAAATTCGTTTCTTTCAAAAAGTCTTAACGTCTTAGGGGTGGATTTTCAAGAATGAATCATATCTGCTTGCTGGCCTAAAACGTGTAAACCTCGAAAACGGCGTTAAAAATGTAGGCTATTCCTCACTCCTTACAAAGTTTTTGTAAGAATGAATTGACAAACTGGTTTACTAGGTGTAAACTTCAATTAGAGCGGTTTACAAGCAGTAGACTTTTGCTGCATACGATGGGGGTAATCATATGGCTGATATGAAATTAGGTGTAGTAGAAACCCGTTTTGCGGACTTGATATGGGAACATGAACCCATATCTTCCGGAGAATTAGTCAAACTCTGTGAGGAAAAACTGAGCTGGAAAAAGTCAACAACATATACCATTTTGCGACGGTTGTGTGAGCGGGGTATTTTCTCAAACGACAAAGGTGCAGTCACATCGCTGATATCCAAAGACGAATTTTATGCCATGCAGAGCGAGAAGTTCGTTGAGGACACATTTGAGGGTTCTTTGCCAAGGTTTTTGGCAGCCTTTTCTACGCGAAAAAAGTTATCCGATGACGAAATCAATCAGCTGCAAAAGTTTATCGATGAAATGAGGTGAGCGTATGCCATTACCGGCTGCTTTTTTTGCTGTACTCAATATGTCAATTACCGCAAGCATTGCTATTCTTATCATATTGCTTGCAAGGATTGTGTTGAAGCGCGCACCTAAAATTTTTTCCTATGCACTTTGGGCCGTTGTGCTGTTCCGTTTGCTTTGTCCGGTATCGTTGACGTCGTCGCTCTCCGTGTTGGGCCTCTTTCCGGCACCCACCACAGAAACGGGCAGAGTGGAGTATGTGTCTTTGGATGTGCCCAATACACAAAGACCAGCAGTTGATGTTGATGACCCTGCTTCCAATCTTGGTTCAGCGACGGACCATGGTGTTGAATTGCCCATAGCGGAAGGTACGCCAGCGGGTTCTGTTGACGATCTGGTATTGATTGCGAGCATGGTTTGGATTTGCGGTGTAGCGGCAATGTTGATGTTGAATCTTTTCCAGCTGATACGACTGCGCCGCAAATTAGTTGGCTCGATCCTTTTGCACGATAATATTTACCTTGCGGATTATATTCCCACGCCCTTTGTGATGGGCTTGATTCACCCGAAAATCTATTTGCCTTCTGCCATGTCCGAGGTCGAGCAATCCTATATCATCCAGCACGAAAGGCACCACATCCGCAGAGGCGATCACGTGATCAAGCTGCTTGCGTTTGCGGCCGTGTGCATACACTGGTTTAATCCGCTTGTTTGGCTGGCATTTGCGCTGGCCAGCAAGGATATGGAAATGTCCTGTGATGAGGCAGTAATGAGGCAAACAGACAGAGATATCAGGGCGGACTATTCCTCCTCTTTGCTGCAATTCTCCACCGGGAAAAGAGTGGTCATTGGCACGCCCCTTGCCTTTGGGGAGGGAGATACCAAGGAAAGGATTGAGAACATTATGAAGTATAAGAAGCCGACCATGGTCATCATGGTATTGGCCGTGATCGTATGTGTTGGATTGACGGCCTGCTTGTCCTCCAATCCTCAATCCGGCGCAGGAAAAAACAATCTCTCGGCAATGGGAGATTTGAAGGCAGAAGATGTGGGAAAAACACTGAGCGAATTAAAAGATGAGCATCCGGAAGGCGAATTGGTCGTAAGGCCAGATGGCCTCCCAGGCAGTGCTGCTATATGTTTTGGAGAACCGGAAGGAGAATATGCTTACTACTTTTTTGGAACACAGAGCGGCGATGCGGAAAAAGCCATGAATGAGCTGGAAGACCAGCTGAAATGCGCTGGTTTTCTCACCACAGCAAACATTCTTTTCCCGGACATGGAAGATGAAATGTCCTTTGGAGAGTTCTTCTCCTGGATCGGTGTGGACGATTATGAGTACTTAGTAGGAGAAGAGGTGATAAGTGGAGAAGGTTGGTTAAGATTCACGTATCATGGTATGGAAGTGATGGTGAATACAAACGAAGTGGATGTCGCTGGCGGATGGGATTTCACAGGAGAAGAGATCGTGAAGCGCAATGCTCCAGTGGCTATTTCAGACCCAGAAATCGTAAATGCCAATCAAGAATTGGCGGATGCGGTGATGTTCGATGAAGTGGCGTCATGAGAACACATTATCTCAGCTGATATGTGTGTCTGTTTTTTGAGGGCTTGGAGCTGTTGACCTTGTCAACAGCTCCGATTTATCACCAGTTAGCATCCAACCGTATGAAGACCTTGACCGCAGCTATGTCGTGTCCGGTTTCCGGCAGTAGCCTGCGGCACAAATGGAGGAGCCAAATGATAACAAAAATATTCTAATGTATTTAAGTTGCTTACTCTATGCATGCCGTATTTCGCAAAACCCTGATACAGGAAACAGTTCCTGTATCAGGGTTTTTCCAATTGTCTCAAAATCAATTTAACATGTATAGATTATAGCATTTTAGTTGGAATAAGATATAGCCTTCCACACCACAACAAACGGGGTAAATATGATGCAAACAGTATTGTTGACACGCATTATCCCTGGGAAAGGTGATAAGTTTTCCAATCTTTCTCAGGTGAAAAAACACATTGCTTATCTACATAAGGGGATTAAACGGTTGCTCCATCCCTCTGCACAAAAGGATGTGGGTGAAGTAGTGTCATTCCTGCATACCATCAAAGAGGTAGGAGCCTGATAAGAAGACAAAGATTGGCTATCTCGTGCAGTTTCGAGTTTTGGTTCAAGACTAAATTGTGAAAAGACAATAAAAAACCCCACCTAAATCAAAAGAATGCCCACTTTTATATAGAACGTCAAAAATATATAATGTAGAAAAACAAGTTTCGGCAATATGATGGATTGGGGGACGGGTGAACAACATGAATGAAACGATTGTTTCCATGAAGGGCATCTGCAAATCCTTCCCGGGCGTCAAGGCGCTGGACAACGTCCAGCTGGAGCTGCGCTCGGGTGAGGTGCTGGCTCTTCTGGGAGAAAATGGCGCAGGTAAGTCCACGCTGATGAAGATCCTCAGCGGGGTATACACCCGGGATTCGGGAACCATGGAGATCTTTGGCCAGCAGTATGGCGATCTGACGCCCAAGCAGGCCCAGGAGATCGGCGTGGCCATTATCCACCAGGAGCTGAACATGTGCCGGCACCTGTCGGTGGCGGAAAACATGTTCCTGGGCCGGGAGGAGCGCCGGGGCATCCTCCTCTCCAACCGGAAGATGGAGCAGGAGGCTCAGCGGGTGCTGGATGAGCTGAAGATCGACATCGATCCCCACCAGGTGGTGGGCGACCTGCCGGTATCCAAGCAGCAGATGGTGGAGATCGCCAAGGCCCTGTCCACCAAGGCCCGCATCCTCATCATGGATGAGCCCACCTCCGCGCTGACCTCCAAGGAGATCGACGAGCTGTTCCGCATCATCCGCCAGCTCAAGGCCAGCGGCTACGGCATCATCTATATCTCCCACCGTCTGGAAGAGCTGCAGCACATTGTGGACCGGGTCAGCATCATGCGGGACGGTCAGTACATCACCTCTATGAACTTCCAGGACGCCACCATGGACGAAATCATCGCCCACATGGTGGGCCGGGAGATCAAGGAGAAGTTCCCCCGGGTGACCTGCCCCAAGGGGAAGAAGATCTTTGAGGTCAAGAACCTCAACGCCGGGCGGATGGTCCGGGATGTAAGCTTTGATCTTTACGAGGGAGAGATCGTGGGCTTTGCCGGCCTGATGGGTGCCGGGCGCACCGAGACCACCCGGGCCATCTTCGGCGTAGACCCCAAGGAGAGCGGTGAGCTCATTCTGGACGGGCAGCCGGTTTCCATCCAGAAGCCCCAGGACGCCATCCGGGCGGGCATCGTGCTGGCTCCCGAGGACCGGAAGAAGGACGGCCTGTGCACCAAGCTGTCCATCCGCCACAACATCGCCCTGCCCAACCTGGACCTGCTGTGCGGCCCCCTTGGCGTGGTGAACCGCCAAAAGGAGGACGCCATGTGCCAGCAGGCGGTGGAGAATCTGAAGATCAAGACCCCCGGCGTAGACATCGACGCAGGCAATCTGTCCGGCGGCAACCAGCAGAAGGTGGTTGTGGGCAAGTGGCTGGCCCGCAACTCCCGGGTGGTCATCTTTGACGAACCCACCCGCGGCATCGACGTAGCCGCCAAGGTGGAAATCTACAACCTGATGAACCAGCTCAAGGAGCAGGGCATCGCGGTGATGTTTGTCTCCTCGGAGATGCCCGAGGTCATGGGCATTGCCGACCGGATCATCGTCATGTGCGACGGACGCATCACCGGAGAGGTCATGGCCCGGGAGACCACCCAGAACGAGATCCTGACCCTGGCCACCAAGTTTGAAACAAAAGTTGCCGGTGCGGCGCAATAAGGGAGGAAATGAGAATGAATGGAACAAAACGGGCCCCGCGCTTTCTCAGCGTCCGGGGCATGGGGGCGGCGCTGACCGCCTTTGCAGGGCTGATCGTCATCTACATCGCCTTTGGTATCATTGACCGCACCATGTTCTCCGGCAGCAACATCATGAACCTGCTGCGGTCCATGTCCAAGTACCTGCTCATCGGCATTGGACAAAGCTACGTCCTCATCACCGGCAACATCGACCTGTCCATCGGCTCGGTGGTCGGCATGAGCGCCATGACCTCGGCCACCCTGATGGTATCCGGCGTCAACCCGGTGCTGGCCATCCTCATCACCCTGCTGTGCTGCCTGGTGGTGGGCGTGATCAACGGCTTTTTGGTAGGCCAGTTTAAGCTGCCCCCCTTCATTGCCACCCTGGGCACCATGTTTGTGGCCCGCGGCATCGCCTACATGGTCAACGGCAACCGCAACACCAACGCCATCTCCTCGGGCATCGGAAAGGAAGCGGCCGACTCCTTCCAGAACTTCTTCTACTACGGCTCCACCGCCGGCGTGTACAACACCTTCTGGATCGCCCTGATCCTCTTCCTGATTTTCTTCTTCCTGCTGTCCAAGACCCGCACCGGTCGGCATATCTATGCTATCGGTTCCAACGTGGACGCGGCCAAGCTCTCCGGCGTCAGTGTGGTCACCACCGTCACCAAGACCTATCTGGTCAGCGCCTTCTGCGCCGGCGTGGTGGGCCTCATCCTGTGCGCCCAGGCCGGCATGGGCAACATGGAAGCCGGCAACATGTATGAGATGTAC
Source organism: uncultured Oscillospiraceae bacterium (assembly GCA_905205085.1). Lineage (GTDB taxonomy): Bacteria > Bacillota > Clostridia > Oscillospirales > Oscillospiraceae > Lawsonibacter. The sequence goes on from CAJLCG010000025.1 coordinate 16,303, forward strand.
GGCGTAGCCGCTGGCGTTATCGGCGGTGTGTCTCCTCTGGGCGGCACCGGCTTGTTGCTGGGCACTCTGGCCGGCGCGGCGGTGTGGCAGACTCTGGAGAACGGCCTGAGCATCATCCATGCCCCGGTTGGCATCCAGCGCATCGTCATCGGCATCATCGTAGTCTTCGCGGTCCTGCTGGACGTGGTGTTCCGCAAGGGCCTCATCAACCGCAAGAGCATCAAGAAATAAGGTGTGTACAGCTGCAAGCGCAGTTGACAGATAGGACAATCATAATTTAAGGAGGAAACGAACATGAAAAAGAAGATTCTTGCCCTCACCTGCTGCCTGGCTCTGGGGATCGGCCTGCTGGCCGGCTGCAGCAGCGGCGGTTCCGGCTCTGGTTCCGGCTCCGGCTCCCAGACTCCCTCTGGCTCCGGCTCTCAGACCAGCTCCGACGCCAAGATCGCCCTGATCACCATGGACTCCATCGACCAGCACTGGGTCACCCTGAACGAGGGCGCTCAGAAGGCCGCCAAGGAGCTGGGTGTCACCGTGGACTTCATGGCCCCCAACACCAAGGATGACGCTCTGCAGATCGAGCAGGTCAACAATGCCGTGGCCGGCGGCTATGATGCCATTCTGGTGGCCGCCAACGGCCCCGACGCCATCTCCGGTGCCCTGAAAGAGGCTGCCGCTGCCGGCGTGAAGATCGTCTACGTAGACTCTCCCGCCAATGTGGACGCTGCCGCCACCTTCTCCACCGACAACGCCGCCGCCGGCAAGAAGGCCGGTGAGGAGATGCTCAAGGCTCTGACCGACGCTGGCGTGACCTCCGGCGACATCGGCGTCATCAACGTCAACGCCGCTACCGACTCCTGCGTCAAGCGTGAGGAAGGCTTCCGCTCCGCCTTTGAGGGTACCGATTTCAACATCCTGGAGACCCAGTACTGCGAGGGCGACGCTGCTAAGAGCCAGTCCAGCGCTGAGAACTTCATCACCCAGGGCGTGGTCGGCATCTTCGGTGCCAACGAGGGTTCCACCACCGGCATCGGCAACGCCATCAAGGCTTCCGGCAAGACCGACATCATCGGTGTGGGCTTTGATAAGTCTGACGCCATCCTGAACCTCATCAACGACGGTTACCTGCTGTGCACCATGGCTCAGAACCCCGACGTGATGGGCTATGAGGGCGTGAAGGCCGCTGTGGCCGCCATCAACGGCGAGGACCTGGGCGGCAAGGTCACCGACACCGGCGTCTCCGTGCTGACCAAGGAGTAATCGCTTCTCTTCTGCAACCAAATATGTCATCCGAGAAACGCCGGCCCTAGGACCGGCGTTTCTCTGGAATTGTGGAATATTCCCATTTGTGCTAAAATGAAGAGCAAACCAGTGGTGCTCAAAAGATTAGGAGGCTGTAAGCATGAAACGCAGTGAGATCAACGCCGCACTGAAAGAGATGGAACAGATGGTAAAGGAGTACCGCTTTGCCCTGCCCCCCTTCTGTGATTTTACTCCGGAGCAGTGGCAGGAAAAAGGCCACGACTACGATGAGATTCGGGACAACATGCTGGGCTGGGACATCACAGACTACGGCATGGGTAACTTTAACAAGATGGGCTTCTCCCTTATTACCATCCGCAATGGCAACCTGAAGATGGATAAGTACACCAAGACCTACGCTGAGAAGCTGCTGTACATCAAAGAGGGCCAGTACTCCCCCATGCACTTCCACTGGTCCAAGATGGAGGACATCATCAATCGGGGCGGCGGCAACGTGCTGATCCGGGTGTATAACTCCACCCCCGACGAGGATCTGGATAAGGAGTCTGAGGTCCATGTCCATGTGGACGGCCGGGAGATGGTGGTCCCTGCGGGCAGCCAGGTCCGTCTGACCCCCGGTGAGAGCATCACCATCTACCCCTATCTCTACCACGACTTTGAGGTGGAGCCCGGCTCTGGCCCCGTGCTGCTGGGCGAAGTGAGCCAGTGCAACGACGACAATACGGACAACCGCTTTTATGAGAAGCTGGGCCGCTTCCCCGCCATTGAGGAGGACGAAGCCCCCTACCGCCTGCTGTGCAACGAGTACCCGGCGGCTAAGTAAAAGGAGGCCGACATGGGTTACACCACCCTTGAAAACAGCCGGCTGAGGCTGACCGTGGACTCTCTGGGCGCCCAGATGATGAGCCTGCAGACCCTGGATGGCCGGGAGTATCTGTGGCAGGGAGACCCCCGCTACTGGTGCGACCGGGCGCCCGTCCTCTTCCCGTTTGTGGGGCGCCTCACCGGCAATTCCTACCGGTATGGGGGCCAGGTCTACTCCATGGGCATCCACGGCTTTGCGGCCCATCAGGACTTTTCCTGCCTTTGTCCCGAGCCCAATCGCCTGGTTCTGCAGCTCACCGATAACGGGGAAACCCGGGAACAGTATCCCTTTGCCTTCTCCCTGAACATTATCTATGAACTGATCGACAACCGGGTACAGGTCACCTATCAGGTGGAAAACTCAGGCACTGGGATGCTGCCCTTCGGTATCGGCGGGCACCCGGGTTTTCGGGTCCCCCTGGAGGAGGGAGAACAGTTTGACGACTATATTCTGGAGTTTACCGGCGGGTGCCAGCCGGATCGGGTCGGCTTCACGCCCCAGGTATTTTTAAGCGGCCAGGCCCAGCCATATCCTCTGAAAGAGGGAAAATATCTGCCTCTGCGGCATGACCTCTTTGATGAGGACGCGGTGATTTTGAAGAACATGTCCCGGGAAGTGACCCTTCGTTCCCAGGTATCGCCCCACGGCGTACAGGTGAGCTATCCGGACATGCCCTATCTGGGACTGTGGCATATGCCTAACACCGACGCGCCCTATCTTTGCATCGAACCCTGGAGCTCCCTGCCTGCCCGCCAGGACGTGGTGGAGGACTTCGCATGCAAAAGCGACCTGATCCAGCTGGGCCCCGGTAAAACCTACGTCAACACCTGGAGCATCACAATTTTCTGAAAGGAGAGCAGGAAGATGGATGTTGTTGCGTTGGGAGAGCTTTTGATCGACTTTGCCTGCCTGGACACTGACCAGGACGGCTATCCTACCATGGCGGCCCACCCCGGCGGCGCACCCTGCAACTTTTTGGCGGCGCTGAACAAGTACGGAGCCAAGACCGCCTTTCTGGGCAAGGTGGGGGATGACGCCTTCGGCGCCCTGCTGCGCAGGACCCTGGAGCAGTCGGGCATTGATACCCGGGGGCTGCTCACCGACCCGGCGGTATTTACCACCCTGGCTTTTGTTACCTTTGACGCCCAGGGCGACCGCTCCTTCAGCTTTGCCCGCAAGCCGGGGGCGGATATCCTTTTGCACGAGAAAGAGCTGGACTTCTCCCTCATCGACCAGGCCAAGGTATTCCACTTCGGTACCCTCAGCCTGACCGATGAGCCGGCCCGCTCCGCCACCCGGGCGGCGGTGGCCTATGCCAAAGAGAAGGGCAAGCTCATCACCTTTGACCCCAACCTGCGCAAGCCCCTTTGGTCTAGCCTGGACCGTGCCCGGGAGGAGATTCTGTGGGGGCTGAGCCAGGCGAATGTGGTAAAGATCAGCGAGGACGAAGTGGACTTCCTCTGGGGCTGTGATCCCCAGGAGGGGGCCCGGCGGCTTCTGGAGGAGCACGGCGTGTCCCTGGCTATGGTCACTCTGGGCAGTGAGGGATGCCTGTTGGCCAACGCCCTGGACAGCGTGCGGGTTCGAGGGCCCAAGGTGACGCCGGTGGACACCACCGGTGCGGGAGATATCTTCGGCGGCAGCGCGGTGAGCCGCCTGCTGGAGCTGGGTAAGGACCCGGCCCAGCTGAACCGGGAGGAGCTTTTGTATGTGGCTCAATTTGCCGTCACCGCCGCCAGTCTGTCTACGCAGGTTCCGGGAGGAATCCCAAGCATCCCCGACCGGGCCGTCGTGGAACAGACCATGCAGAAGTTGGGCTGAGCGCCCATCGCACATTGGAAGGGAGAGAGAAACAATGCTCAAAGTGATCATCGCAGACGATGAAGAGCGGGTCTGTCGGCTGGTACAGGTGTTGGCAGACTGGGATGCTTTGGGCATGGAGGTGGCAGGCACGGCTTCCAACGGGCTGGAGGCCCTGGAACTGGTCAAGCAGGTCCGGCCGGATATTCTCATCACTGACATCCGCATGCCGGGATGCTACGGCCTGGAGCTCATCCAGCACGCCAAGGAAAGCCTGCCTCAGCTGGAAATTGTCATTATCAGCGGCTACGCCCACTTTGAGTACGCCCAGAGCGCCATCAAGCACGGGGTGGGGGACTATCTGCTCAAGCCCATCCAAAAGGGAGAACTGATGGCCACCTTGCAGAAGCTGGGGGACCGGTGCCGGGCCCGGCAGGCCCAGGGGCAGCAGGCGGTAAGTCAGTACAGCCAGGAGGACCTGTTTCGCCTGCAAAACCGGCTGGTGCTGGATCTGGCGCAGCGGCGGCTGAAGGCCCCCTCCGCCAATCTTTTGGAGCAGGAGTACCACGTTTCTGTGCAGCCCGGCCTGCTGCAGGTCATACTACTGAAGCTGGACTACGATCTGGACCAGTTCTCCCCCGGCTCGGTGGGAGTAATCTGGGAGAAAGCCAAGAAAATTTTTGAGCCCATGCTCCAGCCGGTGTGTCACGGCATCGTCTTCTATTTTCAGGATGCCTGGGGATGTGCCATTCTCAACTATTCCCCCTCCCAGCGGGAGGCTCTGCGGAGCCGTCTCCGGGAGGGGCTCAATCAGCTGGTGGCCCAGCAGGCACTGTTTGGGCCGGTGGAGTGCTCCCTGGGGCTGAGCACACCGACAGACCGGCCGGAGGATCTGCCCCAGCGCTTCTGGGAAGCCAATGATGCCATTTGTGAGCGGCTGCTGGAGGGCAGCGGCCGCCTGCTGGAGGGACGTCCCGCCTCCTCCGCTCTGGCGGAGGAGAATCTGTTGGAGCGCTATGGCCGCAGTGTGGAGCTGCTGATGGACACCCTGGGACAGCTCCAGGCCCAGCAGGCCGCCCAGCAGCTGGAGGAGAGCGCCTTGGCGGTGCCGGGTGTCCGGGGCCGGGAGCTGCTGGAGCTGGTGCGCTCGGCGGGAAAGCTGTTTGCCCTGCGGGTGTGCGGCGAGGACGCCCGCCAGGAGACCGAGCACTTTGAGAAGCAGTGCCTGCAGTGCAGCCGGGCGTCGGACCTGTTTGTGTGCCTGCGGCAATTTCAGGGCCGCCTGCTGGAGCGCACTCTCCAGCGCCGGGAAAGTGAGAGCCAGCGGCCCATCCGGGTGGCCAAGCAGTACGTGCAGAGCCACTACAGCCAGAACATCACCCTGGAAGACGTGTGCGCGGCCACCGGCTTCAGCGTAAGTTATTTCAGCGCCCTGTTTAAAAAGGAGACGGGGGAGGGCTTTGCCAAGTACCTCACCCGAGTACGGATGGAGCGGGCCAAGGAGCTGCTTCAGGAGACCAATTTGCCGGTGGCGGAGATCTGTTCCCAGGTGGGCTACGGTGATTTGAAGCACTTCAATCAGACCTTTAAAAAGGTGACCAGCCTCAGCCCCGGCCAGTACCGGAAGCTGTACGGATAACAGATACCTTAGGGAAGGGGAGAAAATCGGGATGGACTGGCGGCGGCAGGCTCGCTTTTTGTCGGTGCGGAGCGTATATGTGGGACTGGGCCTTGGTCTGGCCGCCCTGACGGGGGCGGCGGGCATCGTGATAGGTGCCGTCACAGGCCGTCCGGCGTTCGGTGCTTTGGCCTTATGCCTGATCCTTTTGGCAGCCAGCGCGCTGGCAGGCTGGTTTTGGATTGCCTTGCCCTACTATGGTTTTGAGCGGGCCATCCGCGCTTTTTTGGAAGAGTACCCCACAAACGGCACACCGGCAGGCGAGGCCCCCATCTCTCCGGGCACTGAGCGGCTACTGGAGCAGGCCCGGGCGGTGATGAACCCCTCCCAGCTCTTCAAGCTCAACAAGCGCCAGGCCCAGTACCTGGCCCTGCAAAACCAGATCAATCCCCACTTTCTCTACAACACCCTGGAGAGTATCCGCAGTGAGGCTCTCATTGCGCAGCTGGACAGCGTGGCCGACATGACTGAGGCTCTGGCCTCCTTCTTCCGCTACACCATCAGCAAGGTAGAAAATCTGGTGTCGGTAGAGGAGGAGCTGCAAAACTGCCAGACCTATTTCCGCATCCAGCGCTACCGCTTCGGCGAGCGGCTGAAGCTGAGCATTGAGTACGACCCCGACGACCAGGAGGAGATCTTCCGCTGCCGCCTGCCCAAGCTGACCATGCAGCCCATCCTGGAAAACAGCATCATTCATGGCACCGAGCTGAAGATCGGCACCAGCCAGCTCACCATCCACCTGGAGCGCACCCAGCGTAGGCTGCTCATCCGGGTGTCGGACAATGGCATCGGCATGGACGCGGAGACTCTGGCCCGAGTCAACGGCCGGCTGGGCCGGGGCGGTCTGTCAGCGGTGGGGCATGAGGGAGAGCAGCGCGGCGGCGTGGCTCTGGTCAATGTGGACGACCGCATCCGCCTGCTGTTTGGCAGCGAATACGGCCTGCACGTGTTCTCCATCCAGGGCAGCGGCACCGATGTGGAGATCACTCTGCCCGCCATCACCAGCGACCGGGATATTCCCAACCAGGAGGCTCTGTCATGAGAGAGGAGATCCTTCGCCTGGAGCGGGTCACCTGCCGGGAGCAGGGCGTGGTACAGCTGGAAAACTTCAACTTACAAATTTTTCGAGGGGAAATCATGGGCCTCTTGGCGGTAAACAGTCACGGCCTGAACACTCTCGTCCGTCTGCTGCGACGCAGGCTTCCATTGGAGCGGGGCTATGTGTATTACCGGGAGCGGCAGATCAATGCCTGGGGCAGCCAAATCCCCGACCGCACCCTCCAGCGCATCGGCATCATTGAAAACCGCAGTTCCCTGGTCTCCGGCATGACAGTGTCCGACAACATCTTTGTGCTGCGTCCCAGCTTTAAAAGCTGGCTCATCCGCCCGTCTCTGCTGCGCACCCAGCTGGAGCCTGTTTTGGAGCAGTTAGGCGCTGACTTTTCTCCTGACGACTATGTGGACCGGCTGACTCCCTTCCAGCGCTTTGTGGTAGAGATGCTCAAGGCGGTATTGGGGGGATGTCGGCTGATTGTGCTGCGGGAGGTGTCCACCTTCATCAGTGACGCTGACCTCTCCCGTCTGCACGCCATCATCCGAAAATTTGCCCAGGAGGGCATCTCATTTCTCTATATCGGCTACCACTTTGAGGAGCTGCGGGAGATCTGCGACCGCACTGCCCTGCTGATGAACGGCACCATCCCCAAGGTGCTGCTGCGGGGCGAACCGCTGTTTCCCTGTGGTGAACCATACCACCAGCTGGTGCGGGGGCAGATGGAGCGGGAGAATAGCCCGGCTCATACAGAGCAGGTTGCTTTCCAGGCTTGCCATGTAACTGGTGGGGAGGTGCGCGATCTGAGCTTCTCTGTTCAGCCAGGGGAGTGCGTGGTGCTCCAGGACTTGAACAACCAGATTTTTGGAGACCTGCTGAACCTGATTACTGGACAGTTGTCCTTGGAGAAGGGAAACTTTGAGCTGGAGGGAAAACTGTTTGTCCCTGGCTATACCCGGGAGATGGCGATCCTGCTGGAGCATGCCCACGATTCTATGCTGATTAAAGAAATGAGCGTGCTGGATAATCTGTGCTTTACCCTGGACCACCGGTTGCCTGAGGTGTGGCGCAGCAACCGACTGCGCCGGGGTATCCAGCAGGAATGCGGAGAATTGTTGGACCCGGAACTGTTTTCCTTGTGGCCTGACCAGCTGACCAAGCCCCAGAAGTATGATTTGATCTATACCCGTGTTCTGCTGCAAAAACCCAAGGTTATTTTTTGTGTTCAACCGTTCCAAGGTGCGGATATGGAACTACGTATGCGGATATGGAACCATCTAAAGCGGCTGTTAGAACAAGGGGCAGCTTTAGTGATCCTGGCGGTAAATTTGGCCGACAGTCTATCTCTGGCCCATCAGCTCATACGAGTTCATCGCGGTGGTCCCCATGAATACTATAGCCGAGAGGACTTTTCGCGCCTATCCGATACAACTCCCTGGGCTGATTTTTATCAGCACTTTGGATAAAACGGAATCAATGAATTCCTATGGCCGGAGCAAGGTAGGTGCTTTAACTGCATTCTTAAATCCTCGCCCACTTGTCCGCCCAATCCTAACCATATGGGCAATGCCTGAGAGGAACTTTTGAGTCCCGAGAAAATAAAAAATGGAAACCCAAGGGCCTTGATTTTCCCTTGAGTCTACCGCAAAAGGATCCCCAAGCAATCATGATGATTGCCTGGGGATCCTTTTGCGTCCTCATCAAGTGGTCAAAGAGACTAAGATGCAGGGGGGATGGCCTCAATGGAGTGTGATCGTCCCTCCGCAAACGGCTGTTTGTCCGGGAATTTTGACCACAGATCCAGTTCCAAACCGGGACTCAAATTATCAAGAAGAGAAAGAAAACCCGGCCAAACAGGAGAAAATTTGCCTTAAATCCGGGTTCTACGTAAAAAAGCCCAGAGAAACGAATTTCCTGGGACTCTTATAGGAGTTATTATTTAGAAACAATGTGCTTGCTTTTGAAGGGATAAGCTCGTGGTACCTAAGGGAAAATCGTTTCAGTTAAAGAAATTATATGATTCGGAACATTCAGATACAGATCTGTGATAACTTAAAGAAGCAGAAGTTATTGCGTTCTGAATGAACCGGTTTGACCAGTCCTGATGACTACTACCAAACCGATACCTACGCTCTACAGTTGCAAATTGATTTTCCAGTAGAAACGCTCAATCCCAGAGATACTTTTTCCCAATAGTGCATCCCCCAATACCCTGCTGCTGTCCCAGTCACGCTGCGGGCCGCAAAAAAATTGACCTGACTGCAACTATCCTGTTGGGTATGCAGTCTTACATAATGAAAGGAGGCCATTCACCTATATGCAGCTGCAAAAAGAAACCCACCCGTTGTCTGATTCAGCATTTTTATCGCTGCTTCAGGCCCGTAAAACTTCCTTCTACCGTGTGGCCTACGGATATGTAAAAAACGAGGAAGACGCTAAAGACATTGTCCAGGAGGCAGTTTGTAAAGCTTATATGGCAAAGGACAAACTCAAAGAGACAGCTAAGTTTTATCCCTGGTTTTACCGGATCCTGACCAATACCGCTATCGCCTTCCTGCGGCAGTCCTCCCGCACGATCTCGTGGGATGAGGAATTGTTACAGCTTCCTTCCAACGAGGACACCGACTGTCAGGATGACAAGCTGTGGATCCACGACTCCCTGAAGCGACTTGATGCCAAGTCCCGCACGGTAATCATTCTGAAAGTCTACGAAGGTATGAAGTTTTTTGAAATTGCCCAAATTCTGAACAAACCAGAAAGCACCGTGAAGTCCATGTACTATCGCGGACTGCAATTTTTAAAAGAAAGGATGCAATGCAATGGAACGTGATCACCGTTTTTCTATTTCCATTCCAGATGATCTGGACGATGTGATCCTCAGAGGAATGAACCAAGGAAAGACCCGCGCGGCTCACCGCAGACGACTCAAGCGCACTGCGGCCTGTATCGCCTGCTCCTTTGCGCTGGTAGCAGGACTATTTTTAGGCGGTGTCTACACTTCTCCTAGCTTTGCGGCCTCTGTGGAGCAGATACCTGTCCTGGGGCAGCTGGTGCATATTTTTTATAAAAACCAGCCCGTTGTGGAAGGCGGCACCCAGACAGAGGGCGGCACCGCCTCCATCACCATGGAGCGCACTGGTAGCACCGAGCAAATGCGCCTGACCTTCCAGCAGACAGACGCTGCGCTTTATAAGGCTGAGTTTGCCTCCTATCCTAAGACTATCACCATTTCTCTTCCCGGTACGAGGGGCGTTGAAGTTCTCTCGGAGATCTCCCGCGCCAAAGATACCAGCCAGTATATCAAGTCGGTTTATCAGCTCCCCACCAGTACAGAGGATACCACGCTGATCCAGCTGGAACTAGAGTGTGACGCAGACGTGCAGATTGAGGAATACCGGGATCCCGGCAGTCTGGTGGTCTGGCTGTCTCCCACCGCCCCCCAGTTGGACACCATCTATTCTGTACGCACCTTGTCTTTTAACGCTGCGTCCGTCCAAGACGCACTTTCGCCATACGCCGAGCAGAAACTCCGTCTTCTCCAGGATGACCATGGTTACTTCTTTGGAGAACTGGCTCAGTATCCCACCAGGGCTGAGGCGGAAGCCGCCAGTGCTTCCTTTGCCGGAGATGTCATTGTGGAAATGCGTACCGGAAACAATGTCCCCGTCTGCTTTGAGACAATGAGCGGCTATCAAAGCAGCCAATTCCTGGATGAGTACTATCAGCTTCTGATCTCCGCTTCTTCCTCCGAATCTGTTCTTGACTTCCTGGATCAGCATTTCGCTCAGGCCAGCGCCGAAGAACAGAGCGTGATGCTAAAAGGCTTGGACGGACTGTTGCAAGATACCGACGAAAACGCCGACTGGGCACATATTGCTTCTTTCTATCACCTGGCGGGACAGGAGGTCCCTGAGCATATTCAGCAGCGCCTGAGTGATCAAAAGTAACTACGTCCCCTAAAGCACATTCTGCTGTTGGTATAAAATGCGGCCCCTGGTTTCCACTTTCGAAAACCAGGAGCCGCACTTCAATCTATATGTTCACGCTCTATACTTGGAAGCTCTTTCATTCCGACGCATAAAAAGGCCACCATTTAATTCAAAAACTCCCTGCAAAAACTCCGAATAATTCGATTTATCTTGAGTCTCCCTGATAGTCTCCCTCCCAATCCTCGCCCACTTGTCCCAATCCTGGCTATGTGAGCAATGACTGGGAGGGGGAGCCACGGATCCA
>CAJLCG010000026.1 GCA_905205085.1 uncultured Oscillospiraceae bacterium
AATATGTCAATATTTAGAAGTAACTTTTCACAATTTTTAAAAGTTTTCCACATTATCTGGCCTTTTTGTGGAAAGTAAAGTAGAATAGAGAAAAACGGAAGGAAATGAGGTGCCGTGATGACCGATGTGATCGTGGTGGGAGGCGGCCCGGCTGGGCTCACCGCCGGACTGTACCTGGCCCGGGCGGGACGAAGCGTGCTGGTGCTGGAGGAGAGCACCCCCGGCGGACAGATCAATTTCTCCCCCCTTGTGGAAAATTATCCCGGCCTGCCCCGGGTGGCGGGCAGTGAGCTGGGCGACACCCTGGCCCAACAGGCCCAGGACCTGGGGGCTCAGCTGGAGTATGAGAGCGTCACCGCGATAACACCTCTGGAGGACGGCTTCCAGGTGGACACCGACTGCGGCAGCCACACCTGCAAGGGCCTCATTTTAGCCACCGGTGTGCGCCACCGTCCCCTGGGCCTTCCCGGCGAGGAGGACTTGGTGGGCCAGGGCATCTCCTACTGCGCCGTGTGCGACGGTCCCTTCTGCAAGGGCAAGCCGGTGGCGGTGGTGGGCGGGGGCGATACTGCCCTCCAGGACGCCCTGTTTTTGGCCCAGCTGTGTCCCCAGGTGACCCTCATCCACCGCCGGGACCAGTTCCGGGGCGCCCAGCGGCTGGTGGATCAGGTTTTGGCCTGCCCTAACATCCAGTGCCTCATGGACAGCACGGTGGAGGCCCTGGACCAGGCGGACGGCCAGCTCACTGGCATTCAGGTGAAGAACAAGGTCACCGGGGAAATCACCCCTCTCGCGGTGGATAATTTGTTTGTGGCGGTGGGGCAGCAGCCCCAGAACCAGCTTTTTGCCGACCTGGTGGAGCTGGACGAGGCGGGGTATATCCGCTCTTCCGACTGCCGCACCAGTCGGTCCGGCGTGTATGCCGCCGGGGATTGCCGGACAAAATCGGTGCGGCAGTTGACTACTGCGGTTAGTGATGGAACGGTAGCTGCCCTGCTTTTCTTGGAAGAAAAATAACCCATAACGGAAAAATGTGCCTTTCTGAGCGATCAGAAAGGCACGAAAGAATCGCCGGGGGACGGCTCCGATGAGCGCCTACGCACAGCGGGCGCTCATAGTCACCTTTCCCCCGGTCCCCCATTTTACGGGGGTACCCTACTAGGGGCTTGGCACTTTCATCCGGCGGTCCGAAAACATGACCATCTAGTTCTTCTTGCCCCGGGGACACGGGCCCCTGCGGGTGCAAAATTTGCTGGAAAGGTGCGTTTAAATGACACCGCCTACTCTGGTATAGCCAGGGCAACTGGTCCTTTTCCCAGCCCCGCAGGGCGAAACCCAATCAATAAAAAAGGTAGGAGCGACGCAGAACGTCACTCCTACCTTTCATTTTATTACGGGCGCAGAGGCGAAGCGAAGCTTCGCACAAAGCTTTTTTGCCTACTTTTTTCTCGAAAAAAGTAGGGCTTTCTTTTAAGAAAGCGGGAGGTCGATGACTTCGCCGGAGAGGACCTCGCGGCCATCCACCACCAGCTCGCCGTCCCGGTAGTCCACGGTCAGGCGCTGACCGCTCTCCACCTGATCGGCAATGATCTTGCGGCTGATGAGGGTCTCCACGGTGTGCTGGAGGTACCGGCGCAGAGGACGGGCGCCATAGATGGGATCGTAGGCGCTGTCGATGATAAAGTCCTTGGCGGCGGGGGTGAGCTCCACGGTGAGCTGCTTGTCCTCCAGACGGCGGTTGATGTCGGCCACCATCAGGTCGATGATGTGGGTCACGTTGTCCTTGGTCAGCGGCTTGTAGAAGACGATCTCGTCCAGACGGTTGAGGAACTCAGGTCGGAAGGAGCGCTTCAAGAGCTCGTTCACCTGATCCCGGGCCTCCTGGGAGATCTCGCCGTTGGCATCAATGCCGTCCAGCAGGAACTGGCTGCCCAGGTTGGAGGTCAGGATAATAATCGTGTTCTTAAAGTCCACGGTACGGCCCTGGCTGTCGGTGATGCGGCCGTCGTCCAGCACCTGGAGCAGGATGTTGAACACGTCGGGGTGGGCCTTTTCCACTTCATCAAAGAGGATGACGCTGTAAGGCTTACGCCGCACGGCCTCGGTGAGCTGGCCGCCCTCCTCGTAGCCCACATATCCCGGAGGGGCACCGATCAGACGAGAGACGGAGAACTTCTCCATGTACTCGGACATATCAATACGCACCAGGTTCTTCTCGCTGTCAAACAGAGACTCGGCCAGGGTCTTGGCCAACTCAGTCTTACCAACACCGGTGGGGCCCAGGAACAGGAAGGAGCCGATGGGCTTGTTGGGGTCGGCGATGCCGGCGCGGCTGCGCAGGATGGCCTCGGACACCAGGCGCACGGCCTCGTCCTGGCCCACCACACGCTGGTGGAGGATGTCCTCCAGGTGCAGCAGCTTCTCCCGCTCGCCCTCCATCAGACGGGCCACGGGGATGCCGGTCCACCGCTCGATGATGCGGGCGATCTCCTCCTCGGTGACCTTATCCCGCAGCAGAGAGCGCTGACGGCCCTCGTTGGCAATCTGCTCCTCCGCCTCCAGAGCCTTTTTCAGCTCGGGAATCTTGCCGTACTGGAGCTCGGCGGCCTTATTGAGGTCATACTCCCGCTGGGCCTTCTCCAGCTGGGCGTTGGCCTCCTCCAGGTCCTCCCGGAGCTTCTGGACCTTGCCGATGGCGTTCTTCTCGTTGTCCCACTGGGCCTTCTTGGCGTTGAACTCCTCCCGCATGTCGGAGAGCTCCTTCTGAATTTCCGCCAGGTGCTCCTGGGAGATCTTGTCGGTCTCCTTCTTCAAGGCGGCCTCCTCGATCTCATGCTGGATAATCTTGCGCTGGATGATGTCCAGCTCGGTGGGCATGGAGTCCATCTCGGTGCGGATCATGGCACAGGCCTCATCCACCAGGTCGATGGCCTTGTCGGGGAGGAACCGGTCGGTGATATAGCGGTTAGAGAGGGTAGCGGCGGCAATAATGGCGCCGTCGGTGATCTTCACGCCGTGATAGACCTCGTAGCGCTCTTTCAGGCCACGGAGAATGGCAATGGCGTCCTCCACGGAGGGCTCATTGACCATGACGGGCTGGAACCGGCGCTCCAGAGCGGCGTCCTTCTCAATATACTGGCGGTACTCGTTGAGGGTGGTGGCGCCGATGCAGTGGAGCTCGCCCCGGGCCAGCATGGGCTTGAGCAGGTTGCCCGCATCCATGGAGCCCTCGGTCTTACCCGCACCCACGATGGTGTGCAGCTCATCGATGAAGAGGATGATGCGGCCCTCGCTCTTCTTGACCTCATTCAATACGGCTTTCAGCCGCTCCTCAAATTCGCCCCGGTACTTGGCGCCTGCAATCAGAGCGCCCATGTCCAGGGAGAAGATGGTCTTGTCCTTCAGGCTGGCGGGCACATCGCCCTTGACGATTCGCTGGGCCAGGCCCTCGGCAATGGCGGTCTTGCCGACACCGGGCTCGCCGATGAGGACGGGGTTATTTTTGCTCTTCCGGCTCAGAATCCGGATGACGTTACGGATTTCATCGTCCCGGCCGATGACGGGGTCCAGCTTGTTCTGACGGGCCCGGTCCACCAGGTCGGTGCCGTACTTTTTCAGGGCGTCGTAGGTCTCCTCCGGATTGTCGGAGGTGACACGCTGGTTGCCACGGACGCTGGCCAAGGCCTGCATGACCTTCTCCTTGGTCACATTATAGGTGCGGAACAGCTCCTTCAGGTTGGAGTTGGGGCGCTCCATCAGGCCGAGGAAGATGTGCTCCACCGAGATATACTCGTCCTTCATGGCGCTGGCCTGCTCCTGGGCGGCGGTGAGGGCGCGGTCCACATCCTGGGCCACGTACACCTTGTCGGCCTCCCGGCTGCCGCCGGACACCTTGGGCAGCTTGTTCACCAGGTCAGCGGCCGCCGCCTGGAAGCTGGGCACCGTCATACCCATGGCGGTGAGCAGCTGGGGAATAAAGCCCTCCTGGTCGCTGACCAGGGCCAGCAGCAGGTGCTCCTGCTCGATCTGCTGGTTGCCGTGGGCCTGGGCAATATCCTGGGCCCCCTGGATGGCGGCAAGAGACTTCTGAGTAAACTGATTCATATTCATAGTAAGAAACCCTCCTTTTCATGGGGTTTTTCCATTCTTAATTTTAGCACTCTATTATTATAAGTGCTAACGTGATGATAAACCAAGTCTGGGGAAAATGCAAGAGAAAGTTTGAAAAAAGGGCGGGTAATTTACCCGCCCTTTGGAGATTCGCTGTTACTCAATGGCGATCTTCCGGCTCTGGGGGATCACCTCGCCCTGCTTGGGCAGGGTCAGCTTCAGCACGCCGTTGTCATAGGCGGCGGTGATGTTCTCCTCCTGGATACCGGAGACATCGAAGGAGCGCTGGTAGCTGCCGCAGCGGCGCTCCCGGCACAGGTACTTGCCCTCCTCCTTCTTTTCGGAGGTTTCCTGGTGCTTGGCGGTGATGGTCAGCACGCCATCCTGCAGGTGCAGGTCAATGTCGCCCTTGTTAAAGCCGGGCAGATCAGCCTCCAGCAGGTAGTGGTCGCCCTTGTCCTGGATGTCGGTGCGGAAGGCGGGCAGCTGGCGCTGGCTGGCGGGGAACATGGAACGCTCAAATTCATCAAACAGGTCGTTGAAACTATTGCTCATACGTCCAAAGGGAATCATGCTATACATAATCAAAACTCCTTTCGGCCCAATGGGGGGCGGTTTGTATTTGCTCCCGGGCCCTTCTGAACTTTGACTTTAGTATAGTGCCCAATTATGAACAGTTCTTGCAAACATTGTGTCTAAATTGTAAATTCTAGCACTCTCAATATAAGAGTGCTAATTTTAAAAAGGCAGCCTTGCCCGGCCGGAGAGAAATCAGTATAATAAGAAATGATAGAAAAACCGCACTTATGCGGATAAAATAAAGGAGGAACCCCATTGAAGATCCTTGTGTACGGCCCCAAGGCCCGCTATGACACCTACATGCCCGACTTTGCCGCCCAGCTGGGGGCGGAGCTGGTATTTTGTCCTCTGGATCAGTCGCCCCGCCAGGCGGCGGCGGACAACCCCGACGCTCAGGTGCTCTTTGACGACCCCATTGTGGACGTGGGCCGGGAGATCATTGACCTGCTGCCCAACCTGAAGCTCATCCAGTCGGAGGGCGTGGCCTTCAACCGCATTGACCTGGAGGCGGCCAAAGAAAAGGGGATCTTCGTGTGCAACAACAAGGGGTGTAACGCCGATTCCGTGGCGGAGCACACCATTATGCTCATGCTCATGGCCCTGCGCCACGGCATCACCGGCCACAACGCGGTGAAGGCGGGCCGCCAGGTGCAGATGAAGGAGGCGGTCATGGCCTCCGGCAGCCCGGAGCTGGGTGAGCAGACCGTGGGTCTGGTGGGCTTTGGCGACATCGCTCAGGCCACCGCCCGGCGGCTCAAGCCGTTTGGCTGCAAGATGTACTATTACAGTCTCCATCGCCGTTCCCCCGAGGTGGAGGCCGACTTCGGGGTGGAGTACCTACCCCTGGAGGAGCTGGCCGCCGCCTGTGACATCCTTTCCCTCCACTGCGCCGTCAACGACCAGACCCGGAACATGGTGAACGCCGAGCTGGTCTCCAAGATGAAGCCGGGCATTATCCTGGTGAACACCGCCCGTGGCGACCTGGTGGACAACCTGGCGGTGCGTCAGGGCCTGCTGGATGGCCGCATCAGCGGCATTGCTATGGACACCCTGGCCCCCGAGCCCACCCCTGCCGACCACCCTCTGGTGGATCTGCCTGCCGAAATTGCCGACCGGGCCATCTACTCTCCCCACCTGGGCGGCAACACCGGCGGCTCCTTCCGCCGGGCGCACACCAACATGTGGAACAATGTGAAGCTCATCCAGGAGGGTAAGCGGCCGAATTTTGTGGTAAATGGGCTGTAAGATTCTTTAAAGCAAAACCGCAGTCGGAGGAAACCGGCTGCGGTTTTTGTTTTTAGGAGACGGGGGTGTGACTTTCTGAACGATCAGAAAGTCACCAAAGAATCGCCGGGGCCGCCTTCGATGAGCGCCTTCGCGCAGCGGGCGCTCATAGGCGGCTTGCCCCGGACCCCTGGCTACGGGGGACGCCCTCCTGAAAGATGGGCACTTGCGTCCGGCGGCTCCGGACACAAGACTTTGCATCTTTCTTGCCTCGGCCCACAGGGGCCTACCGGGGCAGAAATTAAAAAGTGTCTACACTGTACGAACACCGCCTAGTCTGGCAAAGCTGTGGTAGCTGGTCCATCCGATCACCGCCGCACCAAACAGGTAGGGGCGCACCAGGCGGTGTACGTTAGAACTGCCCATAATCGGGGCCCCCGCCAAAGCCCAGCGAAGCGGGTTTGGTGGGGAGAGGAGGAGCAAGGAAGCGACATGACGGATGCCCACACTTGGGCGTCCGGAATATAGCGGACTTTGCGACGACGAGGTCCCAGTGGGCCGAGTGGAGAGGGGTGCACGGTCAAAATTTAGGCCGCCGGAAGAGAGGAGGAGGCCAAAGGGACCCGCTCCCGTAACAGGGGGACCGGGGGAAAGGTGACTATGAGCGCCCGCTCCGCGTAGGCGCTCATCGGAGCCGTCCCCCGGCGATCTTTGGTTCTTTCCATCGCTGGAAAGAACACGCCTCTCTCCCCGCCCCGCAGGGCGGAACCCTCCAAATAAAAAAGTGGGAGCGACGCAGAACGTCACTCCCACAAAAAATCTCTCTTACGGGCGCAGAGGCAAAGCAAAGCTTTGCACAAAGCTTTTTTGCCTACTTTTTTCTCGAAAAAAGTAGGTTAGTTGAATTTATAAATCTTCCGGGCCAGACGATAAAGTCCCACCGACAGCTTCCGTCCCTGATAGCCCGGGAAGGCGGTAAAGGCGGACACGGCGCGGTACTTCATCTTGTGATAGATACCGGAGTCCACGGTGCGCAGGTACTCCCACAGCTGGGTGCGCTTGCCCAGGGCCTCGGGAGAGCTGTCGATAACCAGGAAGATGGAGGAAATGGCCATCATCATGGCCAGGTAGTTGAACATATACCGGCCCAGCTTCTTGTGCTCGGCGGAGACCTGGCGCAGATCATGGGAATTGATCATATGGTAGGTGACCCGCAGCTGCTGGTCCACCCGGGTGACCATCACCTTCTCATTGACGCTCTGGTCGGAGCGGCCGATGAAGTAGCGGTACAGGTCCACATCCAGGTAGTACATATTCTTCACGTAGGGCAGGGGCTGGTACACAAAGATGTTATCCACATAGAAGGTATGCTTGGGCAGCTCCAGATTGCAGTCCCGCAGCAGCTGGGTGCGGTAGATGACCGAATGCATCAGCAGGTACTGGGAGGGGCGGAAGCGGCCGATCTGGTCCCAGCCAAACACCTTGTTGCGGGGGAACACATTGCGGTAATTCATAACCCGCTGGGTGTTGGTCTCGGCGTGCTCGTAGACATAGTTGCAGATCATCATGTCCACCAGCTTGTTGTCCCGGACAAACTGACGCAGCTTGTCCAGGGCCTTGTGCAGGGAGGGCACGTCCACCCAGTCGTCGGAGTCCACCACCTTGTAGTAGATGCCCCGGGCGTTGCGGATGCCCTGGTTGACGCCCTCGCCGTGGCCGCCGTTCTCCTGGTGGATGGCCCGGACAATGTCGGGGTACTGCTCCTGGTAGCGGTCGCAGATGGCGGGGGTGTCGTCCTTGGTGGAGCCGTCGTCCACCAGGATGATCTCGATGTCGTCGCCGCCCTGGAGCAGGGTCTCCACACAGTGCTCCATGTAGGCGGCGGAGTTATAGCAGGGGACGGCAAAGGTAATCAGCTTATCCATATGTAGTTCTCTCCTCTCGTCGGAGGGGGCGCGGGTCTCCCGCGCCCCGACGGCTCACGCCGAAATCATTTCAGCAGCTCTTCGGCCAGGTCCAGCGCCCGACCAGCGATCGCGTCCATATTGTAATACTTGTATTCCGCCAGGCGGCCCAGCAGGTGGAGGTTTTTGAATTTGTCCGCCAGGGCCTTGTACTGGCCGTATTTTGCGTTGTTCTCCGGGTTGATGATGGCGTAGTAAGGAGTCTCCCCAGGCTGGCCGGTAAAGGCGCGGGAGTACTCCTTCACAATGGTAGTCACACCGGGCAGCTTCTGGCCGGTGAGGTGCTTAAACTCGGTAATGCGGGTGTAGTCCTGGTCCACGGTGTAGTTTACCGTGCCGTAGCCCTGGAAGTCGTCCTGCTGGAGGGTCTCAAAGCGGAAGTCCAGAGTGCGGTAGGGGAGGGGACCAAACTGGAAGCCGAAGAGCTCGTCGGCCTGGCCGGTGTAGATGACAGGGCCGTCAAAGACCTTGCCGTCCACCCGGATCTCATCCCCGCTCACATCCAGCCGCTTGAGGGCGTCCTGGCCCAGCTCCACGGTGATGTTGGGATGGTCCAGCATCCGCTCAAACATGGGGGTGTAGCCCTCCTCAGGCATGCCCTGATAAGCGTCCTGGAAATAGCGGTCGTCCCGAGAGAGGAACACCGGCACCCGGGCGGTGGTGTTGGGGTCGATCTCCTCGGGCTTCTGGCCCCACTGCTTCATGGTGTAGTGGACGAAGACGTGCTCGTACACGTAGTCGGCCAGAGCGGCGATCTCCGGGTCGGTGTTCTGCCGCAGCTCCAGGATAGTCACCTTCCGCTCTGCGCCGTACTCGGCCAGCAGCTTGTCCCCCAGGCGCTTGCCTTCCTTGGGCCCGAAGGCGGTCTCCAGGGAGGTGAGGTTAAAGGGAACGGGGTAGGTCATGCGGCCCCCGGCGTTGTCGGGGATGTTGGCAATGACCCGGTGCTGGTAGTCCAGCCAGGGGGTAAACCGGGACAGCCAGTCAAAGACCCGCTTGTCGTTGGTGTGGAAGATATGGGGGCCGTACTGGTGAATGAGCACGCCGGCCTGGTCCAGACAGTCGTAGGCGTTGCCGCCAATATGGTCCCGGCGCTCCAGCACCAGCACCCGCTTGCCGCCCTGCTCTGCCAACTGCCGGGCGCACACCGCCCCGGCATAACCCGCGCCGACCACCAGCGCGTCAAAGGTACGCTCCAACTTATATCCCGCCTTTTCTTTATCATCAGACCGGACAGAAACCCTGTCCAGATAGAGTCAGTATATCACAGCTTCCCGGACCAGGGCAATGAAAAAAGTATAAAGGAATCCTTAATGTCTGGTTATATGCCTCTTTAAAACCAGTCCTCTCCCTCCAGGGCCAGAAATTGGCTCTTTGGCCCCTGGCACAGGGGGCAGCGCTCCGGCGCCCCCTCCTCATACTGGGTGTGGCCGCAGACGATGCACCGCCACAGGCAGGGGAGGGGACGGGTAAACAGCTCCCCTTCCTCCAAACGCCCTGCCCACCGGGCAAACCGGTCCCCGTGGGTCTCGTCCACCTGGGCCACCTGCTCAAACAGGTCTGCGGCCTGGGGCGCCCCGTCCTCTCGGGCCTGGCGGGCAAACTCCCGCCACTCCCCGGCCTCCCGGTCCTCCTCTTCCTTGGCCCGGCGCAGCCACTGTACCGTGTCCTGCTCCATCTCCAGGGGATAGGCCCCCTCGGCCCGCACATCTTCGCCTCCCAGCTCCTGGCTCAGCCGGGCGAACTGCCGTCCGTGCACCCGCTCCTGCTCCGCCGTGCGCACAAACAGCAGCTCCACCACCGCCAGCCCCTCCCGGTGGGCCGCTCCCGCCGCCAGCATATACCGGCTGCGGGCCAGATTTTTCTCCGCCAGCCCCCGGGCCAGATTTTCCAACGTGCGGCTGGATATCTCCATACCGTTCCCTCCTTCTCCGCTTGTTTCCCCTTTAGTATCTCCAGCAGGAAAAAATCGCATACCTCCCATCCATTTTCTTCCCAATCTTAACAATTTTTTTACTAAAAACGCCGCTTATCCTTGCCTTTCCCCAAGGGACCGAGTATAATAAAGGCAATTCGGGGTGTCTTGTCACCCCCATGTGAGGAGGCTGCCCCAGCCATGAAAGCAAAAACAAACCTGACCATGCTCTGCGACTTCTACGAGCTGACCATGGGCAACGGCTATTTCCAGACCGGACTGGCCGACCGGATCTGTTATTTCGATGTGTTTTACCGCTCCGTCCCGGACAAGGGAGGCTTTGCCATCGCGGCGGGCCTGGCCCAGGTGGTGGAGTACATCCAGAACCTGTGCTTTGATGAGGAAGATATTGAATATCTCCGCAGTAAAGGCTGCTTTGCCCCGGAGTTTTTAGAGTATCTGCGCACCTTCCGCTTTACCGGCGACATCTGGGCCGTGCCCGAGGGCACCCCCATCTTCCCCGGCGAGCCCATCCTCACCGTGCGGGCCCCTGCCATCCAGGCTCAGTTTATTGAGACCTTTGTCCTGCTGTGCCTCAACCACCAGTGCCTCATCGCCACCAAGTCCAACCGCATCGTCCGGGCCGCCGAGGGCCGCCCGGTGGCAGAATTCGGTTCCCGCCGGGCCCACGGCCCCGACGGCGCTCTGCTGGGCGCCCGGGCCAGCTACATTGCCGGCTGCTCCGCCACTGCCTGTACCATGGCCGACCAGCACTATGGCTCTCCCGCCACCGGCACCATGGCCCACTCCTGGGTGCAGATGTTCCCCGACGAGTACACCGCCTTTAAGACTTACTGCCAGCTCTATCCGGAAAACGCCATCCTGCTGGTGGACACCTATAACGTGCTGAAATCCGGCGTGCCCAACGCCATCCGTGCCTTTAAAGAGGTGCTGGAGCCCATGGGCATCACCAAGTGCGGCATCCGTCTGGACTCCGGCGACCTCACCTACCTGTCCCGGAAGGCCCGGGAGATGCTGGACGAGGCGGGCCTCACCAGCTGCAAGATCTTCGCCTCCAACGCCCTGGACGAGTACATCATCCGGGACCTGGTGCGCCAGGGCGCCCGCATCGACTCCTTCGGCGTGGGCGAGCGGCTCATTACCTCCCGTTCCGAGCCCGTCTTCGGCGGGGTGTACAAGCTGGTGGCCATCGAGGATGAGAACGGCACCATCATTCCCAAGATCAAGATCAGCGAAAACGCCGCCAAGATCACCACGCCTCACTTTAAGAAGATCTACCGCATCTTCTCCAAGGACACCGGCAAGGCGGAGGCCGATCTCATCTGCCTGCACGATGAGGAGTTTGACTTCACCCAGCCCCTGGAGCTCTTCGACCCCGATGCCACTTGGAAACGCAAAACCTTCACCGGCTACGAGGCCAAGGAGCTGATGGTCCCCATCTTCCTGGGCGGCGAGCTGGTCTACCAGGTGCCCGACCTCCAGGCCAGCCGCTCCTACTGCCAGCGGCAGGTGGACTCCCTGTGGGACGAGGTCAAGCGCTTTGAGAACCCCCACAACTACTATGTGGACCTGAGCCAGAAGCTGTGGGACATCAAGCAAAATTTGCTGAACAGCCACGACATGCACTAACTTTTTTCGAGAAAAAAGTTAGCAAAAAAGCTTTCTGCGAAGCTTCGCTTCGCCTCTGCGCCCGTAAGAGAAATTTTTGTGGGAGTGACGTATTTCGTCGCTCCCACTTTCTTGCTTGGCCTATTCCACCTGGCGGGGCAGGAATTTCACTGATTAAGGAAGGAACCCATCATGTCTTATCGCATTGCTTGTATTGATTTAGGCGGCACGATGATCAAAAGCGGCCTGTGGGACGGAAGCACACTGTCTCACACCCAGCAGACCCCCACCCACGCCCAGGAGGGCGCCCAGGCGGTGCTGGACCGGGTCATTTCCCTGGTCCGTGCTATGGGCCCCATCGACGGAGTAGGTATGTCCACCGCCGGGGAGGTAGAGCCGGAGAGCGGCCGCATCCTGTTGTGCGACAACATCCCGGGCTATACCGGCATGGAGGTAGGCCGTCTGCTCACTCAGGAACTGGGAGTACCGGCCGCAGTGGAAAATGACGTCAATGCCGCCGCCCTGGGGGAGGCCTTCCACGGCGCGGCCCAGGGAGCCTGCCACAGCCTTATGGTCAGCTACGGCACCGGCGTGGGCGGAGCCTGCATCCTGAATGGGCAGCTCTACCGGGGCATGGCCAGCGCCGGAGAATTTGGCGGCATGCTGGTCCATCCGGAGGACCTGCGGCCTGACGACCGGGGCTCGGGCAGCTATGAGCGTTACGCCAGTACCACCGCCCTGGTGCGCATGGCCCAGGAGCTGGATTCCTCTCTCACCGATGGCCGCGCTATCTTTGCCCGCCTGGATGAGCCCGCCGTGTCCCAGTTGGTGGACCGCTGGTGCAGCGAGGTGGCTCTGGGCCTGGTGGGCCTGATCCACGCTTTTGCCCCGGAGCGGGTGATCTTAGGCGGCGGGGTTATGGAGGCCCCCCAGGTCCTGCCCCGGGTGGAGGCACAGGTGCGTCCTCTGCTGAAACCCAGCTTCTTAGGCTGCCGCCTGGCCGCTGCTCAGCTGGGTAACCGGGCCAGCATGATTGGCATGGGCTGCACTGTCCAGCAAAACCTGACCTAAATACCAAAAGAAGGCCGTCCCTGCCGGGACGGCCTTCTTTTATTTGAGATTTTAAGTTATGCTGCCGGCTGAGCGGTATCCTCGCCTGTGTCGGCTTGATTGGAGGCCGCCCGACCATCGATGGTCAGGGAGTAGCCCTCCAGGATGGAACTTCCGCTCTCGGTAGCCGCGTGCTCGATGGTCACCTTGTCGCCCACGTTGAGGATGACAGCCAGCTCATTCTTGGCCGCCGACAGGGAGTAGAAGACCTCCTCGCCGTCCAGGCGGACGTAGTAGTAGGTGTTGCCGTCCAGCACGGCGGAGCGGGTCTCCGCCACGGTGCCCTGGGCGGTGGTTTGAGGCAGTTCCTCAGGCTCGGTGATTCCCTTGTCCGAGAGCAGACGAATGTAGTTCTGCTCACACTGGGCCACCGAGGAGGCCACCGTGACTACCTGATACTGGGCCACGTTTACCATGGCATAGCTCTTCACCAGGCTGGTAGCGTCCTTCAGAGGAATAAAGTAGGTTGGCTCTCCGGCGATGTTGAGCAGCAGGGGGAAGGTGGCCGTATAGCCCAGATCCTGCACCTCGCCCTGGGCCGACGCCTTGGCAGCGTTCTCTGTGGCACCCGGAGCGGAGTAGAACTTGGTCTCCTTGGTGCGCTGGTTGCTCAGCAGGAAGCCCAGGTTGGACTGGTCCGCGTTGGCGGAGGTAACGCCGGTGTACACATATACATCGTCGTTGAGGGCGATGTAGTTATACCCTTCGGTGGTCACCGTCACGTCCCGCTGGCCCAGCACGGAGTTGATAAAGCCGTTGACCAGGGTGCCATGGTAGTCGTACTGCTGCATAATGAGCTGGGGGGTATACACGTTGTCTACCCAAGTAGGCACGTCGGCAATGTCGTAGTAAGTGCTCTCACCGGTGATAGCGTTACAGAGCACGGCGCCCTTAATGTCGGTGCCGCCGAACAGGCCGATGGTCTTCACCACCCGGGGGGCGATCCACCAGGGCTGGCCCTCCTCGTCGATCTCAAACTGAGGAGTATCAAACATATAGGTGGGGTACTGGAAGCGGAGATGGCGCATAATGTTGCGGTTGAGGGGCTCGGAGAAGGAGTACTTCATGCCCTCCTGGAGCCGCACCACGTTGGCCTCCTGGGTCACCATGTCCACCACCACGTAGGCGGGCAGGCCCTCGCCCCGGTTAGTGAACCATTTGATGAGATCGGCGTAATCAATGGGGGCCACTCGCACAGGACGACCCTGATAGTTGATCTGGGTGGAGTCGTTGGAATACTCAAACTGGCTGACCATGTCACTGAGGGTACCCATCTGCCGGTCGCCCAGGTACTCAGCGCTCTCCCGGTCCAGGGTGGGGATTTTGTCAAAGGAGATCTGGCTGATATCCTGGGCAAAGGTGCCGTCCTCCACGGTGAGCAGGTCCCGGTAGGCTCCCGCCCGGAAGATGGGCAGGGAGATGACCTGACCCACCAGGGCAACCACCACCAGCAGCACCATAAAGATGCCCACCGGCAGGCACTGCTGCTTGATAAAGCGGAAGTAGTCTCCCACCCGGGCCTTGCCCGAGGTCTTACCGTCCCGGAAGCCGGAGGTCACCAGGGCGGAGGCCACATAGGCCAAACACAGCACAAAGATGAAGCTGTAAAAGTCCGGAGACTGTAAATTGATGGCGGGCAGGCCCATGTAGAAGTAGATAAAGCCTACTACCGCCGTCACCAGCAGGTTGATGAGGATCTTGCCCGGTTTGCTCAGGTTTTTCCGGGGCTTTTTTCCTTCGTTGTTCAAGTTGGTTCTCCTCTCTGCGGTAAAATATGCCGCTTGGAAATGATGCAAGTATACCTGTTTTCCAGGAAGAATGCAACGGGATTTTGACACTCTTGTCTAATTCTTAATCTGATTTAAAGAATGGACGGTATGGTCGGGACAGGCCCGGGGCATACTGACAAAAACAGGACGCCCTGCGTCTGGAAAGGATGATCCCTGTGCAAGTAAAGGATCTGATGAACCCCAGCGTGGTCACCATTGAGCCCACCTCCTCCGCCGCTCTGGCTGCCCGGCTCCTGAGCCGCCACAACGTGGGAGTGCTGCCGGTGTGCGGGGAGGACCGAAAGCTGCGGGGCGTGGTCACCGACCGGGACATCGTGCTGCGGTGCGTGGCCGCCGAGGAGGACCCCGCCCAGACTCTGGTGCGGGAAATCATGACCCGGGGCTGTGCCACCGTGTCGCCTCAGGATGACTGCCGGGCCGCCACCCAGCTTATGGCCCGCCAGCAGGTGCGCCGCCTGCCGGTGGTGGAGGGGGGAAAGCTGGTGGGCATCGTCTCCCTGGCCGACCTGGCCCGCAGCCAGCGCTTTGATATGGAGGCCGCCCAAGCCCTGGGGGAGATCTCTGAAAACATCGTCCACCGTTAACCGCTTTCTTGAAAGAAAGCTTGGCAAAGAACTTTGTGCGAAGCTCCGCTTCGCCTCTGCGCCCGTAAAGGAGACTTTTTGTGGGAGTGACATGTTACGTCGCTCCCACCTTTTTTATGGGGGTTCCGCCCTGCGGGACGGGTTCCTTTTAATTTGCCCAAAAAGGAACCAAAAAGGCACTGGGGGCCGCGTAGATACCCCAGCAACTGCCCAGCTTCCACAGCTTTGCCAGGGTAGGCGGTGTCATTCCAGCGCACTGATCCACCAAATTTTGCACATCTAGGCCCCAGTGGGCCGAGGTGAGCAGAATCAGACACTCAGGTTTTGCCCGCCGGAAGGTTCCAACCAAGCCCCCAGGAAGGCGCCCCCCGTAAATGGGGGTCCGGGGCGGCGACGCCTATGAACACCGGCATAAGCCGAGTGTTCATCGAAGGAGCCCCCCGGCGATTCTTTGGTGACTTTCTGATCGCTCAGAAAGTCACATTCCGTCTTTTGTTCATAAAAGAATCATAATTTATTCATACTTAAAATTTGATTTTCTCGGGAAATGGGCTAAGATAAAATAAATTCGTGATGACAAATCACGTTTCTCCCCCAAGAGGAGATCAGAAAGGATGGAGCTCTTATGCAGGAAGTGAAAAAGCCTTCCAAGCGCCCCCTAGTATTCTATTATCTCATCGGTATGCTCATTTTGATGGTGCTGAACATGACATTTTTCCCGGCTGTGCTGGAAAAGCAGGTTCAGGAGGTGAGCTACTCCACCTTCATGTCTATGACCTATGACGAAAATATTGGTCTGGTGCAGATTGAAGGGGATGAGATCACCTTTACCGACAAGGCTCAGGAAAAGATCTACAAGACCACCGCCATCGACAGCGACACCGAGATGGTTCAGCGCGTCTATGAGCACGGCGGCGATATCAACCGGGTGGATACCCAGCCCGGGCTGCTCACCTCCATTCTGGTGGGGTGGGTGCTGCCCCTGGTGCCCTTCCTGCTCATCGGCTACTTTATCCGCAAGCGGATGCAGAAGAGCATGGGCGGCGGGGACGGCATGATGTTCGGTATGGGCGGCAACTCCGGGGCCAAGGTGTATGTCCCCTCCTCCAGCGGCATCCGCTTTGCCGACGTGGCCGGTGAGGACGAGGCCAAGGAGCTGCTCAGCGAAATCGTGGACTTCCTCCACGACCCGGCCAAGTACGCCGCCATCGGCGCCAAGCTGCCCAAGGGTGCGTTGCTGGTAGGCCCTCCGGGCACCGGTAAAACCCTGCTGGCCAAGGCCGTGGCCGGTGAAGCAAACGTGCCCTTCTTCTCCATCGCAGGCAGCGAATTTGTGGAAATGTTCGTGGGCCGTGGCGCCGCCAAGGTGCGCGACCTCTTTAAACAGGCCAACGAGAAGGCCCCCTGTATCGTCTTTATCGACGAAATTGATACCATCGGCAAAAAGCGTGATGGTCAGATGATGGGCAACGACGAGCGGGAGCAGACCCTCAACCAGCTGCTCACCGAGATGGACGGCTTTGACGGCTCCAAGGGCGTGGTGGTGCTGGCCGCCACCAACCGCCCCGACAGCCTGGACCCTGCCCTGCTGCGTCCCGGCCGCTTTGACCGGCGCATCCCTGTGGAGCTGCCCGACCTCCAGGGCCGCATTGAGATCCTGAAGGTCCACGCCCGGAAGATCCGCCTGGCGGAGGATGTGGACTTTGAGCCCATTGCTAAGACCGCCGCGGGCGCCTCCGGCGCGGAGCTGGCCAACATCGTCAACGAGGCCGCCCTGCGGGCGGTGCGGTCGGGCCGGCAGTTTGCCACCCAGGAGGACTTGCAGGAGAGCGTGGAGGTGGTCATTGCAGGCTACCAGAAGAAGAGCCGGGTACTCTCCGACGAGGAAAAGAAGATCGTTGCCTACCACGAGGTGGGCCACGCCCTGGTGGCCGCCCTGCAAAACCACTCCGCCCCCGTACAGAAGATCACCATTATTCCCCGCACCTCCGGTGCGCTGGGCTATACTCTCCAGGTGGACGACGGCGACCACTTCCTTATGTCCAAGGATGAGCTGCTGAACAAGATCGCCACCTACACCGGCGGCCGGGCCGCTGAGGAGTTGGTCTTCCACTCCATCACCACCGGAGCCTCCAATGATATTGAACAGGCCACCAAGTTGGCCCGATCTATGATTTCCCGCTTCGGCATGAGCGAGGAGTTCGGCTTTGTGGCCTTTGAGACGGTGAGCAACCAGTACCTGGGCGGCGACGCCTCCCTGGCCTGCTCCCCCGAGACCCAGGCCCGCATTGACAAGAAGGTCACCCAGCTGGTGGATGAACAGTACGACAAGGCCATGGGGCTGCTGAAGGAACACGAGGGCAAGCTCCATGAGATCGCCGGGTATCTCTATGAGCATGAGACCATTACCGGGCAGGAATTTATGGATATTTTGAATCAGTAAAATGGATTTCCCCCAGGGCTTGTCCCTGGGGGATTTTTTGTTTTGAGGTGAGAACCCTCCAAATAAAAAAGTGGGAGCGACTTGAGCAGTCACTCCCACAAAAAATCTCACATACAGGCAAAGAGGCGAAACGCAGTTTCGCAGGAAGCTCTTTTGCCTACTTTTCTCTCGAGAAAAGTAGGTCAAGAAAGCGTGTGAGCGGTACGGTCAAACCCCAGACGATTCAGGCGCTCCTGGGGGATCATAGCCCGGAAGAAGGACACCCGAGGCAGGGCGGCCAGCAGCACGCTGCCCAGAATATAGCAAGCCAGCAGCTCACCAAAGCCCACGGTAAAGGCGTTGAAGGCGTAAGCGGGCCAGAAAGCGGGGCCAAAGCCTCCCACCTGGTACCAAGCACACTCCGCACCTACGATGACCGCGTTACAGATGACCGGGGGCAGGGGGGCCAGATATCGGTTGGGCATATGCTGAGTCATGATGCAGGCGATCAGAGTAGCTGCGGTGCCGAATACCACGTCCAGAGCGTAAGGGGAAAACAGGTTGGCAATGAAGCAGCCGATCACCAGTCCCGGTGCCGTAGCAGGGAACAGGAAGGGCAGCACGGTGAGGGCCTCAGACAGGCGCACCTGGATGCCGGTAAAGGCGGGGATGGGCAGGATCAGGGTGAGAACCGCGTACACCGCCGCGATGATGGCGGCCAGAGACAGGTCTCGGGTGGTAAATTTGCGCATAAAAAAACCTCCATTTTATTATTTAGAGAACGGCGAGGCATGTTTGCTGCCCCCCGAACGAACCCGAAACAATACATTTGCGCTTCGTATTGTCACGCTGCGGACTGGGCCCATGGCCGGGTCGCTTTCACTTCGTCTCAGGGCACAAACAGCCCGGCCATGCCGGTCTTGGTTTGCACCCTTCGCTCCGCTCCAAGCTCCCCTATGGGCCTGTCCTCCGCGCTTCGGGCTTGGACGAGATAGATTCAAACTCGTCGCCGGTATCTTATCACACCTGAGCCCCTTTGTCTACCCACTTTTTCTCTTGGCTCTCTTCGCAAAAACACATGCAAAATCAGTTGAGATGTTGTATAATATAGTCAAATCGTTGGCGGTCTCCCGCCCGGCGAAGGAGGTTAATCGGTTATGAAGAAAAATATCATCACCGTCAGTCGGGAGTTTGGCAGCGGCGGACGCACCATCGGCAAGACGGTGGCCCAGCGCCTCGGCATCCCCTACTACGACAAGGAGCTGGTCAAGCAGGTGGCTCTGGAGAGCGGCTTTGACCCCAAGTACATTGAGGAGCAGGGGGAGTTTGCCCCCGGCAAGACCCACTTTGCCTTCTCCTTTTTAGGCCGGGGCGTCCCCGGAGTCATGGGCGGCATGACCGCCGCCGACTTCCTGTGGACCATCCAGCACAATGTCATCCTGGACCTGGCGGACAAGGGCCCCTGTGTCATTGTGGGCCGGTGCGCCGACTATATTCTGCGAGACCGCACCGACTGTCTGCACACCTTTATCCACGCCAGCATGGATTTCCGCGCCCACCGCATCGTGCGGCTGTACGGCGAGTCGGAGGTGGCTCCGGAGAAGCGGCTCCAGGACAAGGATGCCCGCCGCCGCATCAACTACAAGCACTACACTGACCGGGAGTGGGGCATGTCCCAGAACTACCACGTGTGTCTGGACTCCAGCGTGCTGGGGATCGATAAGTGCGTGGACATCATTCTGGACCTGGCGGAGAACTGCCCGGACCCCACAGAATAAGCTAAATTAAAAAACAGGCTGTGATTTTCTATCAGAAAATCACAGCCTGTTTTTCTTAATCCACGCCCCGCAGGGCCACCTCCGGCACCCAGGGCCGCACGATGGCGGCAAACTCCTCCAGCTCCTCTCGGCCCCAGGGGTGCAGCCCCTCCTGAATCACCGTGTCCCGGTCTACAAAGGACTGGAGAAAATACCGCTTTGCCCCTGCCAGCCAGGGGCCGATGGCACGGAAGCTGTCCGAATCGTGGAATTCCCGCACCACCGTGGTGCGGAACTCGTAGTCCACCATCCCCTCCAGCAGAAACCCCACACTCTCCCGGATGGGGCCCACGTCCAGCCCCGGCACTCCCACCGTCTCCGGGTAGCGCTCCGGGCTGTTTTTCACGTCCATGGCCACGTAGTCCACCAGCTTGCGCTCCACCAGGTCCACCAGGGCCCGGGGGTGGCTGCCGTTGGTGTCCAGCTTCACCGGGTAGCCCAGGGCGTGGATGGCCTCCAACAGCCCCTTCAGGTCGGGCCGCAGCAGGGGCTCCCCGCCGGTGATGCACACCCCGTCCAGCAGACCCTGGCGCTTTTTCAAAAAGGCCAGCAGCTCCTCCTGGTCCATCTCCGCCGGGGCAGAGGAGAGGACCAGCTCCCCGTTATGACAGAAGGGACAGCGAAAGTCACACCCTCCCAAAAAAACCGTACAGGCCACCTTGCCGGGGTAGTCCAGCAGGGTCATTTTTTGCAGGCCCTGAATGTCCATGCAGGTCCCCTCCTTCTTTCTCTTGGTTTTTCTATTTTACCACCTGGCGCTATATGGGAAAAGGTAAAAATCTACGTTCTGTTTGGAAATTCCCCGTTGTGCCCCGGGGGAGAACATGATACAATAAAATCCACCTTCATTTTGTATTATGTCACCTTTCAAAGGAGCTTTTTATGGTATATGCCCTGCTTGTGGCCGCTCTGGTGGCCCTGGACCAGCTGGTAAAATATCTGGTGGTCCAAAATATTCCTCTGGGGCAACACGTGCCCTTCCTGCCCCACATTCTGGACCTGACCTACGTGCAGAACACCGGGGCCGCCTTCTCCCTGTTTAACCAGCACACCTGGATTTTGACCCTCATCTCTCTGGTGATGTCGGTGATTTTGGCGGTGGCTCTGGTCAAGAAGTTTTTCCGTCACCCCCTGGGCCGGGTGTGCCTCAGCCTGCTGCTGGCGGGAGCCGTGGGCAACCTCATCGACCGGGCCCTCCAGGGCTACGTGGTGGATATGTTCAACGTGCTGTTTATGAACTTCGCCGTCTTTAACGTGGCCGACATCTGCGTGGTGGTGGGCGGCATCGGGGCCGCCCTGTACTACCTGCTGCTGTGGGACAAGCTGGAGGGACCCAAGTCCCGGGAGAACAGCCTGTGACCCCCCTCATTCTCACCGCTCAGGAGGGGGGCGAGCGGCTGGACGCCTTTGTGGCGGGCCAGGTGGAGGAGCTGACCCGCTCCGCCGCCCAGCGCCTGCTGGAGCAGGGGGCGGTGACCAGCGGAGGAAAGCCCCTGAAAAAGAACGCCAAGACCACCCCCGGCATGGTGGTGGAGGTGCTGCTCCCCGACCCTCAGCCGGTGGAGATCGTCCCCCAGAACATCCCCCTGGACGTGGTGTACGAGGACAACGACGTGATCGTGGTGAACAAGCCGGTGGGGATGGTGGTCCATCCCGCTCCGGGCCACCCCGACGGCACCCTGGTCAACGCCCTGCTCTATCACTGCGGGGATTCCCTGTCGGGCATCAACGGAGAGCTGCGCCCGGGCATCGTCCACCGCATCGACCGGGACACCTCCGGCCTCATCATAGCGGCGAAAAATGACCGGGCCCATCTGGCCCTGGCCGCCCAGCTCCAGGACCACACCCTGGCTCGGGTGTATGAGGCGGTGGCGGTGGGGGGCTTTAAAGAGGACAGCGGCACGGTAAACGCCCCCATTGGCCGCCACCCGGTGGACCGAAAGAAGATGGCGGTGGACCCCAAGGGCCGCGCGGCGGTGACCCACTGGAGGGTATTGGGGCGCTACTCCGGCTGCACCCACCTGGAGTGCCGCCTGGAGACCGGCCGCACCCACCAGATCCGCGTCCATATGGCCTACCTGGGCCATCCCCTGCTGGGAGACACGGTGTACGGGGCGAAAAAGCCGGTGCCCGGCCTGGCGGGCCAGTGCCTGCACGCCCGGCGGCTGCGTTTTATCCACCCCACCACGGGACAGCCGGTGGAGTTGGAGTGTCCTCTGCCGGAGTGGTTTACTAACCTCCCGTTTTTTAGACAAAATCAAGAATGAAAACACCCCGGAACCTAAGGTTCCGGGGTGTTTTATGTATCAGATTTACTTGATCTCGTAGTCCCGGCCGAACTGCAGCTCCCCGAAGTCGATGCGGGTGGTCTGCTCCATGTCGTCGTGCTCGGGCTCCTTGGCTCCCTGGGCGGGGAACTCGGCGGTGTCGGACAGGTCCTGGCTCTGGCGGGCCTTCTCGTTCTCCTCCTTGGCCTCGGCCATGGCCTTGGCCACCAGACGCTGCACGCTGTCGTCAATGTCAGAGACGGCCTGGTCCACCGCGTCGGGCTGGGCGGGCTGCTCCTCCTGGGGCTGCTGGGGCGTGATCTGCTCCAACTGGTCCAGATAGGTCAGGGTCTGCTGATGCAGGGCCTTCACCTTCTGCACGTAGGCGGCGGTCTCCTGCTGCGCGCAGGTCAGGCGGTACTGCTCCGCCTCCACCTCCTGGCGGATGGACTCCACCTGCTGCTTGGCCTCGGCCTGGGCCTGCTGCAAAAGCTGATCCCGCTGGTCCTGGGCCTCCTTCACCAGCTCGTCCGCCATCCGCTGGGCGGTCATCAGCGCCTTGCGCATAGCGTCCTCAGTGGAGCGGTACTCCTCCACCTTCTCCACCAGCACCTTCATCTTGCTCTTAAGTACCGCGTTCTCGCTGTACAGAGCACTGTAATCCTCGGTCAGCACGTCCAGGAACTCGTCCACCTGGGCCATATTGTATCCGCCAAAGGACGCCTTGGGAAAGGCGCGCTCAGAAACCTCCTGCGGAGTCAGCATAGTAATCCCCCCAAAATCTTATCTGTTATGCCCGAAACCGGGCAGGGCAGGGCTTTAGAAATACAGCCCGTTGTTCTCCAGCTCATCAATGAGATCGCCCAGGATGTCCACGTTGTAGGGCGTGATGATGTAAGTAGAAATGGCCACCTTCTTGATCTTGCCCTCGTTGGCGTAGGCCACACCGGACAAGAAGTCCAGCAGGCGGCGGGCGATCTCCTTGTTGGTGGACTCCAGGTTGAGCACCACGGTGCGCTTCTCACGCAGGTGGTCGGCAATCTCGCTGGCATTCTCGAAGCGCTCGGGCTTCACCAGAACCACCTGCAGCTGAGTGGCCGCCCGGATGTTGACCACCTTGTTGCTGCGGCGGGCTTCCAGCTCGTCGATGGGCGCATAGCTCTGCTCGCTGCGGGCGGGACGCTCCCGGCGCTCCACGGGACGGGGCGACGCATCAAAGCTCTCGTCAAACTCGTCCTCTTCCTCATCCTCATAGGGGTGGGCCAGGCGCTTGAATTCGTCTAAAAATCCCATGGTATAAACCCTCTTTTCTCTGGAATTATCTGTAATTTATTGCTTTCCCATGGGAGGCCGGGGCCCAAACAGGGCCGTACCCACACGCACCAAGGTGGCGCCCTGGGCAATGGCGTCCTCATAATCGCCGCTCATACCCATGGACAGGCAATCCATATCATCTTGATTATGGGCCATTTTTCCCTTTATGTCAACAAAAAGCTTCTGCATTGCAGAAAAATAAGGGATGTTGTCCCCCGGATTGAGGGAGATGGGGGGAATGGCCATAAGCCCCCGCAAACGCACATGTTCCAAGGCCTGAGCCAGCTGGGCCAGCTCCCGGGCCTCGTCGGGGGTGCAGCCCCCTTTGCTCTCTTCCCCGGCAACATTTACCTCCAGCAGCACGTCCTGCACCAAGCCCAGCTTGTCCGCCTGGTGGTCAATGGCCCGCAGCAGCCGCTCCGAGTCCACCGAGTGGATGAGGTCCACCTTGCCCACCACCTTGTTTACCTTGTTGGTCTGAAGGTGGCCAATGAAGTGGACCTGGGCCCCCTCATAGGCGTTGGCCTCCAGGTGGGCGGTAAGCTCCTGCACCCGGTTCTCGCCGCACACGGTGATCCCCGCGGCAATCGCCTCCCGGATGGTATCGTCGGTCTGTACCTTGGTCGCGGCACACAGGGTGATCTCCCCAGGGTCCCGCCCGGCGGCCTTGGCCGCCGCCGCGATCTTTTCCCGTACTGCGTTCACATGCTCCTGAATGGACATAATCGGTTCCTTCTTTCTTTCTGTCCTTCCGCCCCGCCGGGGCGGACGTTGTTCCATCAATACAGCAGCAGCTGCCCGTCGTACAGCCCCGTGGCCTCGACGATGACCTCGTCTCCCGCCCGCAGGGCCTTTTTATCATCCCGCACCGACTGGACCACATAGAAGTCGTCTCCCTCGGTGAGGATGGTCACCGGCTTAAATTCCGCCCGGCCGGCGGTGACCACGTACACTCCCAGGGTGTCGGTCTCCACCGTCTCGCCGGTCTCCTCATCCTCCGAGGTGGTGGTGACCATACGCAGGGCATTCTTGGGCACCCGCAGTCCGGTGCGGCTGTTGAAGATCAGCTCTGCCGTCTCCCGGCGCAGCAGGGTGGTCTGCTCCAGATAGCGGTCGCTGGACAGGATGACCACCGCCTGGCCCTGCTCGTCCTGGTTCACTTTCTCCACCGTCATGGAGACCTCCTTGGTAAAGTCTCCGGCGAAGCGGAGGGTGAGGCTGCCGGCCTGTTCCAGCCGTTCCCCCTCCTCCTGGGTGACCACGGCGGCAAAGTACCACCGGTTGGAGGAAATCAGCTTGCCCACGGCGGTACTGTCCCCAGTGGGGGTCTGATTCATCAGGTCCGTCAGGGCCTGGGGGGTGAGGTTCATGGCGCTCTCCAGGTTAATGAGTCCCTCATAGCCGTCCACCAGGGTGGAGAAGGTGCCCGAGACCGGGGCCGTGACCTGGGTGATGGCGGAGTAACTCTGATTAATCAGGGTCTGGTACTGGGTCTGCAGCTCCTGGAGCCGGGTGGCCAGGGAGTCGGTGCTCAGCTCATCGCTGTAGGTGTACTCCCGGCGCAGCACCTTGCCCTTCACTTCCAGCACCTGGTCCTCCAGGTCGCTGAAGTCCTGCTGGGTGCTGGCCACCCGCAGGGACACCATGGCGTTTAAAATGTCGTCGTTGAGCTTAGCCGCGGAACTGACATCCTCCCCCTGGCCAAGGGCATATTGCAGCTGGGTGATCTCCAGACGCAGGGCCTCCTGCTGCTCCTGGCTCTGGCGGGCCTGATCGTCCCGGTAGATGAGGGCCACCGTCTGGTTGATTCCCACCTGCTCGCCCTCGCCCCGGGTCACATCCACAATACCCTGCCCGCCGGAGAGCACCTGCTCCTCCCGGATGATCAGCCCATCCGTCTGGATGCTGTCGTTGAGGGTGTAGCTGTATACATAGGTGGAGACAAAGGGGTCCTGGAAGGTCTTCCACACACTGAAAATGGCATACAGGACCAGCGCCCCGGCAAACAGGGCAATGACAAAGGTGATAAGGGGTCTTCCTTGTTTCATAGCGTTCTCTCTTTCTGCCCGCTGGCAGGGGGCTGGATGGGTCCGGGAGACAGTCAGCTCTCCGGAGCTGTCAGGGGAATGGGCCGCTCGGGTACAATGGTGGAAATGGCGTGCTTGTAAATGACCATCTGTTTGCCGTCGCTGCTCAGTACCACGGTGAAGGCGTCAAAGCCGGTGACATAGCCCCGCATCTGATAGCCGTTCATCAAAAAAACGGTAACATTCCGGCGCTCCCGGCGGACCTGGGTGAGAAAGATCTCCTGAAGATTATTTGTTTTCTGCATATGTAGCACTCCTTTTTCTATGGCCGGAGTCCCGGCCTGAGTGCCCCTATGATATACCAAATTCTTCCATATATTCTGTCGAAGCCCGCCGCCCCCGCTCAAATTCCGGGGGATCGTCCCAGCGCACCCAGCGGGTGCTGGGATTGCGGCCAAACCAGGTGAGCTGCCGCTTGGCGTACTGGCGGGAGCGCAGCTTTACCACCTCGGCGGCCTCCTGCCAGGTCATCTCCCCGGACAGGGCCTGGGTAAATTCCTTGTAGCCGATGGCCTGCATGGCGGTGCACTTGGGGGAGATGCCGCTGGTAAGCAGCCTGCGCACCTCCTCCTCCAGCCCGGCGGCCACCATCTCGTCCACCCGCTGGTCGATGCGCTTCCACATGGCCTGCCGGTCCTGGAAGGCCAGCCCGATGGTTAGCGCGTCATACCGGGGCGGGATAGCTTGGGTCTCCCGGTTGTGCTGGGTGATGGTCTTGCCGGTGGAGCGGTAGACCTCCAGGGCGCGGATGATCCGCTTGTGGTCGTTGGGGTGCAGCCGCGCCGCCGCTTCCGGGTCCACCTGACGAAGGGCCTCCAGCATGGCCGGACCGCCTTGTTCCGCCAGCTCCCGCTCCAGCTCCCCACGCAGGGCGCTGTCGGGGGAGAAGGGGGCGAAGGTGCGCCCGGACAGGAGGGAGTCGATGTACAATCCCGTCCCCCCGGCCACGATGGGCAGTTTGCCCCGCGCCAGCACGTCGTCCACACACCGGGCGGCCATCTCCACGTACCGGGCCACGGAGAAGTCCTCCTCTGGGTCGGCCACGTCGATCATGTGGTGGGGGATGCCCCCCATCTCCTCTTTGGTGGGCTTGGCGGTGCCGATGTCCATGGTGCGGTAGATCTGCATGGAGTCGGCGGAGATCACCTCGCCGTTGTGGCGCTGGGCCAGCTCCACCGCCATGCGGGTCTTGCCCGAGGCCGTGGGGCCGACAATCACTAAAATTTTAGGGGCCATGGGGGTTCACCTCTTTTTCCCTCTTTCTATGCTTTCTTGAAAGAAAGCTTGGCCCTACTTTTTTCGAGAAAAAAGTAGCAAAAAAGCTTTCTGCGAAACTGCGTTTCGCCTCTGGGGTTCCGCCCTGCGGGGCGGATTCCTTTCTTGCGGGGAAGTTTACCTCTATTATACTCCCCCGGTCAATGGTCTATTTTGGGGCCTCATAGGTCTGGGGCATGGGCCAGGCGGTTACCGCGTCCCGGGCGGCCTCCAGCAGCTCCACCAGGGCGTCCAGCCGTTCAAACAGGCCGCTCTCCTCATAGGATTTCCGCCGCTTTTCATCCTCCGCCAGGAAATCATAATCGTCTGTGTCCAGGATCTCTGTCATGCTCACTTGGGCACAGACCATGTGCTGGCTGCTGCCGGGAACCAGGGGCTCCACCCGCACCGAGGCCTTCTCGCACTTCTTTAACGCCTCCCGCAGCTCATGACTCTGGAGCACCCACCGGGTAAACTGGGGATTGTCCGATTTCAGCCCCCGCTGAGCCGCCAGCTCCGGGGCTCCGAAATCCGGGGTGAGTTCCCCCTTGCCGCCCAGCATTTTATAGCCCTGCTCCAGCCCATCCAGCACGGTATTGAGCCCCCGGCGCACCGCACCGCCGCCGGTGATCTTCAGGGTATAGGGGGCTTGGAGTTCCACCTGGCAGGTGACTGCTACTTTCCAGCTCACCCCATAGCGGCCATAGTTGTCTAGCCAGGGCGAAATGTGGATTGGACCCTTGTCCCGGGGAAGCACCAGGGCGGCATGGGCCGAGCTCTCCCAACCCTCCTGGGGCAGCCCGAAGTAGTCCCCGCCCCGGGAGAGGTGGTAATAATATAGTGCGGCGTTCCAGCTCATAATGGGGCTCCTTTCTTTATATTGGTAGAGGGGGAGTGTTCCGCCCTGCGGGGCGGGTTCCT
>CAJLCG010000027.1 GCA_905205085.1 uncultured Oscillospiraceae bacterium
TACCCGAGGCCACCACCACCGCCCGCACCCGGTACACCGCCCCGTAGGCGGTGCGCACGGCGGTGACCCGGCCGCCTTCGGCACAGATGTCGGTGACCTCCGCCTGCTTCACCCACAGGCGCTCCTGCTGTTCCAGGGTGTGCTTCATGATCTCCTGGTATCTCCGCCGGTCGGCCTGGGCCCGGAGGGACCACACCGCCGGGCCCTTGCCCCGGTTGAGGATGCGGTACTGGATGCAGGCCTTGTCGGCGGCCCGGCCCATCTCGCCGCCCAGGGCGTCCAGCTCCCGCACCAGGTGGCCCTTGCCGGTGCCGCCGATGGCGGGGTTGCAGGGCATGTTGCCCACCGCGTCCAGGTTGATGGTAAAGCACACGGTGCGCAGGCCCATGCGGGCGGCGGCAAGCGCTGCTTCAATGCCGGCATGTCCGGCCCCGATCACAGCGATATCATATTGTCCAGCGTTGTAATACGTCATAAGTTCGTCTCTTTTCTCTCCCCAGAGCGGGGAAAAACCCAAAATAACTTTCGTATTTTATCACGTTTTTTTTCGGCGGACAAGAGCCGGAACGCCCAGGGGCGGGGTGTGCTTTTCCACTTGTGTCTTTGCACAAAAATATGGTATAATAAGTAGTGATACTGCCGCAGTATGCTTGCGGCAAGCTGGGAGGAGGTGACCGCCGGTGAAATACAAAGAGTGGAAGATGCCCTCGGGCAGCCCCAGGGTGCGCCAGAATCTGGAGGCGGCGGGCATCCCTGCCCTGCTGGCGGCCATCCTGGCCGCCCGGGGCGTCACCCGGCCCGACCAGGCCCGGCGGTTGCTTACCCCCGGGGCCGAGCCGGTGCTGGACCCCATGCTGCTGCGGGATATGGACCGGGCAGCGGCGCGGGTGCGCCGGGCGCTGGAGACGGGGGAGCATCTGGCGGTCTATGGAGACTACGACGTGGACGGCATCACCTCCACCTGTCTGCTCACCGACTGCCTGCGGCACATGGGGGGACAGGTGACCCCCTACATTCCCGACCGCCTGGAGGAGGGCTACGGCCTTAACCTGGAGGCCATCCAAACCCTGGCCCACCAAGGGGTGACCCTCATCGTCACCGTGGACTGCGGCATCACCGCCGTGGAGGAAGTGCGGTTTGCCGCCGGACTTGGGGTGGACGTGGTGGTCACGGACCACCACGAGTGCAAGGACCCCCTGCCTGCCGCTGTGGCGGTGGTGGACCCCCACCGCTCCGACTGCCCCTATCCCTTTAAGGGACTGGCCGGCGTGGGAGTGGCCCTGAAGCTGGCCATGGCGGTGGCCGGGCCGGAGCGGGCACGGCAGGTGTTTGAGGACTACGCCGATCTGGCCGCCGTGGGCACGGTGGCCGACGTGATGCCCATGACGGGGGAGAACCGCACCATCGTCCAGACCGGACTGGCCGCCCTGGCCCACCCCAAGCGGCTGGGTCTGGCCCAGCTCATTCAGGAGGCAGGGCTGGGGGAGCGGCCCCTCACCTCGGTGTCCATCGGATACACCCTGGCCCCCCGCATCAACGCCGCCGGGCGCATGGGCAAGGCGGCCCTGGCCGGGGAGCTGCTGCTCACCCATTCCCCCCAGCGGGCCCAGGAACTGGCCCAGGAGCTGTGCCAGCTCAACCGGGAGCGGCAGAACATTGAGGGGGAGATCTTTCAGGAGTGCATCCAGCGCCTGGACCACCAGCCCCAGCAGGGGGCCATCGTCCTGGCCGACCCGGAATGGCACCAGGGGGTGGTGGGCATCGTGGCCTCCCGCCTGAGCGAGAAGTATACCTGCCCCACCTTCATGATCTGCCTGGACCAGGGGATGGGCAAGGGTTCCTGCCGCTCCTGGGGCGGGGTGAACCTGTTCGAGCTGCTTATGGGCTGCGGCGACCTGCTGGAAAGCTTCGGCGGCCACGCCCTGGCGGCGGGCTTTATGGTGCGGGAGGAGAATATCCCCGCCCTGGCCCAGCGGCTGCGGCAGGGCGTGCTGGAGCAGCAGGCGGGACAGGAGCCCCCTTCCGTGCTGGAGACCGACGGCATCGTCCAGCCCCAGCAGCTGGATGTGGCCTCGGTGGAGGCGCTGGACGCCCTGGAGCCCTGCGGCACCGGCAATCCCCGCCCCGTGCTGGTCATCACCGGCGCCCACGTCCAGTCCGCCGTCCAGGTGGGCCGCGGCCGGCACTTGAAGCTGCGGCTGGAGGCCCGGGGGAGCGTACTGGATGCCATCTTCTTCTCCGCCGACGCCGCCCAGCTGGGTGTGACCCCCGGCTGCCGGGTAGACGTGGCATTTTATCCCCAGATCAATGAATTTCGCGGCGTACGCTCGGTGCAGCTGCAGGTGGTGGATCTCCACCCCGCTCTCACCCGGGCCCAGATGGAGCGCTGCATTTACGATAAATACCGCCGGGGGGAGCTGCTCTCCCCCGACGAGGCCCAGTCCCTGCTGCCCGACCGGGCGGAGTTTGTTTCCCTGTGGCGCTATCTGGAGCACCAGAGCGGCGCAGGAGACTCGCTGGAGGATACCCTGACCCGCATGACCCGCAGCATTGCCCATGCCAGCGGCCGGCGGGAGCGGCCCAACCACACCCGCATCTGCCTGGAGGTGATGCAGGAGCGGGGACTGATTTCGCTGCATGTCCAGTCCGGACGGATGCAGATCACGCTGCACCGTCTGGAGCATAAAGTGGACCTGGAGGCTTCGGAGATCCTGCGGCGGCTGCGTGCCGCGCTGCAGGAGTAAATCCGGGGCCTGCCCCTGTTACTTTTCGATTGTCGAGGTGATTCCATGGACCCCATTTTGGAACGCTATCAGGCGCTGGAAGACAAAGTCAGCGCATATACCCCTAATTTAGATACCCAGCGGCTGTTTGCCGCCTTTACCTATGCCGACGCCGAGCACCACGGCCAGCTGCGCAAGAGCGGCGAGCCCTATATCATCCACCCCCTGGCGGTGGCCGACATCGTGGCCGATCTGGGGCTGGACGTGGACAGCGTTATCGCCGCCCTGCTCCACGACTGCATCGAGGACACCAACGCCACCCACGACGAGATCGCCAAAAAGTTCGGCGCGCCGGTGGCCGCCCTGGTGGAGGGAGTCACCAAGCTGACGAGGGTGCAGTATGTCTCCAAGGAAGAGGAGCAGATGGAGAACCTGCGCAAGATGCTTATGGCTATGGCCCAGGACATCCGGGTGATCCTCATCAAGATCTGCGACCGGCTTCACAATATGCGCACCATGGAGTACCAGTCTCCCAAGAAGCAGCGGGAGAAGAGCCTGGAGACCATGGAGATCTACGCCCCCCTGGCCCACCGCTTAGGTATGCAGAAGCTCAAATGGGAGCTGGAGGACCTGTCCCTTCGCTACCTGGACCCGGTGGGGTACAAGGAGATCGAGGACGAGATGGCCAAGCGCTCGGCCGCCCACGAGGAGTTCCTTGCCTCCATCCAGCTGCGCATCCAGCAGCGGCTGGAGCAGGAGGGCATCCGCTGTAAGGTGTACGGCCGGGTGAAACACACCTACTCCATCTACCGCAAGATGTTTGCCCAAAACAAGACCCTGGACGAGATCTTCGACCTGTACGCCTTCCGGGTCATCGTGGACGACATCCCGGAGTGCTATAACGTGCTGGGCTGCATCCACGACATGTTCAAGCCGGTGCTGGGCCGTTTCAAGGACTACATCGGCACCCCCAAGCCCAACATGTACCAGTCCCTGCACACCACCGTCATCGGCCGGGAGGGCATCCCCTTCGAGGTGCAGATCCGTACCTGGCAGATGCACCAGACCGCCGAGTACGGCATCGCCGCCCACTGGAAGTACAAGCAGGGCATGGCCAACAAAAAGCTGGGCAGTGAGCAGGACTTTGAATGGGTACGCAAGCTGCTGGAGAGCCAGCAGGACACCGACGCGGAGGAATTTGTCCGCACCCTGAAGGTGGATATGTTCGCCGACGAGGTATTCGTCTTTACCCCCAACGGGGACGTGAAGAGCCTGCCTGCCGGAGCCACCCCCATCGACTTTGCCTACAACAT
Source organism: uncultured Oscillospiraceae bacterium (assembly GCA_905205085.1). GTDB lineage: Bacteria > Bacillota > Clostridia > Oscillospirales > Oscillospiraceae > Lawsonibacter. The sequence goes on from CAJLCG010000027.1 coordinate 4,037, forward strand.
CCACTCCGCCGTGGGCAACGGCATGGTGGGCGCCAAGGTCAACGGCCGCATGGTGCCCTACGATACCCCCCTGAAAAATGGCGACATCGTGGAGGTCATCACCTCCAAAAACGCCAAGGGCCCCAGCCGGGACTGGCTGAAGATTGCCAAGAGCAATGAGGCCCGCAACAAGATCCGCCAGTGGTTCAAGCGGGAGCGCCGGGAGGAGAACATCGCCACCGGCCGGGCCCTGTTTGAGGCGGAGCTCAAGCACATGAAGATCCCCATGACGGCCATCACCGCCGAGGACGTGCTGCCCCATATCCTGCACAAGGTGCGTTTCGGCACCCTGGACGAGCTGTACGCCTCCATCGGCTACGGCGGCACCACAGCGGTGAAGAGCGTGGCCCGCATCAAGGACGAGCTGGCCCGCCTGGGCCGCCTCCAGGCGGAGAAGGCGGCCGCCGCCGCCAAGACCACCGCCGAGAGCGTCATCGTCCCCGGTTCCACCGCTCAGACGCCCACCTCCGGCCAGGTCAAGCCCAAGCACTCCGACTCGGGCATCATCGTGGAGGGGCTGGGCAACTGCCTGGTGAAGTTTGCCAAGTGCTGTACCCCCGTCCCCGGCGACCCCGTCATCGGCTTTATTACCCGGGGCTACGGTGTTTCTGTCCATCGGGCCGACTGCCCCAATGCCGCCCCCGAAAAGCGCAAGCCGGAGGAGGCCGACCGCTGGGTGAAGGTGTCCTGGGTGGAGAGCAGCCTGCCCAATTACAAGACCGCCCTGGAGCTGTCCTCCAAGGACCGGGACGGCCTGACCTTGGATGTGGCTATGGCCCTGTCGGCGGCCAAGGTGAAGGTGAACGCCCTCACCGCCCGGTCTCTGCCCGACGGCCACGCCAGCATCAACATCGTGGTGGAGGTCAAGGACAAAGAGGAGCTGGCCACCGTCATCAACAAGCTCAACAACATCCAGGGTGTGTACCATGTGGCGCGGGCCTCGGGAAAATAAGAAGCGCGGAGGCGTGCGGAGCAGCGCGGATGGACTGGAGCGAGGGCGCGAAACCGAAGGGACGCAAAGCGGCCCTGTTTCAAGCCCGAGGCGTAGGGCCGATTCCCCCTGTCAGGGGGAAATGGCCGAAGGCCAAAAGGGGTAGGGAAGCCGCGCGTTGTGCAGCTGCCGCAGCGTGACAATAAGAAGCGCGGAGGGCAGGCGCATAGGGGCGACAGACTCCGGAGCGGATGGGCAGAGCCCAGGGGCAGCCAGAGGCTGAACCGGGTCTGCCCGGAGTTGGAGGAGTTGTCAACCCGGCCATGCGCCCAGCCCGCAGCGTGATCACAATACAAGAGGAGAAAATCTATGCGAGCTGTTGTTACCCGGGTGTCCTCCGCCTCCGTCACCATCGACGGAACTGTGCGGGGCGCCATTGATCAGGGCTATCTGGTCCTGCTGGGGGTCGGTCCCCAGGATAATGAGGCCGTTTGTGATAAGCTGGCCGAAAAGATCTGCAATCTGCGGGTTTTTGAGGATGAAAACGGCAAAATGAACTTGAATTTGGAACAGGTGGGCGGGTCTTTGCTGGTCATCAGCCAGTTCACCCTCTACGCCGACACCAAGAGCCGCCGCCCCGGCTTTACCGGGGCCGCCAAGCCCGACGTGGCCATCCCCCTCTACGAGCGCTTTTTGGACCAGTGCCGCCAGAAGGGCTTCCGGGTGGAGCACGGGGAGTTCGGTGCGGATATGAAGGTGGCCTCGGTAAACGACGGCCCCGTCACCATTCTCTTTGACACGGAACAGGGATAAGGAGGAGTGACCCATGAAGGTATCTGTCATGCAGGTGGGCCCCATCGGCACCAACTGCTATTTTCTCCAGGATGAGGAGAGCGGCCTGATGGCCATCATCGATCCCGGCGACGACTGGGAGCGCATCCTCCACCAGGTGAAGAAGGCGGAGGGCGAGGTGAAGTACATCCTCCTCACCCACGGCCATTACGACCACACCACCGCCGTACCCGACCTGGTGAAGGCTCTGCCCGGCGTGCAGGTCTACATCCACCAGGCAGACGCCAACGGGGCGGGCTCCCAGCTCTTCCCCCTGGCCGCCCAGGTGAAGGACCTCAATAACTACGACGAGGGGGACACCCTCACCCTGGGCTCCCTGACCATTGAGGTGCTCCACACCCCCGGCCACTCCAAGGGCTCGGTTACCTTGAAGGTAGGGGACGTGCTCTTTACCGGCGACACCCTGTTCTGCGGCTCCTGCGGCCGCACCGACCTGCGGGGGGGAAGCTACGAGGAGATCATGGAGTCCCTCAAGCGGCTGGGCGAGCTGGAGGGGGACTTCCACGTCTGCCCCGGCCACGACCGCACCTCCACCCTGGAGCGGGAGCGGAAGTATAATCCCTTCCTGCTGGAGGCCATGGGAAAGGCATGAAACTAGTTTTTAAGGGCCATGATGAGCGGTATGTGGTGGAGCAGGGGATGCTCAACCTGTTCCCCGGGGAAAAGCCGGTCTATGAGCCCATCGGTCCGGAGGACGACACCTGGGCGGTGGTCACCCTGGAGGAGGACACCCGCTGTCATGTAACGGTGGAGCTGAGCTGGCGGGGAAAGGCGATCCCCTATACCGTGTCCGTCCCTCTGGAGGGAAATGAATTTCAGCGGGAGGGCCAGCGGCGCCGGGCCATTGGGCGCTGCTTCTTCCTGGCTGCCCAGGCGGTGACCGGACGTACGCCCCCCTGGGGCATGCTCACCGGGGTGCGCCCGGTGAAGCTGCCCACCCGGAGTCTTCTGGCCGGGGCCTCTCCGGAGCAGGCCAGAAGGGAGATGGAGGAGCTCTACTACGTCTCTCCCCGGCGAGCGTCCCTGGCTGTGGACTGCGCCCAGGCCAGCGCGGCGGTGGACCGGGACCTGCGGGACGACCAGGTGTCGGTGTACATCGGCATCCCCTTCTGTCCCACCCGGTGCGCCTACTGCTCCTTTGTCTCCGCCGACGTGGGCCGCACCCTGAAGCTGGTGGAGCCCTATCTGGATGCCCTGCTGCGGGAGCTGGCCGTCACCGGCGAGAGCCTGCGCCGGGCGGGGAAAACCGTCCACTCCCTGTATGTGGGGGGCGGTACCCCCACCACCCTGTCCGCGTCCCAGCTTACCCGGCTGCTGGAGGCGGTGCGCCGGGACCTGCCGGTGGAGGGCTGCGTAGAATATACCGTGGAGGCTGGCCGCCCCGATACCATCGACCGGGATAAGCTGATGGCCCTCCGGGAGGCGGGCATCGGCCGCATCTCCATCAATCCCCAGACCCTGGAGGACGAGGTGCTCCGGGCCATCGGCCGCAGACACTCTGCCCAGGACATTCTGGACGCCTACGCCCTGGCCCGGGAGGTGGGCTTTGATTCCATCAACATGGACCTGATCGCCGGGCTGCCTCGGGACTCCTTTGAGGGGTTCTGCCGCTCGCTGAACGGGGTGCTGGCGCTGGAGCCGGAAAATGTCACTGTCCACACCCTGGCACTGAAGAAGGGCTCAGGCCTGATGAACCGGCCGGAGCTGCTGCCCAGCGGGGAGGAGACCGCCCGGATGCTGGAATACTCCCTGGAGCTGCTGGGCGGCAAGGGCTACCGGCCCTACTACCTGTATCGACAGAAGTATATGTCCGGCTCCCTGGAGAATGTGGGCTGGTGCCTCAGCGGCCAGAAGAGCATCTACAATATCATTATGATGGAGGAGCTGCAGACGGTGGTCTCCATCGGAGGCGGGGGCGTCACCAAGCTGGTGGACCGCGCCGCCGGTACCATTGTCCGTCAGCCCAACCCCAAATATCCCCACGACTACCTGGCCGCCCTGGACCGGGTCCTGGCCCAGAAGGAGGAACTGGCGGCCCACTTCCTTCCCGACCAAAACTGATGTAGTTCTTGATCAGATGCGCAGAACGCGTTTGATAGCGCCAAAGGCGCGTCAAGAACTGATCAGACGGCTTTTGTGGCTTCTGCCGCAAAAGGGCAACGCCAAAGGCGGTGCCTCTCTCATAGAAACCCACAGGGTTTTATGAGAGAATAGTATGAAAGGAGCGTTCCCACCATGGCTTACCAGTTACAGGAGATCAACCGCCGCATCCAGAGCGATGTGAAGGAATTTTTAGCTGAGTGTGACGAGAACTACAACCAGCGGGTGTCCCTGGCGGCGGATAAGATCCTGTCCAACCTTGAGCGCAGCCCCATCGTGCTGCTCTCCGGCCCCTCGGGCTCCGGCAAGACCACCACCGCCATGAAGATTGCGGAAGAGCTGCAGCGGCGGGGCGTCAACACCCATGCCGTGGCCATGGACAACTACTTTACCACCATCAACCCCCGCACCGCGCCCCGTACTCCCGAGGGGGACATCGACTACGAGTCCCCCCAGTGTCTGGACATGGAGCTGCTCTCCCGCCACTTCACCGCTCTGTCCAACGGGGAGGAGATCATGATCCCCAAGTATGAGTTTGTCCGCCAGATGCGCAACGACAGCCGGGGCACCCCGTTGAAGCTGGGCAAAAATGAGATCGCCATCTTTGAGGGCATCCACGCCCTCAACGACCAGATCGCCGGTCGCCATCCCCAGGCCACCAAGCTGTACATCTCCGCTCGTTCCAACGTGAACGAGGGGTCGGTACTGCGCTTTAAGGGAACCTGGATGCGGCTGACCCGCCGGGCGGTGCGGGATTACAACTTCCGGGGCACCGATGTGGAGGATACCCTGGATATGTGGGCCAATGTGCGCCGGGGCGAGAAGCTGTATATCTCCCCCTTTAAAAACAAGGCGGACATTATTTTCGACTCCTCGCTGCCCTATGAGGTGTCGGTAATGAAAAACTACGCTCTGCCCCTGCTGCGGGCCGTACCCGAGGAGAACGACCGCCGCAGTGAGCTGCTGGAGCTCATTGACGCCTTCCGCTACTTCCAGCCCATCGACCCGGAGCTGGTGGCCAAGGACTCCCTGCTGCGGGAGTTTATCGGCGGAGGGAGCTACTCCTACTAAGCACTTTTCTTATCCCAAGTTCGTTTGGAGGTCCTGATATGCCAGACCGTGCCGTATACAATTCCAGAGATTCCCGCTGCAAATCCCCCTATGGCGCCGTTCCCTCGGGGACGAAGGTGCAGCTCACCCTGCGCCCCCTGCGCGCCGAAGGGTTTTCACGGGCCACCATGTCCGCCCGCTTTGAGTTCCGGGACGACGCCACCGTCACCCTGAATATGCCCTGGTCAGGGCTGGATGGGGCCCGGGACCTGTTTACCTGCACCCTGGACACGGGGGACTATGTGGGACTGGTGTGGTACTCCTTTGGTCTGGAGCGTCTGGACGGAAAGGGACGGAAGATGTTCGGCCCCTACCAGCTCACCGTCTACGACGGGGGAGAGGTGGTGCCCGAGTGGTTTGGCGAGGGGACGACCTATCAGATTTTCCCCGACCGCTTCCGCCGCACCCGGGTGCCCGACCCCCAGGGCATGGTGGGGGGACGGTGGGTCCACACCGCCTGGCAGGAGGAGCCCGAGTTCCGCCCGGACAAAAACGGAGAGATCCGCAACCGGGACTTCTTCGGCGGCGACCTGAAGGGCGTCATGGAGAAGCTGGACTACCTCCAGGGTCTGGGTGTGGAGACCCTGTACTTCTGCCCCATCTTTGAGGCGGCGGAGAACCACCGCTACGGTACCGCCGATTACAGCAAGATTGACCCCATGCTGGGCACGGAGGAGGACTTTACCCAGCTTTGCGCCATGGCCCACCAGCGGGGCATGCGGGTGATGCTGGACGGGGTGTTCAACCACACCGGCTACGTCAGCCGCTACTTTAACGGCGACGGCTTCTATCCCACTCCCGGAGCTTGCCAGAGTGAGGATTCCCCCTACCGCTCCTGGTTTAACTTTATTCACTGGCCCGACCAGTATGAGAGCTGGTGGGGCATCTACTCCCTGCCTGCGGTGAACGAGCACGACCCCTCCTACCGGAACTTTATCTTCGGCGGCCAGGACAGCGTGGTGCGCCGGTGGCTGCGGGCGGGAGCGGACGGCTGGCGGCTGGACGTGGCCGACGAGCTGCCCGACGACTTTGTCCGGGGCATCCACGAGGCTGCCCGGGCGGAGAAGCCTGACGCGGTGATCATCGGCGAGGTGTGGGAGGACGGCTCCACCAAGGTGGCCTACGGCGTGCGCCGGCGGCACATCATGGGCCGGCACTGCGACGGCCTGATGAACTACCCCTTCCGCAACGCGGTGCTGTCTTATCTGAAAGGCGGCGACGCGGCGGACTTTGTCAACGCCATGGAGACCCTGCGGGAAAATTATCCCCGTTTTGCCTACTACTCTGCGATGAACTCCCTGGGCACCCACGACACCGCCCGTATCCTCACCCTGCTGGGTGCGGAGGAGGGCTGTGAGCACCAGAGCAAGGAGTGGCGCTCCAACTACCGCCTGGGGCCCGACCAGCGCCGCCGGGCCAAGGAGCTGCTGAAGCTGGGAGCCGCCCTGATGTTTGCCTTCCCCGGCTCCCCCACCGTGTATTACGGCGACGAGGCGGGCATGGAGGGCTTTGAGGACCCCTTCAACCGCCGCACCTTCCCCTGGGGAAGGGAGGACTCGGAGCTGATGGGCTGGTTCTCCCGCCTGGGCCATCTGCGCAAGCAGAGCCAAGCCCTGCGCCAGGGAGATATCCACTACCGGGTGGGCAAGGGCCCGGTGCTGGCCTTTACCCGCACCCACGGGGAGGAGACCATCCTGGCTGTCTTCAATACCGGCAGCGAGGAGGCCACCCTGCGCCTGCGGGAGAACGAGGAGGCCCAGCTGCTGCTGGGCTCCGCCCGGTTCCACACCGAGCCGGAGGGCCAGCTGCTGACCCTGCAGCCCCGTACCGGCAGTCTGCTGCAGATCGTGCCTGTACCGGAGGAGGAAGAAGAATAAAAAAAGACCCTGCTGTCATAGACAGCAGGGTCTTCTTTTATATGTATCGTTCTAAAACCAGCATGATCCGGCCCTTTTTGGACTGGCCCAGCACTTCTTTTACCACGCATTTGCCCAGTCCCCGGCAGGAGAGCACGTCCCCCTGCTCCACCGTGCGGTCACTTTTCATGCACTCCCGGTGGTTTACCGACACCCGTCCGGCGCTCACCAGCTGAGAAGCCTTGGAGCGGGAGGTGGAAAATCCGGAGGCCAGCACCGCGTCCAGCCGCAGGGCGGCCACCGTGTCCCGGATGGTCTTCACCTGGGGCGGCTTGGGGGTGAGCTCGGAGAGAGTGATTTCCCGCAGCTTGGCCTTCCAACGTCCGGCGGACTCCCACTGGCTCAAAAGGATGGGCAGGGCGTCCCGCAGGGCCAGGACCTGGCAGCGGTTTCCCTCCACCAGAATGTCACCCAGCTTCTCCCGGGTAATGCCAAGGCCCATGAGAGAGCCTAAAATGTCCCGGTGGGACAGCTCCGCCCCGTTGGGGAAGGAGGCCTCCAGGGCAGCCAACGGTCCCTCCGGGTCGGCGATGGCGTCCTCTTCCTCCTGCCAGTCGGGAAGAAAGAGACACACGGTGCGCTCCGCATCGGGGTAGCCGCCGAAAAACACGTGCCGTGGATGGCCCCAGGCAGAGAGCAGATCGGACACCGACGCCCGCTCTCCCGGGGAGAGAAAGGGGGTATGGGCGGGGATCCCCCGGTTTTGGGACAGCTCCAGCTTGTCCAGCACCCGGGACAGGAGCACCCGCTCCTCGCTGCTGCGGGCGCAGCGGTCCAGCAGTTCGGTCTTGTTCATCTCAGTAGCGCCGCACCACCGCTACCACCTGGCCCAGGATCTGGGCCTTGGTGCCGTCAATGGGCTGATAGTCGTCGTTGGCCGGCATGAGCCACACCTTGCCGTCCCGGCGGCGCAGGGTTTTCACCGTGGCCTCGTCCTCAAAAAGGGCCACCACGATCTGGCCCGACTGGGCCTCCGCCTGCCGGTGGACCACCACCAGGTCGCCGGGGAGGATGCCCGCCCCCAGCATGGACTCGCCCCGCACCCGCAGGGCGAAGTGCTCGCCGGAGAGGCCCTCGGTATCAAAGGTGAGGTAGTCCTCGATGCACTCCTCGGCCAGGATGGGGGAGCCGGCGGCCACGTTGCCTACCACAGGGATCTGGTTGGCGTGGGGGTCGGTCTCCTCCGCCACGGGGCGGGGGGACACGCCGGGCAGGGAGATGGCCCGGGTCTTGCCCTCAGCCTTCACGATGACCCCCGCCTCCTCCAGCCCCTTGAGATGGAAGTGGACGGTGGAGGGGGACTTCAGGCCCACAGCGGCGCCGATTTCCCGCACCGAAGGGGGATATCCGTGCTCTGCGGTGAAATCCAAGATATAGTCGTAAATTTTTTGCTGTTTCGGGGTCAGCGGTTTCATAGCCAAGCTCCTTCCCGGGCACACTGGGCGGCGTGGTTTTAGTTAGAGGTATTGTACCATATCCCCCTTTGGAAGTCAAACGGATGTTCCAAATAAACGGAATTTGCGCCATTTGTGAACAAATTTTGAATCTGAAGATTCCCGCCTTGACTTTTCCACCCTCCGTGATAAAATGTTCAACATGTTAATGATTAAGGCGTTAACGAAATGTGTCGAAGAAGGGAGGGGACTCTGTGGCCAATCTTGGCATTGATCTGGGGGTGCTGGAGCATAAACTGCACCAGGCCCACCGCAACGCCGTACAGGCAGAGCTGAATGCCGCTGGATTGCAGGAGGTGGGGCACCCGCTGCTCTTGTGCATTTTGCGCAGTGCCGGGGACCGCTGTCCCGACGGGCAGGTCCAGGCCCAGCGGGAGCTGTCTACGCTGCTGGATATTTCTCCCGCGGCGGTGGCCACCTCGCTGAAATCCCTGGAGAAAAAAGGGTATATCCACCGGGAGCCCGAGCCCGGCGACGCCCGGCGCAACCGAGTGACGCTGACCGACAAGGGCCAGCAGGCGGTGGACGACTGCTTTGCCTGTTTGCAGCGGGTGAACCGGCGGATGTACGCCGGCTTTACCACCCAGGAGCAGACCCAGCTCCACGGCTTTTATCTCCGGGCGCTGGAGAACCTGCGTCTGGAACAACCATGACCCCTTGTAGGGAAAGAAAGGAAGATCGGACTTGCTTCAACTGTTTTTGACCCACCTCCAGGGATACAAGCGGCAGGCCATCAAGGCCCCCATTCTCATCATCCTGGAGGTCATCTGTGAGCTGCTGCTCCCCCTGGTCATGTCCGAGATCGTAGACACCGCCATCCCCAGCGGCGATGTAAACTACATCTTCAAAATGGGCCTTATTATGCTGGTTTTGGCAGGAATATCCATGTTCTGCGGCGTGTTTGCCTCCAAATATGCCGCTTTTGCCAGCCAGGGCTTCGGCGCCAATCTGCGCCAGTGCCTCTTTGACAAGGTGCAGGAGTTCTCTTTTGCGGACATCGACCGCTTCTCCTCCGCCTCCCTCATCACCCGCATGACCAACGACGTCAACGCCATGACCATGATGCTGGCCATGGGCCTTCGTATGCTGGTCCGGGCCCCGGTGATGCTGGTGGCCGCCCTGTGCATCAGCTTTACCCTCAACGCCAAGCTGGCCCTGGTGCTGGTAGTGGTCATTCCCCTGATGCTCATTGCGGTAGGCGGACTGATGTTTATTTGTACCCGCCTGTTTGAGACCATGCAGAAGAAGATCGACAACCTGAACAACACCCTCCAGGAGAACCTGGTGGCCATCCGGGTGGTCAAGATCTTCGTGCGGGCCGACTATGAGCGGAAAAAGTTTAAAAAATCCAACGATGAGCTGATGAACGCCGCCCTGGCCGTTGGCCTGCGTATCATTGCCATCCTGCCCATCATGATGCTGGCCATGAACGGCGCCACCGTGGCGGTGCTGTACCTGGGCGGCCGGATGGTCATGAACGCCACCTTTGATTTGGGCCAGCTGCAGGCCTTCATCAACTACATCGTCCAGATCCTCATGAGCGTCATGATGGTGGCCATGTCCCTGCTGCAGCTCTCCCGTGCCCAGGCCTGTGCCCACCGTATCAACGAGGTCCTCAATACCGAGCCCTCCGTGGAGGATAAGCCTGAGGCTGAAAAGCAGGTCCTGCCCGCCCCCAAGGGTGAGGTGGAGTTCCGGGATGTGTCCTTCAAGTACGTGGCCACCGGCACTGGCGACGATGTGCTCTCCCACATCAGCTTTGACGTAAAGCCCGGCCAGTTTGTGGCCCTGGTGGGCGGTACCGGCACCGGCAAGTCCTCTCTGGTCAACCTCATTCCCCGCTTCTACGACGTCACCGGCGGCGCGGTGCTGCTGGACGGGGTGGATGTGCGGGACTACCCCCTGGAGGAGCTGCGCAGCCGCATCGGCATGGTGCTCCAGACCAACGTGCTGTTTACCGGCACCATCCGGGACAATCTGAAGTGGGGCAAGGAGGACGCCACCGAGGAGGAGATCATCCAGGCGGCCAAGGACGCCCAGGCCTACGACTTCATCATGGCTCTGCCCGACGGCTTTGACACCATGCTCACCCAGGGCGGCACCAACGTCTCCGGCGGCCAGAAGCAGCGCCTGTGTATCGCCCGGGCCATGCTGAGAAAACCCGCGGTGCTCATCCTGGACGACTCCACCTCCGCCGTGGACTCCGCCACCGAGGCGGCCATCCGGGAGTCCTTTGCCAAGAACCTGAAGGACACCACCGTCATCATCATTGCCCAGCGCATCTCCTCGGTGCAGTACGCCGATGAGATCCTCATCCTGGAGGATGACCACATCGCTGCCCGGGGCACCCACGACGAGCTGCTCCGGACCAGTCCCATCTATCAGGAAATCTATCAATCTCAGCAGGAAGGGGTGGGTGAATAATGCCGGGACCCAATCATGCCCCCAGAGGGGGATTCCAAAAGCCCAAGAATATGGGCAAGACTGTCAGCCGTCTGCTGGGCTACCTCACCCGCAGCAAGCTGCCTCTGCTGGCAGTGCTGGGCTGCCTGCTGGTGTCGGTATGCACCAACCTGGGCGGCTCCTATATGATGCGCGGCATCATCAACGACTTTATCTGGTCGGGCTGTACCGACGTGGCCGGTCTGGCCCAGGCCATCGTCATGCTGGTGGGCATCTACCTTATCGGCTGTCTGGCCACCTACGGCCAGGCTGCCATAATGGTCCGTCTGGCCCAGCGGGGCGTCAACCGCCTGCGCAAGGACCTGTTCGACAAGCTCCAGGACCTGCCCCTGAGCTACTTTGACCAGCACCCCCACGGCGAGCTCATGAGCCGCTTTACCAACGACGCGGACAACGTGCAGCTGGCCCTGGAGCAGAGCGTGGTCTCCCTGTGTTCCAGCTGCCTGATGTTTGTGGGCCTGGTGGGCCTGATGCTCTTTATCAACTGGAAGCTGTTTATCGTTACTGCCCTGCTGCTGGTGCTTACCATCCAGCTCTTCAAGCGTCTGGGCGGCCGCAGCCGCAAGTTCTATCAGCAGCAGCAGGCTGCCCTGGGCGATGTGAACGGCAATATCCAGGAGATGATTGAGGGCCTGAAGGTAGTCAAGGCCTTTACCCACGAGGAGAAGGCCAAGGAGGAGTTTAAAAAGCTCAACGAGACCTACCGGGACGCTGCCCAGAAGGCCAACTACTACTCCACCATGATCATGCCCGTCTCCGGCAACCTGATGAACATCAGCTACGCCCTCACCGCCGCCTTCGGCGGACTGCTGTCCGTCCTCCAGGGCTTTGACCTGGGCGGCTTGGTGGTCTACCTCAACTACTCCAAGCAGGTGGGCCAGCCCCTCAACCAGATCTCCCAGCAGATGACCACCCTCCTGTCCGCCCTGGCGGGCGCCGAGCGGATTTTTGAGGTGATGGATACCCAGCCCGAGGTGGACCAGGGCTCCGTCACCCTGGTGGGTGCCGAGAAGGACGCCAACGGCACCCTGCGGGAGTACACCGGCTCCGGCCGGCCCCACACCTGGGCCTGGAAGACCCCCCGCAGCGCGGGAATGGCCCTGGTGCCTGTGCTCATTGGCCCGGGAGACTCCCCTGTGGAGCTGGGTCAAGCGGTGCGGGAGCAGAAGGGCCTGCGGCTGCTGGCTCCCCATCAGGATTCCACCGATGGAATCTGGGTGCGGGTGGAGCCCGACGGCACGCTGACTCCCATCACCGACCCTGCATCTCTGGCCAACCACGGCTGGGCCTGGAAGTATCCCGACCGGGAGGGCAGAAACACCCTGCACATCATCCGTGGCACCGTGCGCAACGTGCCCGGGGAGGACTTCTACCTCACCGAGCTCAAGGGCGCGGTCCGCTTTAACCACGTGGACTTCTCCTATGTCCCCGGCAAGCGCATCCTGAAGGACGTGTCGGTGTACGCCAACCCCGGCCAGAAGATCGCCTTCGTGGGCTCTACCGGTGCGGGCAAGACTACCATCACCAACCTCATCAACCGCTTCTACGAGATCGAGGGCGGTCTCATCACCTACGACGGCATTGACGTCAAGGCCATCCGCAAGGACGATCTGCGCCGCTCCCTGGGTGCGGTGCTCCAGGATACCCACCTGTTCACCGGCACCATTATGGATAACATCCGCTATGGCCGACTGGACGCCACCGACGAGGAGTGCATTGCCGCCGCCAAGAGCGCCAACGCCCACTCCTTCATCCGCCGCCTGCCCGACGGCTACAACACCATGGTCACCGGCGACGGCGCCAACCTGTCCCAGGGCCAGCGGCAGCTGCTTGCCATTGCCCGGGCCGCCGTGGCTGATCCCCCGGTGATGATTCTGGACGAGGCCACCTCCTCCATCGATACCCGCACCGAGCGGCACATCGAGCAGGGCATGGACGCCCTGATGGAGGGCCGTACCGTCTTTGTCATCGCCCACCGCCTCTCCACCGTGCGCAACTCCAACTGCATCGTAGTCATCGAGCACGGCGAAATTCAGGAGAAGGGCGACCACCAGCAGCTGCTGGACCAGAAGGGCCGCTACTACCAGCTGTATACCGGTCAGTTCCAGCTAAGCTAACGGTTTGACCATAAAAAAAGACCGCCGAAAGGCGGTCTTTTTTTGCTTAAATCAGGCCCAGGTGCTCCACCAGGATCTTGCAGCCCATAAGGATGAGGACAATACCTCCGGCCAGCTCGGCCCGGGACTTGCCCCGCTCGCCTACGATGCCCCCCGCCTTCACGCCGATGGCGGAGAGGACGAAGGTAGTCACGCCGATGAGGGAGACGGCCCACAGGATATCCGCCTGGTCCAGCTGGAGAAAGGCGAAGGTGATGCCCACAGTGAGGGCGTCAATGCTGGTGGCCACCGCCAGGGGCAGCATGGCCTTGGGGGCAAAGGAGGCCCCCACCTCTTCCTCCTCCTGGCTGCGGGACTCCCGCACCATGTTCAGACCGATGAGGCCCAGCAGCAAAAAGGCGATCCAGTGGTCCACGTTGGAGATAAAGCTCTGGAACCGGGACCCCAGCAGCCAGCCCAGGAAGGGCATCAGGGCCTGAAAGCCGCCAAACCAGATTCCGGCGGTGAGGGCGTGACTCAGGCGCACCCGCCCCGCCGACAGGCCCTTGCACACCGACACGGCAAAGGCGTCCATGGACAGACCCACCGCGATGATAAACAGCTCCCCAATACTCATAAAAACTCCTCCCCGCCGGCAAAAAAACGAGACCTATCCGTTCTCACGGATAAGTCTCGTCATGTAAAACAAAGCCAGAGGTACTGAAACCCCAGTATGTTGACCTTGCTACGCGGGAAACCCGCGCCGACTACTCCCTTATGTGTAGGGGGATGGTATCATGTTTCTGGGGGATTAGTCAAGACAAACTGTGTCGAAGAAAAATGTTTTGGCTTAATATTTTTCCAGCTTCTCCAGATCCATGACAAACACGGTCACGCCGCCCAGCTCCACATTGACGGGCACCGAGGGCATGGCAGCGGCATACTGGCTGCCGGTGGGCATGGCTACGTTGGAATAGATGGTCTGCTTGCGCTTGCCGGCGCACTGCTTCAAGATCTCCAGGGCCTTGTCCAGCTGATCGGCGGGCACGCCCAGCATGATGGTGATGTTCTTTTTCTTCCAGAAACCGCCGGTGGAACTGAGCATGGTGACAAAAAATCCGTTTTTGTTCAGCTGGCTGACGGTAGCGTCGTAATCGTCCTCCTGGACCACGGCCATAATAAGCTTGCTGTGGGTGTTCATATCCATCACTAGGACCTCGCTCTCGTGAAGATGTAACCGCCCTGTGGTAGATTGGGGGGCGGCGGGATGGTATCCTAGTGCATATCATACAACATCTGCCGGGAAAAGAAAAGCGGGAAATGCCGCAGACCAGCCCCGGCGAAAAAATGATTCCATTTTGTAACCTTTTCCTCCGCCGGCCCATCTTAAGAGATGATCAGCTGATTCATCAAACCAAACCCAAGGAAAGGAGCCCACCCCTGCCTATGGTCACCCAGTTCATGGACAAAGAAACCTTCTGCGCCCATATTCTGGAGTATGAGAGCGCCATGTACCGCGCCGCCCGGTCCATCCTGAACAATCCGGAGGACGTGGAGGATGCGGTGCAGGAGGCCATCTGCTCTGCCTTTGCCCATCGGGGTGACCTGCGGGACCCACAGCGCTTCAAGCCGTGGCTGCTGCGGATCGTGGTCAATACCTGCTATGAGACCTGCCGCAAGCAGAAGAAGGTCATCGACCTGGGACAGGTGGAGGGCGTGCTGGAGGCCCCCGATGCCGACCCCACCGAGGCCATTACTCTGTGGCAGGCGGTGCTGGAGCTGCCCGAGTCGCTGCGGGCGGCGGTCACCTTGTTTTATTACGAGGACTGCACCGTGGCCCAGATCGCCCAGATTCTGAATATCTCCCAGGGGGCGGTAAAGCTGCGGCTCAACCGGGGGCGGGCGCGTCTGCGGACGATTTTAAATGAGGATTGAGGTACATTATGGATCATTTTGACGAGCAACTGAAACAGCGGGCCCGGCAGGAACCCTTCCAAACGCCCTCGTCCTATCGGCGCAGGGTGGAGGAGACCTGTGCCGCCCTGGAGGAGGAGTCCCCGGCCCAGCCCCGGCGAGGAGGGCGGCGGGGAAGGTGGCGGGCGTGGTCAGCCGCGGCGGCGGTGACTTTGCTTGTGGCCCTGCCTAACGTGTCCGGCTCGGCGGCCAAGGCCATGGAGCAGGTTCCGGTGCTGGGCAGCCTGGTGCGGGTGGTCACCCTGCGCAACTACTTTTATGACGACGGCCACAGCAGCGCCGACGTGTCGGTGCCCCAGGTAGACGGAGCGGGCCAGGCTGGGGATGATGTGAACCAGGCGATCCAGGAGAACATCTACCAGCTGCTGGATGAGTTTTATGCCGATGTGGACCAGATCGCCCAGGGGGGCGGCTACCAGGGGCTGAGCGTGTCCTACGACGTGGTCACCGACAATGAGCACTGGTTCACTCTGCGGGTGAACGCGGTGCGCACCCAGGGCAGCAGCGATGAGATGCTGCGCTACTACCACATCAATAAGGATACGGGAAAGGTGGCCACCCTGTCCAGCCTGTTCCCGGAGGACAGCGACTATGTGGCGGTGCTGTCCCAGCAGGTGAAGGACTGGCTGAAGGGGCGGGAGGACGCCTTTTTCTACCAGGAATTTACCTCCATTGACCCCGAACAGAGCTTCTACTGGGGAGAGGACGGATCTCTGGTGCTGGTCTTTGACGAGGGCAGCGTGCTGCCCGCAGCCTCTGGAAATCCGGAGGTGACCATCCCCGCCCAGGTGGTGCAGCAGCTGATGGAAGGGGCGTAATGAGGGGAAAACCCAGGGCAGAGTGGATGGGATATAGCGGGTGTTAATTTTTGGCCGTTGCCTTGACAAGCGGGGGAGGGGCTGTTATAGTCGAATTACCCCGCAAAGGAGGTCTTGTTTGATGGCCTGGGATTTTTTTGCCCACACCCGCACCCTGGAACTGCTCTACCACAAAATGCAGGCCCCGGTGCTGGAGGAATATAAGCTGACGCAGATTGAGTTGGATGTGCTGCTCTTTCTCTCTCACCACCCCCAGCAGGACACTGCCAAGGATATTGTAGAGATTCGCCGCCTGACGAAATCCCACGTCTCCGCCGCGGTGGAGGGGCTGGTGCAGCGGCAGTATCTCCAGCGGCTGCGCCGCCCGGACAATAAAAAGCTCATTCATCTGGTGCTGCTGCCCGACGCCATGCCCGCGGTCCAGGCGGGTCAGGCCAAGCAGAAGGCTTTTTTCCAGACACTGAAAAAGGGATTTGATCCCCAGGAGGTCCAGGTGCTCAACGCCATGCTCAAGCGCATGGGGGACAACGCCAAAGAGGCCTATGCACAACTATAAAAATCCGGCCCGTCTCTCTGTTGAGACGGGCCGGATTTTTTATCATTCCGATTTGTCCGAACTAATAGAACGGGTCTGGGTCCCAAAGTAAAAGGCAATGACCACGGAAAAAATGGTCAAAAAGCTCTGTACGTCCACCTGGCCGGTGGCCGTCATGTGGCCAAACACGCCGGTGAGCATCAGGGTGACCAGGCTTTTCACATCCAGCAGCTGGGACAGAAGCCTGCGAATAAAGGCGCCCATAGGGATTCCTCCTTCCCGGCCATCCTATGCCGGGAGCGGGGGAGTGGTTATTCGGGCACCGGGGCCCGGAGCAGATACCAGATAGACCAGCAGAAGGCCAGAAACAGGGCGGCCCCGCTTGCAATGCCCGGCAGAGTCAGGTCGGGCAGGTGGTCCAGATAGGAGTTGAAAATCTGGGGGATGAAACAAACCGACATCCAGATCGCCCACAGGGCCCACATGCCCTTCTTGCCGAAGCGGTGGAGAATGGTGCCGCACAGTGCTCCCATAGCTATGGCGGCCAAGGGGATGGCAAACCAGGCCCACAGGGGCAGGGAGAAGATCTCCGTGTTGGGAGGGACATCCCTGCGGATGGAGACCAACAGCCCTTCCGCGCCGGTGAGCAGAGCGGACAGAAGCATGCAGAACAGGGCCACAGTCGCCGCCACGCCAAAGGTCAGGGCCAGGGAACGGCGGCGGGTGCTGCCGAAGCGCACCAGGTGAGAAAACTGAAAGCCGAAGTAGCTCAGGGAGAAAATGAGGATCAGAAAGGCGCTGACAATGGGCAAAATCAGGCCGGAAATCATCAGGGGAGGACTGCTGAATAAGATGCTGGGGAGCAGGGAGAGCAGGAGGGCGCCCGCCAGCACCCCGGCGCAGATGGCAAAGTCATCCCAGCAGCTGCGCAGTAATTTCACATACATTCCCATTCACCTCACCACATACCGGCGGATACACCGCCACAGAAGATATTCGCCCAAAACCAGAATAGCCAGCAGAACGGCCACGGAAATGGGTAGAAACAGGGGGGTAAAGCCCAGGTCAAAGAGTCCCATCCCTGCCAGAGCCAGCACCACCACCCCGGCGATGGATACCAGGATGGCTACAAACATCACGAAGATGCCCAAGGCCTTGGAGCGTACCATCAGCAGGCCGGCCAGGCCGCCCACCACTAAAATGGTCAGGCACAGCAGGGGGTAGAGCAGGGCGTACCGGCCAGTGACCAGCAGAAGAATCTGGAGCCGTTTGTTGGGAACCCAGTTGCCCAGCTGAGGGATGAGGGGCATCAGCAGGGTCAGACCCCAGCCGATGAGGGTGTACACCGCAAGTATCAGCTGCATTCCCTGAAAGTAAGCGCGCCGGGTCCAGCCCATGGCAATGGCCAGGTTCAGGTTGGCAGTGGCCAGGGAAGCGCTGAAAATAAAGAGAAACAGTAGGATGAGCAGGGGCATGGAGTAGAAGTAGGTGGTGAAGAGACCGTCCGCCCCCTGGGGGACTCCGGAAACCACCGCCAGCAGCACCACCACCGCCTCAAAGAGCACCATAGAGGATACATTGGGCCAGAGGAAGGGCCAGAAGTATTGCAGACACTTTTTCATAGGAGCATCTCCTCCTTATCCCTCGTCCCCGTGGCCGCACAGGGCCACAAATACGTTTTGCAGGTTCATGGGGGCGATATCCACGTCAAACTGCTCCGCCTGGGCCAGCTGGGCCGCCCCGCCCCGCACGCCGCAGCTCTTGTGGCGGCCGGTCTCCCGGGTAGTGAGCACCTCCAGGCCCTGGCAGGCCCGGTCCACCTCCTCCTGGTGGCCGGAGATGTAGCGGAACTGGCTTACCAGCTCGTCGGTTTCGGCGTTCTCGATGATCTTCCCCTGGTCCAGGATGATGACCCGCTCAAAGACGGAGGCGGCCTCCTCGATGATGTGGGTGGAGATAATAAAGGTGCGGTTCGTCTTGGCGTAGTCGTCCAGGAGCAGCTGGTAGAAGCGCTCCCGCATTACCACGTCCAGCCCCGCCACCGGTTCGTCCAGAATGGTGATGTCCGCCCCGCTGGCCAGGGCCAGGAGGATGGTCACCATGGACATCTGCCCCTTGGACAGCTGGGAAATCTTCTTCTTGGGGTCCAGCTTGAACTCCTGGAGCAGCTTTTGAGCATATTCCTGGTCCCAGTTGGGGTAGAAGATGGAGGCGGTGTTCAGGTAGTACTTGATCTTCATGTTGTTGGGACCGGTAAACAGGGTAGGCTGGAGCTCCCGGGAGAAGCAGATGTGGTTGATGGCGTCCTGATTTTCCCACACGGGCTTGCCGTTGTAGGTCACCTCGCCGCTGTCCATGGTGTTCTGGGCGGTGAGGATGGACAGCAGGGTGGTTTTGCCCGCCCCGTTGCGGCCAATGAGGCCGTAGATCTTGCCCGGCTGGATGTCCAGGTCCAGGTCCTGGAGTACTTGGTTGTCGCCATAGGACTTACACACGCCCTTGGCGGATAAAATGCCAGTATTCATGGTTATTCTCCTTCCCCGATGGCCTTGCGCACCATCGCCAGCAGCTCCTCCCCGGTGAGACCCAGAGAGCGTCCTTCGTTGATCATGGGCTGGATATAGCCCTGGCAGAATGCCGCTTTTCGCTTTTCCCGCACTTTTTCCACTCCTCCCGGAGATACAAACATGCCGATCCCCCGGCGCTTATACAAGATTCCGTCGGTCACCAGCAGGTTGATGCCTTTGGCGGCGGTGGCGGGATTGATGTTATAGCAGCGGGAGAGCTCATTGGTGGAGGGGACCTGCTCCTCCTCCCGGTACACCCCACGGAGGATATCGTCCTCCAGCAGTTGGGCAATTTGCAGATAGATCAGGGCCTGGTCGCCCAGCGCACCCCGCATGAGATCGCCTCCTTCAGATTTCGAAAAAGTGTCAAAGCCACTTTTTCGAGAGAGATTGCACGAAAGATTTGCCTCGATTTCTTATGAAATTGTCGGCAAATCTTTCGTGAGAAGTGTCATTTCCAACGCGCATGTCGCCGGAAATGACGGGATTCCATTTTATTCCGCCGCTTTCGGGCGGCGGAACTCCTTGCAGGAGGGCTTTTCAGAAGCACTCCTTGTTCGTTGGTTCATTACTTGTGTAATTAACCATATCACCAACGGAGCTTCCTGTCAAGA
>CAJLCG010000028.1 GCA_905205085.1 uncultured Oscillospiraceae bacterium
GTGGGCGCTCCCAATGGAGCGCCCACGGCTTGTTTTGTTGGTTTGCTTATTTTGCTGTATTTTCGCAGAAGTTCATCATGATCTGAGCCACCTCAGCGCGGGTCGCGGTGCCGGTGGGATAGAGCATGTTCAGACCTCTGCCGGACAGCAGGCCCTCGCCCACCGCCCAGGTCATAGCAGTCTGGGCCCAGGCGGAGGTAGAGCTGCCGTCCACATACTTGCTCAGGTCGGCCTTGGCACTGGTGTCATAGCCCTTGCTCTGAGCATAGTTGTACAGGATCAGAGCCAGCTGCTCCCGGGTTAGAGGATCGTTGGGAGCGAAGCGGCCGTCGTCATAGCCGGTGATGATGCCCTTAGACTGGGTCCAGCTGGCCGCCTTGGCGTACCAGTCATTGGCGGACACATCGGTAAAGCTATTGGTGGCGGACACGCTGGGCTTGCCCTCCAGAGCATACAGCATCTGGGCGATCATGCCGCGGCTGAGGGTGGTGTTGGGCTCGAAGGTGTAGGTGCCAGTGCCGGACATGAGACCGTTCTCCACGGCGTACTTCACCGCGTCGTAGTACCAGGCGCCGGTGTTGATGTCCAGGAAGGCGTCCACGGGGCTCTCCTCCTTCACAGCCTGGAAGGTGGCCTCCACGGTAACGGAGCTGCCGGGCATCTTGAAGGTGTACTTGTTGTCGTCCTTGTAGGTCACCTTCACGCTGTCGCCGTTCTTGTCGGTGACAGTGAGCTCGTCCAGTTCATAGCCCTCATCGGGCTTGACGGTGATGGTGACGGTCTCACCCTTCTCCGCACGCTGGGGAGAGACGGTGACTTTGCCGTTCTTGCCGCTGTCCACGCTGACTAGATAGCCGCTGGTGCTGGAACCGCCGCCTTCCGTACCAATATAGGTGAAGGTGTAGGTATTTCCAACTTGCTGCATCTTGTAGCCGGAACCGGCAGAAAGCCGTACAGTATCGGCTCCGTTACCGGTCACAGTGAAGCTGATCTCCCGGGAAACAGTGGCGCTCAGATTATCAGCCAGCAGTTCAATGGTGCCGCCCTTTTCCACGGCTGCAATTGCGTCCGCCAAGGTGGCGTAGCCATGATCACCGATGGCAGCAACTACCTCATCGCTGGAAGTAGAGTAGGTGAACAGGCTGAACCCGTTGGGATTGGTAAAGGTAAGGACATTATCTTTCACGCTGCCCTTATAGTAGTAGGTACTGCCATTATCCTTTACGTGTTTGACATAGAGAGCGCCGTCATTGACAAAACCAGTCGTCAGAGGAATCGTGACGGTCACAGGCTTGGTGATGGTAAGCTCGTGGGCAGTACCAATCTGAACGGCATTCTTATTGCTGCCCTCCAGATCAATGTTGTCCTTATTCGTGGTTGCCACAGTAATATACATGGGGGTGATGTCCAGAGTAACGGCTTTGGTGCTGCCCTGGATGGATACGTTTGCCACAGAGACCTCCAGATAGGGCTGGACCACGATGGTGACATTGCTTGTATCGGTGACAGACACACCAGCATTGGTCAGTGCGTCTTTGCCCTGCTCTTTCGTGACTGTATTCTGATTAGCCACGGTACCGGCGGCGGCCTTAAGAGCCTCGCCGATGTCGGGTTCCTTATCGCTGTTCAGGGCGTCGGCCACCTCTTCCGCGAGTGCTTTTTCATCTGCGTTGGTGATGGAGTCCGATACAGAGATGTCCGCATCGCCGGTGACTACCTGGGCAGGATTCTGGCCGGCCGGGACTACTTTGTACTGGTAGACGGTATCACCGCTATTGTCCACAGCGGCATAGCCGGAGGCCAGGTAGGCGGAGGGATCGGAAGAGAAGACACCACCGGTGATGGAGATGTTAGCTTTTCCGTCTGCGCCCAGATTATAAGTAGAGAATCCTCCCGCAAATTTTCCGCTCTTTATGGTAAGGATTGCTTTTTCAAAAAGATCAGCTTTCCCAGCCTCAGAGCCATCACTGCCGTATTCGATGATTCCGGAGATCTCACTGTCTCCCTCAACCGTGACAGAGACTCCCTCTGTGTAGCCATTGGAGGGCCAATAGTAAAGGTCAAAGGCTCGTTGGCCCTCGGCTGCAATAATTTTGCTGTCTTTGATTACAACGTTACCGCAATTATTGCTGGACACGTACTGGCAGTTGCTGCCGCTGCAATCAATGATCACATTGTCCAGAGTCAGATTGCAGTAGTTCTGAATTAGAATTTGGGCTGCAGATGTACCGGGCTTAATTGTACCATTCTTAAAGGTCACATCCGTGCCTTTCAGCAATTGGAAGCCGTTTGTTTCTGTTCCGGTGGACCCAACAGTGGGGTTAATAACGGTGTAAGTAAATCCGTTCAGATCGATGGTAATGTGTCGGCCGTCACCCTTTACCTGCACACCGCCGCCCTCAGTTGTCTTCAAAAGCTCAATGGTGTCATTATCCTTCGCTGCTTCCACTGCCTCGGCCAGAGTCAGGTAGTATGTGTCTCCGATCTGCGCCACGGCAACCTTCTCCAGGGGCATAACGGTATAAGTGTCCCCGTCTTTTACGCTGACATAGCCAGGAGCGCAGAAATTATCGGTCGGATCTTCCGTATCGCTGTTGGCGGGGTCGTAATTCTTGAAGGTACCACCATAAACAAGGAAAGTAGTTTCTGTTTTATCTTGCTTATTTAAGACCCAATATCTTCCATCATATTCAGCGATAGTCGAATAGCTTCCGCCCATAATATAGACGGTTGCATTTTGATCTGCTAAAATGCAAACCATTCCGCCTTCATATGTACCATTTTCAATTGTCAGCGTTGCAGTTCCGTCAACTTCGAACATACGGCCATTGCTTTTTCCTGTAAGGTAGCTGTCATTAAAATCAACTGTACCATTTCCAGTAATGGTTACATTGGAATTTCCAGAGAAGATGATGGTTCCACCCTCTGTTGCAGTTGCTCCCAACGATATTGACTTGCCATTCATATCCAGTGTAAACGTCTGGTCAGTGATCTGAATAGCGTTCAAAAGAACAGAATCACGAATTAATCTCACTGTCCCGCCATCCTGTACGGCATCAATGGCTCCGGCCAGGGAAGCGTATTTCTGACCATCTACCTGTGCCACAGCCAGATCATCCAGAGAGCCTACGACCCACTGGTCACCCTGGGGGACCAGTACACAGCCGTCGGCCACATATTTGCTCACATTGCTGGAGAAGGTGCCACCGGTAATGATCGGATTTCCTGTATTTTCTGCGCCAGTCACTGCGTTCTGATTGGCAGGAGCAACAAATGTACCGCCTTTAATTTCAGTAGTGGCATCAGCGTTAATTCCTCCGTCTCCCCCAGTGTTGTCATTACCAATAAGTGCTGTGGTTTTAGAAACAGATTCAAAGTAGCCGTCATACACAACGCATTTTACATCTTCGTCTTCACCAGCAATATATAGGGCGTACCATGCGCTACTGCCATTTGCATGCTTTTCACAAGACACAGTTTTAAAAGTGCCTCCGTGGATTTCAGAATATCCGGCCGAAGTGGAAAATGCACCTTGCACACCAATTACAGTACCATCATAAAAATATAATTCTGGAGATGAACCGTTAGAATTCTTATGGCTCTGAATCGTATAGCCCCAGCTGTTTCTGTTGCAGGCAGAACAGGAGCGGCAGTCAAACAGACCATCATAGATTTTGGTGATACCCTCATTGTAAATGGCGGTCGCAGCGCCGTTAAAGGTGCCGTCCTCAATGGTCAACACGCCGTTGGAACGGTTCTTAATGGAGGCACCGCTGGCATTGACAGAACCGGTATAGGTGCCATTCTGGATCGTCAAGGTGCCATAGTTATCGATAGCACCATATCCACCAGTATTGGATGCCGAACTGTCGATGGTGCCATTACCGGTAACGGTCAGGGTGCCGTGGTTCAAAATAGGCCGTCCCTCAAAATTGGAGGCCACCGTAATACTGTGCCCATCCATATTCAGCACAATATTCTGACCTGCCTTAATCTCAAAGATCTGATCGGTAGTCAGGCCAGTAATATCACCGGTCAGCGTAACCGTGGTCTGGGTTCCATTGGTTGGGGCCGCCTCGACCGCTGCTTTCAGAGCGGTATAGGCATCTACTTCTTCTGCAAACGCTGTCACAGGAAGCAAACTCAGCAGCATTGCCAGAGAAAGTAAGATGCTACCTAATCGCGCTCGTACCTTTCTCATCTGTATTCCTCCTTTGCATGATTTGGAATCTTTTCCTCGCCGTTTATTCCCGTTGCATGGGGTGCTGTAAGGATCCGCCTCCTCTCGGATGATTTGTTGGATCGCGGTACTCAGAAAATAATCCCAGCAATCATTCTTATTCTAGCACGCTGTTCCATACTATTCAACGTACCTCTTTGTCGAATTCGCATGAAAATTAAAAATCGCGACAACTTTTGCCGCGATTTTACCTAATATTAACACATATTTTACATATTTTTACTCTTCTGCCGAGCTGTCTTTATGCTGGGCATCCTCCGCCTCTGCGTGGGCCCAATCGTCCGGCGCGCACCTGGATGAGCTGGGCGGTAACGCTGACCGCGATCTCCGCTGGGGTCTCCCCGCCGATATCCAGGCCGATGGGCAGATGGATAGCCTCAATCTTCTCACGGGAGAATCCCCGTCGCTCCAGTTCCCCCCACAGAAAGGCTTTCTTCTTCCGGCTGCCCATACAGCCAATATAATAGGGCTGCTGCTTCAGCACCTGGCACAGCACCTCCAGGTCGTGCTGATGGCCCGGCGACATGACCACTGCGTAGTCCCGGCGGGTGAGCTGTACCTGTTCTCCGATTTGTTCAAAGGAGCCCAGCACCACCCGTTCCGCCCCGGGGAAGTTCTGGGGTTGGGCGATGTTCTCCCGGCTGTCAAAGACCACTACCCGAAAGCCCACCTGGGTGAGCATAGGGGCCAGCGCCTGGCCTACATGACCGCCTCCAAAGAGGTACAGTACCCCGTCCCGGCCCATGGGCTCTGTATACATCCCATCTTCCAGAAGGGGCGCGGTCTGGGGCCGCTTGGCCAGAGTGTCCGGCAGGGACTCCTCCCCATAGACAAAAAAGCCGGGAGCGCTCTCTATATTGTCCAGCAACAGCGCGCAAGGAGTTCCACTTTGCAGATACTGGGCCAGCTGCTCCAGGGCGGGTAGCTGCTCCGCCCCTAGAGTCTGGATACACACCGTCACTGCCCCGCCGCACACCATGCCGGTGGAGCTGGCCTCCCCTCCCAGGGAGTAGTGCTCTAGGCCACCCTGGGCCGTGCCGTCCATGACCGCAGAAGCCCGCTGCTGGACCAAGTTCTCCACTGCGCCGCCACCCACGGTGCCCAGCCAGGTGCCGTCGGGCAGCAGGGCCATGCGGGCTCCGGTCCCTCGGGGAGCGGAGCCTGCGCTGTCTACGATGGTGCACAGCACCGGCGAGCCGCCCTGGCGGATACAGTCGATAAGGGTAGAAAATAAGGCAAAATCCGTCATGATTTCCTCCTAGTGCAAGTATATACGCTTGCCGCCTGTGTAGGGGGCCACCCGGCCCACCAGCTGAGGGGCGAACACTCGGTTCTCTTGCCGCAGCTCCTCCAACAGGGCGGGCGCGTCCTCCGGGTGGACCGCCATCATCAGGCCGCCGGAGGTCTGGGGATCGTACAGCAGGTCCTGGACGGCCAGCTTGGTCTCTCCCGGCTCCACCCACTCTTCCGCAAAGTGCCGGTTGCGGTACACCCCGGCGGGCAGCACGCCCAGCCGGGCCAACTCCAGGGCCTGGGGGATGAAGGTGATGCCGGACAGGTCCAAATGGATCTCCGCTCCGCTCCCCTGGGCCATCTCCAGCAGGTGGCCCAGCATGCCAAAACCGGTGACGTCGGTGCAGGCGTGGATACGGTATTTTACCATGATGTCCCGGGCATATTTATTGAGGGTCATCATTAGCCCCTCGGCAAAGGTCTGGGTCTCCTCGTCGCACAGCCCGCCCTTGATCCCGGCGGTGAGCACCCCAATGCCCACGGGCTTGGTGTAGATGAGCACGTCCCCGCTCTGGGCCCCCGAGTTGGTGAGCAGCTTGTCGGGATGGACAAAGCCGGTAACCGCCATGCCGTACTTGGGCTCCTTGTCGTAGATGCTGTGGCCGCCGGTGATGATTGCTCCCGCCTCGTAGGCCTTCTCGTAGCCGCCCCGCAAAATGGCGTGGACCGCCTCCTTGGGCATGTCCTCGGGCACCGCCATCACGTTGAGCGCCAGCTTGGGCTCCCCGCCCATGGCGTACACGTCGGACAGGGCGTTGGCCGCGGCGATGGCCCCGAAGGTGTAGGGATCATCGGCGATGGGGGGAAAGAAGTCCACCGTCTGCACCAGGGCCAGCTCGTCAGAGAGCCTGTAGACTGAGGCGTCGTCGCTGCGGTCGTAGCCTACCAGCAGATTGGGGTCCTGGCGGACCTTCAGGCCCTCCAGCAGCTTGCTCAGCTCCCCTGCCCCTACTTTGGCCCCGCACCCGGCGCATTCGGCCAGCTTGGTCAGTTTGATCTCGTCCATTCTCAGTCCTCCAGTGCCTTTGTCAAATGGAGCAGGGCCTCCAGCACACCGCCCCCTACCGCCAGGGCCTTGTCGGAGGCACACAGGCAGTGCTCCGGCTTACACCGGGGATCAATGTCCCCGCACTTCATGCCCTCAAATACTTCTATGCCGTCCTGGAGGAGTCCCCGCAGACACCCGTCAATGGTGCACAGCATGGGAGTCTCCCCTACCATGGCGGCCACCTCCCCGGCTTTCACCATAGCGCCGATTTCCAGACAGGGCTTGAACACGCCGCCGGCGGGGGCGCGAAGTACCCGTTCCACGGTGTAGCCTCCGATGTTGCCCGGCACGCCGGTGTTGGGGATGGGAGAGCCGGTGTACAGCACCCGGCCCAGGGTGTGGCCCCGCATGGTCTCCACCGCCGCGTGGCAGTCCACCCCGGCGGTAAAACCCGGCCCCACGGCGATGACCGCAGGGGCCATGCCCATGTGGGTGCCCAGGTTCTTCTTGGCCAGGATGGCGTCCACCACTCCGTCCGGTTTCAGGACCGCAATACACGCCCCCTCCGGGTCGGCCAGTACAGGGACGATGCCCTGTTTTGTCAGCTCCAGGGCTTCCTGGGGACTGTGAGCCAGGCGTCCAGTGACGTCCTCTACCTGCACCTCCCCCAGGCGGATGGCCTCGGAGAAGCAGACGGTGCGCCGCACCGCCGTGGGGTTTGGCAGGTCGGTGAGCACCAGACGGATTCCGGCCCGATAAAGGCGCAGGGCAATGCCTGAGGCAATGTCCCCTGCGCCGCGAATAATAACCAGCATGTGTTTCTCTCCTTTGTGGGTTACAGATCCATTTCGATCAGGGCCGAGTAAGGCAGGCCCTCCAGCTCCGTCAGCCGCCCCCGCGCATCGGGCGGCATAGCCCAGGCTAGCCCGCAGTCGGCGGTAATGGTCACTGGGACGGGGATGAGCCGCCCCGGGACCCCCTTTGCCTCACACTGCCGCTCCCACCCCAGGGCGGCAGTGGTGGTGGGAAAGGTGATGACTAAGGTAGGTTTTTTGACTCTCATTGGGCCATCTCCTTCAAAGCGGCTAGGGCCGCGTCGATGTCCTCCTGGGTGGTGTACCAGCCGAAGGAGAAGCGCAGGCAGCCGGTATCCTGGGTACCAAGAGCCCGGTGCATCCGGGGGGCGCAGTGGATGCCGGGGCGTACGGCGATGTCGTATCCCTGGGAGAGCTCGTCGGCCGCCGCCGCAGGGTCCCAGCCCTCCAGGTTCAGGGCCACCACCGGGGCCCGGTCGCCGGAGAGGTCACCATACACCGTCACGCCGGGAATGTCCCGCAGCCCTTGGACAAACCGCTCCGTCAGGGCGCGCTCGTGGGCGTGGATGGTGTCCACTCCGGTCTCCAAGATAAAGTCCACCGCCGCCCCCAGCCCGGCCAGACCATGTCCATTGAGGGTGCCCGCCTCCAGGTGCTCGGGGTACTCCTGGGGCTGGTCCTCCTCAAAGGAGCGCACCCCGGTGCCCCCGGACAGGAGGGGCCGCAGCTCCACCCCGGGAGCCACACACAGCCCTCCGGTACCCTGGGGGCCCATCAGCCCTTTATGGCCGGTGAAGGCCAGCAGATGGACCCCCATCTCTTCCATAGCGATGGGGGTGCTCCCCGCCGTCTGGGCGGCGTCCAGCAAAAACACAAGGCCGTGTTTCTTAGCAAAGACGGACATCCGCTCCACGTCCAGCAGGTTGCCTGTCAGGTTGGAGGCGTGGGTGCCCACCAGCAGACGGGTGTTGGGACGCAGGAGTCCCTCCAGTTGGTCATACGCCAGCCGCCCCTGCCGGTCTGCGGACAGGTAATCTACCTTTACACCCATTGTCTGTGCAAGGGCGTGGAGGGGCCGCAGCACCGAGTTGTGGTCCCAGTCGGTGGCGATCACGTGGTCCCCCGGTTTCAGCAGCCCACAAAGGGCGGTGTTCAGGGCCTGGGTAGCGTTGGCGGTGAACACCACACGCTCCGGATGGGGGAAAGCAAAAAGCCTTGCCAGGGCTTCCCGGGTGTGGAAAACGGTGCGGGCGGCAGTCAGCTCGCTGGCGTGGCTTCCCCGGGCGCAGCTGCCCTGGCCATTCATGGCCTCCACCACTGCCCGGGCCACGCAGGGGGGCTTTTGCAGGGTGGTGGCGGCGTTGTTGAGGTAGATCACAGATTTACCAGGTGGTCGGCCTGGGTAAGAATCTCGGCGATGCGGTACATGTTGGTGATGCTGCCCACCGCCAGCTTCTCCTTCAGGCCGTAGTAGTCCAGGCAGGTGCCGCAGGTGAGGATCTCGGTCCCCCGGCTCTCCAGCTCCCGCAGGTCTTCCAGGGAGGGGCTGCCCTCCACCGTCCACTTGGCGCCCCCGTTGAAGAAGAGCAGGGTGCGGGGCGGAGTCTCCAGCTGGGCCAGGGCGTAGAGGAAGCTCTTGAGCAGGGCGTGGCCCAGCTCCTCGCTCCCCCGGCCCATGGTGTCGCTGCCGATGGCCACCACCGCGTCGGCTCCCATCACGGTGCAGCCGCAGCCGGGCTGTGGGATATTTTGGGCGTCACTCTGGGCCCCGTCGCCGATCTGCACCCGCCAATAGCCGGACTCGGGATACACAGTGGTGGGGCGGCCCTTCTGGGCGGCCATGCGCTTGAGATTCTCCACCGCCGCCTCGTTGTCCACCCATACCTCCAGGGTCTGCCCCTCCTTCAGTTCGGCCAGGGCGTGGAGCGAGAGCACCACGGGCTGGGGACAGGCCTTTCCTCTTGCGTCAATGGTCATATGGTTTTCCTCCTGCCTTGTACTTTCCAACTTCACAGATTATAATAAAGCCATGGAATCTTCCAGTTGAAATGATAATTTATTATATATAATCTCCGGGCCCGCGTCAACGCAAAGGCCTTGCGGGAGAAGGGAGCGCGCTTTGTTTTCTCAGATGTTGGGGCGAAAGCCCGGGGTGGTATCGGTGATTGGCAGCGGCGGCAAGACCACCCTGCTGTCCACCCTGGCCCGGGAGCTGCCCGGCACGGTGATTCTGTGCACCACCACCCACATGTTCCCCTTTCCGGAGTATCCCCGGATTGAGGGAGATGATGCCGGCCAGGTGCGAGATGCGCTGGAACGCTCCCGGGTGGTGTGCCTGGGGCGGCCGGATGAAAACGGCAAGCTCACCGCCCCTGCCCTGCCCTTTTCCCAGCTGCGTGAGCTGGCCCCCTGGGTGCTGGTGGAGGCGGACGGCTCCAGACGTTTCCCACTCAAGGCCCACGCTCCCCATGAGCCCGTCACACCACGGGAGAGTGGCCACACCATCCTGGTCGTGGGGGCCTCCGGCTTCGGGGCGAGCATAGCCCAGGCGGTCCACCGCCCGGAGCGCTTCTGCGCCCTCACCGGCGCCCAGCCCCAGGACCCGGTCACCCCGGAGCTGGCCGCCCTGGCCATCGCCCGGGAGGGGCTCTCCCGCCAGGTGTTTTTAAACCAGGTGGAGTCTGAGGCGGCCTGGACCCTGGCCCGGCGGTTTGCCCGGGCGCTGGAACATAGCGGCACACAGGTGTTTGCAGGCAGCCTTCACCAAAGGATCTGCCGCAGGCTTTGAGCCCCTGAAAAAACCGCGTTTTCGTTGAAAAAGATTGAAAAAAGGCGTATAATAATTCCATTCGGTGCATATCGGCCCAAGGCCGATCCTGCACATAAGGAGGGCCCGCTGTGCCGGCAAATCTGACACAACTATCCGCACTGGAATATGATAACATCCTGTATGGACATATGACCCCCGCCATGGCCGCCGCCTATTTGCAGGAGGAGAAAATCCCCCTGCGCAGCTTCCCCGAGGTGCTCCGGGGTATGTATCCAGCCCCGGACATCCTCTCCCGGCTGGCCGACTACTTTCTGCTCACCGAGTCGGGGGCAAACGCCCAGTCCCTGGGCAAAAAGCTGCGCAACTGGCTGTCGGGCCGCAACCTGCCGGTAAACCGCCGGGACTACTTCCGCATCGCCTTTGCCCTGTCCCTCAGCGAGCAGCAGCTGGACTACCTGCTGGGGCTGTTCACCGACTACGGCATCCAGTACCGCAGCGGCTGGGAGGTAATTTTCACCTGGTTTTTGCGCCACGGCTACGGGTATCTGGAGGCCAAGGAGTTCTTTGACACTCTCCCACCGGCGACGAATGTAGAGCGCCTGGCGCCGGGATGGAATTCCCACCTCACCCACGAGATGCAAAACGAGTTCCAACTGGTCCAGAATACCTGGGACCTGTATCTGTGCTATATCAAGAACCTGGGCCGCTTTGGCTCCCTCCATCTGCGCAGCTACTACTACTTTGAGCAGTATCTCAACCAGCTCATCCACCCCGCCCCCGCCTGGGACTCGGGCCAGGAGAGCGACTACTCCATTGAGTCCATCATGAGCACCTACCTGTCCATGCGTATGCCCTCCCAGCGCAAGCGCTCCCACTACTCCCTGATGCAGAAGCTCATCAAGCAAAACTGGCCCAACGCCACAGCCATCAAAAACATCCGGGGCCATGTGGAGGATGTACCCCGGAAGCTGCTTTTGCTGCTCTACGTGGTCACGGAGGACAGCGGCTGCTCCGATGGACAGTACCGGGAGCTGGACGAGAACTACATCTCTCTGGAGGAGCGGGTGGAGGACCACTGGTGGACCCTCAACGCTATGCTCTCCGACTGTGGTATGGCCCCCCTGGACCCACGCAATCCGTTTGACTGGCTGATTCTGTACGCCATCTCCGGCAGCGAGAGCGAATTTATGAGCGACCGCATGGAACAGGTCATTGCCAGCCTGTTCGGAGATCACGCTGCAGCAGACTAAAAAGACCCCGCGCCTAACAAGGCGCGGGGTCTTTTGCTTGGATTTTATCCGTTTTTCGGCTGATTGCCGGTAAAGGTGCCGCCGCTTTCCGTGCTTACCTCTGCCCCATCATAGGAGAGCATGGTCCCCTGGTTGTCCAGGGTGCCGGAAGCCGCGATGTCTTGCTGGAAGTGGAAGGTGCCGTAGTTGGTGAGCGTGCCGCCCAGCCGGATCAGTGTGTACGACTCCATGGTGCCCCGGTTGGTCAGGGTACCGTTCAGCTGGGTACAATAGCCGCCCTCGTTGCCGCTCAGGGTCAGATATCCATCCTGAGCCACGTCCACGGTGGTATTCTGGTCCAGGCTTACCATCGCATTATTGCAATGCAGCTCTCCCGCTGCCACCTCCACTGTACAGCCGGTCAGCTCCAGGTGGTGACTGGTGCGCAGTACGCCGTGAATGGACAGGTTTCCATGGTCCATGGTATACCCTTCCAGTGCGGTCAGGTGGCTGTCGCTCAGGTTCACCGCCGCACCGGATTTCAGCTCCAGCGGCTCCTGGACCATCAGATAGGACTGGCTGCGGACCGTAATACCGCCGCACCCTGTCAGGGATTGGGCGATCATGGCCGCACCGTCGGAGAGAGTCAGTGTGCCGCCGCCCAGGTCGGTGCGGCCCCAGAAGGAGGCATCTGCGCCGGACAGGCTCAGGCTGCCGCCGTCCATGGTCAGGGTGCCATCCGCGACCTGGAGTCCCTTGGTGACCGTCAAGTCGCCGGACACGGTGAGGTCGCCGGGGACGATGACCAGGGTGCAGCTTCCGTCGGACAGGGCGGAGCGCAGCTCCTCCTGGGTGGTGGCCTGCCGCACGCCGCTGTTATAATCCAACGCAATCAGTTTGCCGCCGGTGTTGTCAGTGCGGTTGGGGAAGCTCAGCGGATCGCTAAACCAATGGATGATACCGTCGTGACCTAGCCGGCTGTTGGGGTCCAGTTCCATGGCCCCCATGCTTCTGATCAGGCCCAGGTTGTTCAAGTCTCCGCCGGCTTGCACAGCAACGGTGCCGTAGTTCTCCAGGAGCGCTTCGTTGTTCAGCTCAGCTCCGTCCTCTACGGTGATCATGCCGTAATTATAAAAGTGCAGCCCGTTGGTGAGGGTGAGGTAGCCCTGCGCATCTCCGTAAAGGGTAATGGAACCAAAGTTGCAGGCGGTGTCACAAAATAGGTTCAGGAAGTTTTCCTCCCCCACACCTTGAAGGGACAGATTCCCCAGATTATAGAGGTTGCTTTGGATGATCTGGGCGGAGCGGATCGTCATCTCACCCTGGTTGACCAGCGCGCCGATGCAGTCCTGGAACAGATTGCCCTGGATGGAGCCGTAGTTAATGAAGGCGCATACATCCTCCACCTGGTCCCCGTCCCAGTCGCCAAAGTTCAGGTTTGCCTTGACGATGCCCCGGTTAATGAGAATGGTGGCGTCCATGGCCCAGTCCCACTGGTCAAACCCGTCCTGCACCTGGCTCTGAGTGGTGACCGTTACCCCTTCGGAGATCAGAATGGGGACATAGCCGCCTGTCTCTGCCCCGATGGGGATGGTCATGTCTTGGTCAATCACGATGGCCTGGGTGTTCCTGTCCTCCAGGGCAGTTTGGTACTGGGCCCAGTTTTTCACGTGGACTGCATTTTGAAACAGGCCATCCTCCCACAGCACCAGGAAGCGGCTCTCGCTGCCTGCCTGGCCATAGGTTTGACCGCCCATTACGGCGGTGCCCCCCTCAGCCACCAGCAGGTTGCTCTCATGCTCCAGCCACACCAGGGTCCTGCCCTCTAGCACGCCGGAGGTGCTCACCGAGATAGCCCCGCCGTCGGTGGTGCGCAGCAGTCCCTGGTTATTGACCGTGCCGTCAATGAGCAGCGCCCCGTCCCCCTCTACGGTGACAGACTGCTGTACCGTCACATTGGCCCCCTGGGCCACCTTCAGCGGCTTGGTGAGGGTAAGCTCGCTGCTCTGAATGGTCAGGCTGCCGCTTTCCACCACTACCGCCGGGACACTCTCGTCGGCCAGCATGGTCCGCAGCTCTTCTTCTGTGCTGCCGGTAAAGGAGACTGCATTGTCAAACAGGGCTTCGATCTCCTGGGCCGTCCGGGCGGAGTACTGAAGCTCCACAGCAGACGAGTCCCGTTCCGGATAGGCAGGCTCTCCCCCGCCGGACAAGGCGGCCACAGCCAGGATGACCAGCACCAGCAGCGCGGCCCCCGCGGCGGTGATGGACCAGACCGGAAGCCGCTTCCAGATGGGAGCGGGGCGATCCTGTGCCGGGGCGGGTGCTTCTTCCTTCGCCTCCTCTTCGGGCGAAGGGTCGGGAGGCAGCGGTTCCGGCTCTGGGGCGGGCTCCTTTTCCGGGGTGACCGGAATGGTGGGCTCCAGGGGCTGGGGCCGGTCGGGGCGACTGACCGCGGCCTGGATGCCGGGCTGATACAGGGCGGCGTGGAGCTCCGCCATGGAGCGGTAGCGCCGGTTGGGGCTCAGGTTCAGCCCCTTGAGCAGGGCCTCCTCCTGGCCGGGCAGCAGGACCACCCCCAGCTTGCTGGGCAGCAGCAGGCCGTCGGAGGTGATCCGGTCCAGGGCCTGGGGCGGCGCCTTTCCGGTGAGACAGAAGTAGATGGTGGCGCACAGGGCGTAGATGTCGGTCCAGGGCCCCTGGCCTTTGGACTGGTACTGCTCCACCGGGGCGTAGCCCTGCTTGAGGGCAATGGTGAGGGTTTCGGTGCCCCGGGTGGTCTCCCGGGCACAGCCGAAGTCCAGCAGACGGACCTTGCCGTGTTCCAGCATCAGGTTGTCTGGGGAGATATCCCGGTGGATAAGCCCGTTTTCGTGCATCACGCTCAGCGCCCCGAACAGGGGCTCCAGCAGGGGAAAGAGCTCCTCAGGGGCGATGCGGCCGCCCCGCTGCTTTACCAGGTCGTTGAAGTTGGTACCCTGGATGTACTCCATGACGATATAGGCGGTGTTGTTGGCCTCGAAATAGTCCCGTACTCCTACGATGGTCTGCTGCTTGTCCATGCGGGCCATGGCCCGGGCCTCGCCTAGGAATTTCTGCTTGCCCCGCTCAAAGCTCTGGGCGGCGGGGCCCATAAAGTTGGTCACCCCCAGGGACACGGAGGCGTTGCGGGTGGCCCGGTCCACAGGGTAGTACTCCTTGATGGCGATTTTCAGCTCCAGGCGCAGGTCACAGCCGATGTAGGTGATGCCGAAGCCCCCCTCTCCCAGTACCCGGCCCACTAGATAGCGGTCCAGCAGCACCGTGCCCGGGGGCAGGTGGTGGGGCGAGGGCACATAGCTGCCTGCGGTCAGCCCGCAGTTGGGGCAGCTCTCCCCCGGCTTGACTGGGGACATACAGTATGGGCAGAATAGCTTATTCAATCCTCTCACCTCCTCCGTGTGACTTCCTATGGTTTCTACTATACCAAGTCTTCCATTTTTTCACAAGCAATTCCCCCATCTCTCCTATTGCAGCAGGAGCAAGATCAGAAGAACCACGATTACTGCTGCTGCCCCCAGCAGCAGGCCCAGGCCGTACCGCTGCCACAGGGAGAGGCGGCCCTTTTGCCCGGGGACTTCCGACTCCCGGATGGTTGGGGTGATCTCCTCCTGTCCGGTGTACCCCACGGGGGAGACCGTCTGGCGGGACACAAGGGTCTGCTCCAGCCGCTGGGCCAAAAGCTGGACGCTCTGGGGCCGGTCGGTGGGCTGGATGGCCATGCCCCACAGCAGAAGCTGCTCCTGTTCCGGGGTGAGGGCCGCGCCCAGGGAAGTGGGCGACGGGAGCGGGTCGCTCTGGCCATCAAAGACAGCGCTGAGCCGCTCGGGGGCCGCCGGGGGTACCTTCCCGGTGAGACAGTAGTACAGCGTGGCGCACAGGGCGTAGAGGTCGGTGTAGGGCCCCTGCCCCCGGGTCTGGTACTGCTCGATGGGGGCAAAGCCGGGCTTGAGCACCACAGTCATGGACTTTCCGTCCTCCATGGAGCGGGCACAGCCGAAGTCCAGCAGGGTCAAAGAGCCGTCGGGCATGAGCATGATGTTATCCGGGGCGATGTCCCGGTGGAGCACTCCCCCGCTGTGCAGCCGCTCCAGATCCCGCATCAGGGGCAGGGCCTTGCGCAGCAGGCTCTCCGGCTCCAAGCGGCTCTGGCTCTGCATCAGATCCCGCAGGGTAACCCCATCTAGATACTCCATCACCATGTAGGCGGTGCCGTTGGCCTCGAAGTAGTCCATCACATGGACGATGGAGGGGACGTCCCCCACCGCCCGCAGCATGCTGGCCTCACTGAGGAAGCTGTGCATCCCCTGGCGGTAGATGTCCTGGCACTGGGTGGCGGGCAGGACGGTCAGGTCCCGGCTGCGCTGAGGCTGGCAGCGCACAGGAAAGTACTCCTTGATGGCCACCACCGTTCCGGTGTTCAGCTCCTTGGCAATGTAGGTCAGGCCGAATCCCCCGTCCCCCTTGACCTCGCCAAAGAGGAAGGCGCGGCCCTTCTTGCTGCGCAGCACCGTGCCGATGGGCAGATGGTGGGGGGCGGCCTGTTGGTTCACCTCCCGACCGCACCGGGAGCAAAAGGAGTCTCCCGGGACGATGGTCTGCATGCAGTGAGGGCAAAATTCCTCTGCCATCCTGCGTTTACCTCCTCTCTGTCAGCACAAAGCTCTGTTCCTGGCTGCCCAGGAAAAATACGTTTCCCGGCATCAGCCGCACGGCCTGCTGGGCGGCCAGACGGCTGCCCGGGCTGAGGAAGGTGCCGTGGCTGGAGCCCAGGTCCTTGAGATAGACCGTCCCGTTCTCAAACCAGACCGCACAGTGCCGTCCGCTCACTCCCGGCGTGTCCGTTGGGAAGGCCACGCCGCACTGGCTCTCGTCCCGGCCCAGAAGGATGCTGCCGCTGGCTGGGATGCGGTAGCGGCGGCCCTCCAGCGCGCCGGAGACCCCCTGGATGCGGTAGCCGGAGTCGCTGGGGTCCGGGCCAGGGGGAGGTGCGGGCTGAGGCTGGGGCAGCGGTTCGGGGGCGGCTTTCTTCTTCCGCAGCACCACGATGATCACCACGACTGCCAGTACCACGACCGCCGCCACGGCGAGGATTACCCCCATGGGCAGGCCGCCGTTTGTCTGTCCGCTTACGTCGTAGGCGATGCCCAGCTTGTCCAGGGCGGCCTTGGCGTATTGGATGCGCAGGGCGTAGTAGGCGCTGGTGACGGAGGAGTCCTGGCTGGAGACGGTGTAGGTGTTGATGCCCACCACGGCGCCGGTCTCATCCACCAGGGGGCCGCCGGAGTTGCCACCGTTGATAGCGGCGGTGGACTGGATGAGACGGCCGGAGAGCAGACCGTCGCTGGTGGTGGCGGATACGCTGTCAAAAAACCGGGAGACCACCCCGTTGGTCAGAGTCATATCGTCTACGGTGGCCAGCAGATACCCCTCGGAGGTGGCGCTGTCCGAGATGGCGGGGAAGCCCAGGGCGGTCACCCCGTCTCCCACCTCCAGGGTGCTCTCATCGGCCTGGAGAGCCAGGGCGGTCCGGCCGGGTACGGTCTCCGCCGCCCGCAGCACGGCCACGTCCTCGTCGTCTTTCTCTCCCAGATAGACTACCGTACAGGGGATGGACCGGCTGGTGTCCAAGGTAAAGGTCTCGGTGTTGTAGGCAAAGTTGTCCAGCAGGATGTAGTAGCCGGTGATGGTGGACTCCTGGTACAGGGTGTAACCTTCCAGCTGGAGGTCGCCCTTCTCCTCCTCCAGGGTCACCACGTGGCGGTTGGTGACGAAGACGTCGGTCTCCTCCCCTACCGTGCCCACGCCGAAGGCGCTGCCTTGCTGGGCCCCCTGGATCGTGGCCACGTAGTCGCCGCCCTTCTCGGTGTAGACATCCATCTCATATAGGGCCACCACCCGGGCCACGCCGCTGCGGGCCTGGCTGGGACTGCCGGTTTCCGGAGCGGCCAGGGCCGCCCCCATCATCCAAAGGGCCATGACCCCGGCCAGCAGGCCGGACAGGACCCGTTTTTTCCAAAGTTTCACTGTAACTCCCCCATTCTCTCTTATCGCTCCACCCAAATGGCGGCGGCGCTGTTGTTGTCGTTGTCGCTGGGTGCTCTGCGGGCAAGAAGCTGCCGCATCTGTTCCAGCCACTGTTCCGGCGTCCCGGCCTGGGCCAGGGCCGCCTCCATCTCCTCCTCGTCCACGTACTCCCAGAACCCGTCGGAGCAAAGCAGAAAGGCGTGTCTGCCCGGGGTGAGCGGGATTTCCCCCACATCCGCATTGCCCCCGTCCTTTTGTCCCAGAGCCCGGAAGATGCGGCTGCGGTCCTCGTGGAAGCGGATCTGCCGGGGTGTGATCTGGCCCAGCAGCACCGCAATCTGGGAGGCGCTGTGGTCCCGGGTCTGCCAGATGAGATGCCCGTTTTCAAAGTGGTAGAGGCGGGAGTCCCCCGCGTAGGCCCAGGCGGCCCGGTCCCGGTCCAGGGCCAGCACCACCACGGTGGTTTTCATCTGGCAGGCGGGGGTCTGCATAGCCAGCACCGCCTGGTGGGCCTGGTCGGCCAGGGCGCGCAGGTGCTCTGGGTTGGCCCCGCCGTCCCAGCCCTGGGAAATCAGGGTCCCGGCAGCCTGGGAGGCATTTTTTCCGCCCCCGTGTCCCCCCAGCCCGTCAGCCAGAACGGTGCACAGGCGCTCCCCGTCCATCGGCCGGATTTCGACGGTATCTTCGTTGCAGGGGCGGCCCCCTGTGTCAGAGTAGCTTGCATAGGAAATCAAAGTGGGATCGCCTCCGATCGTCTGCATCGGCCTACGGCTTGTCGGGTGCGCAGGCCAGGATCACAGCGGTATAGTTGTCCTGATTTTGGTAGTTCTTGTCTGCAATGGCCTGGTGGATGACCTGGGCGGCCTGCTCCGGCTCCTGCTCCAGCGCCTGGGTCAGCTCCTGGTCGGTCAGGGCGTTGTACACGCCGTCGCTCATGAGAATAATCCGGTCCCCCGGCAGCAGCCGGATGGGCGCGGCGGGCAGGTCGATGTGTTGAAGGCTGCCCATGCCCAGAAAGCTGGTCAGTCCCGCCCCCTTGGGGGACGTGTACACCTGGGCCAGGGGCAGCTCCCCGTTGACCATCCGCAGGGCTAGCTCCCGCTGGTAGACATGCTCCCGGTTGAGCTGGGTGAGCACCCCGTTCCGGTACAGCGCCACCCGGCTGTCGCCGATGCTGAGGAAGGAGAAGCTCCCCTCCCGCACCAGACCCAGCACCAAGGTGGAGCCGCTCTCCCGCAGGCCGTCAGGCCCCAACAGGTCATTGACCGCCTGGACCGCCCGCTGGGCCAGTGCCAGCAGCAGGGGCTCGGCCTGCGTGCTTCCCTTGCAGGCCGGGAAGGCGTCCAGCACCGCCTGAACCGCCGCCTGGCTCACCTTGCCGCCGTGGGACAGGCCGCCCATGCCGTCGGCCACCGCCGCCAGCAGGCCGTGGGTGGGGATGAGGGCCTCATCGGACAGAGCGAAGCAGTCCTGCTGCTCCTCCCGGGCCCCCTGCTCGTGGAGCTTGCCCACCGTGATCTGTCCCACCTGACCTTCCGGCGGTTGGTCGGAAGGATTCGATTTCTCTTTTCGCTTCCTTGCGCCAAGCCGGAAGCACGCCAGGGCCAGCAGGGCCATACCGGCCAGGGCGGCGATTGCGCCCCACCGGGGCAGCGTCATCCCGGTACACAGCCACTCAATCATGCTCCGGCTCCTCGCTGCCCCAGGCAAACTGCTCCCCGCACAGGCCCACAAAGACCAGCTGGGTGGTGCCGATGGTGATGCGGTCGTAGTTTTCCAGCTTGGTGCTGCCGCCGATTACCGGCTTGCCGTTGACCAGCAGCACATTTTTGCCCAGCTCATGGGCGATGTAGAACTCCCGGGTCTGGGGAACGTAGGTGACGTTGGCGTCCCGCTGGGCGGAGATGGTGCTGTCCCCCCGGATGCAGATGTCGCCGGCCTCCCGGCCAATGTAGTTATAGCCGGTGTGGATGCGGTAATCGGTGCCCCGGCAGGGGCCCTCCACCGCCACCAGCCAGCCCACCACCGGCGCAGGGGTTCCGGCAGGGGTGGAAGCGTCCACATACTGGGTCTTTCCCATGCGCTCAGACAGGCCGCCCGGCTGGTTGGGGTCAATGGTAGGGGTAAAGCTTCCAACCTGTACATCCCCTGCATGGTGCGGGCCATCCCCCGGAATCAGGGGTCCCACTGTGGAGCCGGGTTTGGACTCCCCGGCGGCAAAGGGGTCAATGGTGGGGGAAAACCCGCCGGCGCTGCAATAGGGACATTGATCGTAGCGGTTGGCGTCGTAGTAGTGCCCTTGGGAACAGCTGATGATCTTCTGTCGAATCTCTGCCATAATATCTCTTCCTCCTCGTGTCAATACGTGGTGATTTGAAACAGATTGCCTGTGTTGCCTAAGTAAAACCGGGTCCCGGCTGCCACCGGCTCCGGGCAGTTGGGGGGCAGCTGCTTTCCGTGGGTCAAAAAGGTCCCGTAGCTGGAGCCCAGGTCCACCAGAGCAGGTCCGCCCTGGGACCAGTACAGGCGGCAGTGGCGGCGGCTCACGCCTGGGGTTCCGTCGGGAAAGCGGACGGCACAGGTGTTGTCCCGGCCAAATTGCAGCCCCTGGCTGCCCACCTGATAGGTCTGGCCCTGCATGGGGCCGTTAAGACAGCGCACTACAAGCCCGCCGCCCGCCTGCCGTCCGGGGCCAGGACGGGCGGAGACCTGTTTAGGGCTGGGCCCGTACTGGTTGGGCCCCGGCTGGCTGTCCTGGGTCAGCCAAATTACCAGCATCACCGTGCCCACCAGCGGCAGCAAAATGAGCAGCCACCACGCGCCGCTGCGCCCGGTGTCGTGCAGCCGCCGCCAGCACACCGCCACGCTGGGAATGGTCATGCCCAGCATGAAGGCCATCTCCAGCAGCGCCAGTCCTGGCACCACGGTCAACGGCGCAAAGCACAGCACC
Source organism: uncultured Oscillospiraceae bacterium (assembly GCA_905205085.1). GTDB lineage: Bacteria > Bacillota > Clostridia > Oscillospirales > Oscillospiraceae > Lawsonibacter. The sequence continues at coordinate 20,352 of CAJLCG010000028.1, forward strand.
ACCAGCCAGTAAAAGAGCATAAAATACCAGAACTCGCTGCGCCGCGCCCGGCCGTTGAAGTTTGCGTAGTTGATCAAGACATGTTCAATGGCTCGGCCAAAGCTCATAGCGTTCCACATCCTCTCTCTGGTTGTCTTGTCGTGGGTATGGTATCACAGCCCCTTCCCTCCACCGTCCAAGTGATTTCCAGCGCTCCGCGGGCATAAAAAAGCCGCCGCCTCTGTGCAGCAGAGACGGCGGTTTGCCTTGGAATTTAGATTGGCTTTTTATATTTGGCGGGTTTTTTCTTCTTTTCCCGGGGCAGATACATCCAGAAGGTGCTTCCCTTCCCCAGCACGCTCTCCACCTTCATGTGGCCTCCCTGGCGCTGTACGATCTGGTCCGTCAGGTACAGCCCGATGCCCGCTCCCTCCTGCTGGGACGCACCGGAGGCGCGGTAGAAGCGGTTAAAAATCTTCTCCTGATCCGATTCCAAAATGCCCGGCCCGGTGTCGGAGACCTGGATGGCGGAAAAAAACTCGTCATTTTGAATTTCCACCCGCACGGAGCCGCCAGGCGAGGTATACTTTACCGCATTCTCCAGCAGGCTGCACAGGGCCTCCTCCGTCCACTTGGCGTCAAAGACCGCCTGCCCTCCTCCTTGGCCTACGGTAAGGGAGACCTCCTTGTCCCAGGCCTTGGGGGCGTACTGGGCCGCCGCCCGGGCCACCATAGGGGCCAGCTCATCCACCTGCGTACGCAGGGTGATTTCCCCGGTCTCCAGCCGGATGATCTTGTCCATGGACTCCATCAGTGCCTGCAGCTTGTTTGCTTGGCCCTCCATGCCTCGGACGCACTCCTTCTCCTGGAAGGTGAGGGGCTGCTTGGAGAGGGTGTGGGCATACTGCTGAAGCTGAGCGACAGAGGGCTGAACCTGGTGAATCATGTCAGAGACCAGGGCGCCCATCTGATCCTTTTGGGCCTGGGCTGTCCGGATGGACTGGCGATTACGGTCCAAATACTCCCACAGATGCTTTTCCAGCGGTGTACTCTCGTCTGAAATCAACTTTTCTGGATTTCCCTCCATGGCGTTAGTGAGCATCTCGTCCAGCCGTTTGACGGCACTTTGGGTGCGCTGCAGCTGCAAAAGGACCGCCGCCAGCAAAATGAACAGCACGATACTGACTACAACATATCCATTCATTATTCTGATTCCCCTTGTATAACCGGATACACCGTATTCTATCTTACCCGGTCCTTGGACTGTGGCCAGCTTGGACGGCTGGTTTGCAAAGGATCGGTCCAGGGGCGTTCCGAAACCCGTTTGTTTTGTCCCGGGGTTAAAATAGCTGTCCGGGCAGCTTTAATTTTTCCTTGGGCAGAAAGCTTTGATCAAAGGCTTCCGCTGTCGCCTCGTCCACATAGTACCCCTGGGGCGTGTGATAGACCCCGGTGACGCCGTCCAGGAACCCCGGGCGAAGCTCTTTGAGCAGGAAATACGGCACCAGTTCCTGCTCCGGCTCGCCGTGGTAGCGGATTCCACGGGTCCCGGCCAAGACAAATCCGGATTTGCCGTAGAAATCCAGATTCCCTTCGATGCACAGCACTCCGGCACCCAATTCTTTGGCCTTCTCCATGGAATGATCCAGCAGATATTTGCCCAACCCTTGCCGCTGCAGGTCCGGGCGGATGCTGATGGGGCCGAAGGTCATCATGGGAATTTCACGGCCATCGTCAGCTGTGATGGCAGCACGCATATACATCACATGGCCGATGAGCTCCCCCTCCTGCTCCATAACCAGGTCCAGCTGGGGAACAAAGGCGGGATCATTGCGAAGCACATGGACCACATAGTGCTCCAGGCAGCCGGGACGGTACACATTCCAAAAGGCCTCCCGGGTCAGATGCTCTACAGCAGCGTAATCTGCGGGGGTCTCTGTACGGATGATGATTTGCTTTTGATTCATGATTGTCTCCTCCTGAATATGGTTTTTCCAATATTGGGAGGCGTACGGAGCCTGCTCCGGCCTCCCGGTCAGAGAACAATCTCCAAGGTGTTGTTTCGTTTCAAACAGCATATCTCCTTACTTGATGTTCCGGCAGTGCCGGCATGGATATCATACCATTTGCTCCGGTCCCGGGCAAGCCTGGGATTTTAGTCCCCACGAACTGAAGCTTGTATGCTTGGTTCCATGGCAGAAACTTTGGGTCGATTTTTTTCGATTTTTGCGCTATAATGGCCTTACAACAGGAGGTATACTTATGTCATTCATCATTGCAGTACACGTAAAAGAAGGAATCGTACTTGCCAGTGACAGCAGAACGACCTACACCCAGACCGTAAAAAAAGGAGACCTCACCACCGTGAAGTTTGGGACCCATACCACAGACACCACGGACAAGACATTCCTGTGTCCCAATCAGATCGGGATCTCCACCTGCGGCAATGCCTCCATTGCCGGCACGCCCATTACCGGCTATATTGAGGCGTTTATCCGGGAAAATATGACGGAGACCACTGACGTTTGCCAGGTTCCCAAGATGCTGATCGACTACTTCCAGACTATGCCCACCGTTCCGGACACAAATTTTATTGTGGCGGGGTATCACGTGGAGGACCATGTGAAAACTCAGCGTGTGTACCATCTGAATGTACTTCGCAAGCAGATTGCTGCCGTGGATACCACATCCCAAGGGGCAAAGTGGGACGGCGAGACCCAGACTCTCTCCAAGATCATGCAGAAGACGTACATGCGGGACAAGTCAGGCCGGGAGATCTCTCTGGGCGACACCAAAGTCCCCTGGGGTCTGTTTACCCTTCAGGATGCCATTGACTTTGCCCAATATGCGGTAGACATCACCATCAAGACCATGCACTACTCCAATGTGGTGGAGACGGTGGGCGGCCCCATCGATATACTGGTCATAAAGCCTGACAAGGCGTTTTGGATCCAGCATAAGGAGCTGCACGCATAAACAACCTCTCCTAGTA
>CAJLCG010000029.1 GCA_905205085.1 uncultured Oscillospiraceae bacterium
CCTTAAGGTGCGCCGCGTTTGCCGTTTCAAAACAGATTACAAAGAGAAGGTCAGCCCGCAGGTAAGGGGGATGAGAGCATCTCCCAGCTCCTCCCGAAGAAGGACCATGGCGGCCTCACCGGTACAGTGGCCGGTGTACACCCGCCGTACGCCCTGCTCCTTGAGGGCCTGGGCCACCTGCCCGGGGTACTCGGGCGGACAGTTGAGGCCGGAGGGGGCGGTGAGGCTGAACATATGCAGGCCGCCCACCACCGTGGTTACCTCCCGGCCCAGAGCTTCCCGCACACCCTGGACAATGTTGACGATGCCGCCGTGGGAGCAGGAGTTGAAGACCACCAGGCCGTCCTCCCCCTCCAGCACCAGGGAGTGCTCATGGACAAAGTCGTCGGGAACAAACTGGTCGGGGCCCAGCTTGCGCAGCAGATTGGTCTCCCGGCTGGCAAAGGGGCCGCCGTGGACCGTCTCGGGTACCAGCCACATGCCGGGGACAGGTTGGCGTACGCCTTCCTCGCAGTCGAAGCGGTCCGGGTGTCCCTCCCAGATATCCCGGTGAATGCCGATAAACCGGGGAGAGCCAGTGGAGGTGGAGAAGTAGGGGCCGCCCGCCTGGGGCCGGGCGTACACCTTGCAGGTGGAGTTCTCCTCCAAAAAGTAGCGCAGTCCGTCGGCGTGGTCATAGTGGCCGTGGGAGAGGACGGCCAGGTCCACCTGCTTGAGGTCCACGCCCAGAACCTTGGCGTTTTGGGCAAAGGCCTGGGAACAGCCCGCGTCCAGCAGAATGTTGTGGTCCCGGTACTGGATGTACAGGGACAGGCCATGTTCCGGGGTGAGACCGCTATGCTGCGGGGCGGTGTTTTCTACCAAGACGGTTACCTTCATGGGAAACGCTCCTTTCATTCCATAGTCTGGGGTCGGGTCAGGTCGTGAATCCATTTTCCGGTGCGCAGGCGCAGCACTCCGGCGATGCACTTGGCCAGCTGTTCGGTGCTCATGGCCAGGTAGACCCACAAAATACTCAGCTGGAACACCAGTCCGGCCAGAGCAGCCAGGGGGATAGCGCACAGCCACAGGGGACACAGGTCGATCATGGTGGCTGTCTTAACGTCGCCGCCGCCCCGGAGGACGCCTACAATGTTGCAGTTGTTAAAGTCTCGCATGGGCATGATACAGGCCTGGACTGTCATCATAATGGTGGCGGCGGAGCAGGCCGCAGGGGAGAGATGGAACAGGGGGAAGAACCAGGCCGGGGCAGACAGATGGGTAAAGGCCAGCAGACCGGCTCCCAGGATGGTTCCGCCTGCTGCCGCCAGGGTGTTAAGGGCCAGTCCCACCTGATAGACGGTGTCAGAGCGGCCCGCGCCGATCTCCCGACCGATGATGATGGAGGCGGTGCCTGAGATGCCGAAGGCCACCACCATGCACAGCTTCTCTACGTTGCCGGCAATGGTGTAGGCGGCCAGAATTTCCGTGCTGCCCGCCATGTGGCCCATGATGGTGGGGAAGATGGCGGTGCCCAGGCCCCACATGGTCTCGTTGCACACCACGGGGGAGCCGTAGCGGATAAACTGCTTGACGGTCCTCAGACCCGGGCGCAGCAGCAGGCCCAGGTCCAGGCGGAACACCCGGGAGCGTCGGGCATGGACCACCACAATAACGATCTCCACCACCCGGGCGATGAGGGTGGCGATGGCAGCGCCGGTGACTCCCAGGGCGGGGGCGCCCAGCTTGCCGAAGATGAGTACCCAGTTTAAAAAGGTGTTGGTGCCCATGGAGGCGGCCAGGATGTACATTCCGATGCCGGGGCGCTCCATGCTACGCCAGGCGGCCACATAGACCAGGGTGACGCCGTTGAGCACATAGGACAATCCGATGATCCGTCCGTAGTCGGCCGCCAGCAGGATGACCTCCCGCTGGTTACCGAACAGGCTTAAAAAGGGAACGGGGATAAGCAGCAGCACCAGGGCGAAGGTGACCGACACCAGGTTGACCGCCCACAGGGCCACGCCAACCACCCGGTTGATGGCCTGCCGGTCCTGGCGGCCCCAGTACTGGCTGATGAGCACCGCCGAGCCGCTCTGTACGCCAAAGAAGAACAGCTGCATGACAAACAGGGGGATGTTGGCCAGGGTGACGGCCGCCATAGGCACCTCACCCAGCATGCCTACCATGAAGGTGTCGGCCATGGCCAGGGTGCTGGTGATCAGGTTTTGCAGAATGATGGGCACTGCCAGACCGCCCACCCGGCGGTAGAAGCCGGGGCCGCGGCGCAGGTAGGAAAACATGGGGGTAGAACCTCCTTGGATGTAGTGATTAGGACAGGCTGGTGAATAACTGCTCCTGGGCGGCCTTCAGACCAGCCAGCAGGGCGTCAATGTCCTGGGGGGTGGTGTCGTAGGAGAAGCTGATGCGCAGCACGCCGTCCAGCTCCTTTTTGGGCAGCTTCAGGGCGGCGTACACGTGGCTGGGCTTGCCCTTGTGGCAGGCGGAGCCGGAGGAGACGCAGATGCCCCGGTCGCTGAGAAAGCGCACAATGACCTCGCTCTTGTAGCCGGGCAGGGTGATGGGCAAAATGTGGGGGGCCTGCCCCTGGAGAACTACCTTGGCTCCCGGCACCTCCTGGGGCAGGCGGCGGGCCAGCTCCTCCTTCAGGGCAGCCATGTGCTCCAGGTCAGCGGACAGGGTGGCCTTGCCCGCCTGGGCGGCGGTGGCAAAGGCGGCGATCTGCGCGGTGGCCTCGGTGCCCGAGCGCAGGCCCTCCTCCTGTCCGCCGCCCCGGATGAGGGGCGGGAAGCGCAGCCCCTTGCGGATGTACAGGGCGCCTACCCCCTTGGGGGCGTGGATCTTGTGGCCGCTGATGGTGAGCAGGTCCACCCCCAGAGCCTTAGGGGTGAAGGGGACCTTCAAAAAGCCCTGGACCGCGTCGCAGTGCAGGAGAGCCGGAGAGCCGGCCCCGCGGATGGCCTTGGCGGTCTCGGCCACCGGCTGGAGGGTGCCCAGCTCGTTGTTGACCAGCATCATGGACACCAGCACCGTGTCGGGGCGCAGGGCGGCCTTCACGTCCTCGATGGACACCTGGCCGTCGGCGTTGGGGGAGAGGTAGGTGACCTCGTAGCCCTCCCGTTCCAGCGCCCGGCAGGGCTCCAGCACGGCGGAGTGCTCGATGGCGGTGGTGATGATGTGCTTACCCTTGCGGCGGCCCAGCTCCACCGCACCCCGGATGGCCCAGTTGTCTCCCTCGCTGCCGCAGGAGGTAAAATAGAGCTCCTCCGGGGCGCAACCCAGCGCTTTTGCCACCTGGGCGCGGTGCTCCTTTACCCCAGCGGCGGCCTGGCTGCCCAGAGCGTAGCGGGAGGAGGGGTTGCCCCACCCTTCGGTCATGGCTTTCACCGCGGCGTCTACCGCCTCAGGCCGTACCGGCGTGGTGGCGGCGTTATCCAAATAGTGCATGAAATTCACCTCGTAAGATATGGAAAAAGTAAGAATATTCTATGGCCTGGCGGGGGGAAAGTCAAGGTATTCCGGTGCGGCTCCCCTTGCAAAGAAAAGCCGGATTGTATTATAATAAAAGCCGGATTTGGAAACGAAAACTGGTTGGGATCTGGGAACTCCCGGGTCGGGAGGAGGAGCCCCCTTGTCACGTGGAAAAAACGCAGCCCGGTGGGCCGTTTTGCTGATTTTTTTGGCCGCCTGCCTGTATATCGCCTGGAAGGTTCCCTACACCCATGATGACTGGGACTGGGGCCTGCCCGTGGGGGTGGAGCGGCTGGTGACCGCTGGGCTCAACAGCCGTTATGCCGGCACCGCCCTGGTGCTGGCCATGACCCGCTCACAGCTCTTCAAAACGCTGGTGATGGGCGGGGGTATGTTCCTCATCCCCTGGCTGGCGGCCTGTTTGGCCACAGAAAAGTGGGGGGAGCGGGCGGTATGGACCGCGGCAGGGGGTGCAGCCCTGTTCTCCATGCCCATGGTGTCCTGGCAGCAGACCTTCGGCTGGGTGTCCGCCTTTGCCAATTTTGTGGCGGGGGCGGCCGTGATGCTGGGGGTACTTCTGCTGTGGAAGAAGACCTTTTCCAAAAAATCCGGGCATCCAATTCCACTGGCCGGGGCGCTGTTTGTGTTGTGCCTGGCCGGACAGCTCTTTGCGGAAAATCAAACCCTGGCCCTGACGGGGGCCGGAGTGGTCACCGGGGTCTATGCCCTGGCCTCCCGGCGGGGACGGCTGCCCGCTCTGGCGGGGATGGCAGGCTGCCTGCTGGGCGCGCTGCTCATGTTCGGCAACCCCCTGTACGGCCAGCTGGCGGCCAGCGGCACCGCAGTGGAGGGCGTGCGCAGCCTGGTGTTTGAGCCGGGACAGGGACTAGCCTCCATAGCCGCCACCGTGGTGGAGCGGCTGTTTACCGTGGTGCTGCCGGGCCTGTTTGAGTACTACCCCGGTGTGTGCCTTCTGGTGTCGGTGGTCTGCCTGTGGCGGCTGCATCGGGGCGGCGCCCGGTGGTATTGGCAGGCCCTGGTGGGCCTGTGGTCCGCCATCTACTGTGCCCAGTGCTGGGTGGTGATGGAGCAGCTGCGCCAGCTGGATAGCTGGCAGTGTCCCTGGCAGCCTGTGCGGGTGGCCGGCGCGGTGATTCAGCTGATTCTCCTTCTGGCCGTGGTAGTCTGGGAGGGGGGAGAGAAGCGAAACGCCCGATTGCTGCTGCTCTTGGCGGCGGTGGGGATGCTGGCCCCCTTTGTTGTGGTGAAGGACTACGGCGCCCGGTGCGTCTTCCCCTCGGCGGCGGCCCTGCTGGTGCTGGGTCTGTCTCTGGGGAAGGGAATGGAGGTCAAACGTTGGTTCCAGGGCCTTGCCCTCCTCACTCTGGCACTCAGCGTGGGATTCCACCTCCGGGCTTACCGGCTGATCGGCCAGGCGGAGTGGATTCGCCAGGCCCAGATGACCCAGGCGGTGGCGGAGGGAGCCTCCAGCGTGACGCTGCCCACCGAGGGGTGGGACCTGTGCTACTCCTGGTGCCGCAACCCCCAATCCCAGGTGCGGGCAGACTATTTCCGGGCTTTCTACGGCCTGCCGGAGGATATGGAGCTTATTTTCCTGCCCCCCGGCTCGGCGGAACAGTGGCCCCAGATCTCAGAACAGATGCTCCAGGCCGCCCAGCGTTTTTCCTGAGCGGGCGGGAGTTTTATATGATAAGCAGCCTATGAAAGAAGGGATTCTCTGTGACAATCAAGTCCGGTTTATGTTATGTTGTGGGGGCCATGCCCCTGTCCTGGTCTCTGTGCCCCCGGAAGGGAGCCGGTGACTTCCTGATCGCCGCCGACAAGGGCTATGAGGCCCTGGAGGCCTACGGTGCGCCCCCCGATCTGGTGGTGGGTGACTTTGACTCCCTGGGCCGCCGGCCCAACCACCCCAATGTGATCCAGCTGCCGGTGATGAAGGACGACACCGATATGGTGTATGCCCTTCGGGAGGGGCTGGAGCGGGGCTACCGCCGGTTCGTGCTGCTGGGCGGCGTGGGCGGACGGCTGGAGCACACGCTGGCCAACCTCCAGTCGCTGGCCTGGCTGACCACACAGGGAGCCCGCGGCGTGCTGGCAGGCGAGGGCACCGTGGCCACCGCCCTGCACAACGAGTCCATGACCTTCCCCCAGGGGCTGGAGGGCTTCCTGTCCGTGTTCTGCTCCAGCGGTGTGGCCAAGGGGGTTCGGCTGGAGAATTTAAAGTATGAGCTCAATGACCACACCATGTCCGCCGACTTCCCTTTGGGAGTGAGCAACGAGTTTGTGGACGCCCCGGCCAAGATCACGGTGGGCGATGGCACCCTGCTGGCCCTGTGGCGGGAGCAGGGGGATTTCTACCGCCTGCTGCCCAAGCTGTGGGACCGGGAGGAGGCGGAGTATGCCGGAAAGTGAGAAGGACCTGCGCCTGGCGGTACTCATCGACGCGGACAACGCATCCCGCACCGCCATGAAGGACGTGATGGCTGAGGTGGCGGTGTACGGCACCCCCACCATCAAGCGCATCTACGGCGACTGGACCAGCCCAAACATGAACAGCTGGAAGTCCATTCTGCTGGAGACCGCCATCACCCCCATCCAGCAGTACAGCTACACCACCGGCAAAAATTCCACCGACTCCGCCATGATCATCGACGCCATGGACATTCTCTACTCCGGCAACTGCGACGGCTTTGTGCTGGTGAGCAGCGACAGCGACTTTACCCGCCTGGCCACCCGGCTGCGGGAGGCGGGGATGAAGGTGTACGGCATGGGGGAGAAGAAAACCCCCAAGCCCTTTATCGTGGCCTGCGATAAGTTTGTGTATATCGAGGTCATCCGGGCCGCCGCCAAGCAGGCCGCCGAGGCCGCCAAACGCAAGGAGGAAGCCCAGGCCAAAAAGTCCGCCAAGAAGGAGAACAAGAAGGCCCAGGCTGCCAGCAGCCCCGCCCCGGAGGAGATCGTGGAGCTGATCGCCGAGTCGGTGGAGGACCTGTGCGAGGAGGACGGGCTGGCCCACATGGGCAAGCTGGGCAATCTCCTGCTGAAAAAGCAGCCCGACTTTGACCCTCGTAACTACGGCTTCTCCAAGCTGTCCAAGCTCATCCGTGCCCTGGACCGATTCCAGATCGTCCCCCAGGGGGAGGAGAATGTAGAGTATTACGTGCGGGATAACTGCGCAGATAAATAACAAATTGGATTTGAAAACAGCGCGTTCCAGAGAGGAACGCGCTGTTTTTTATGCGTAATGGTAGCGTTTGCGCTGGGAGATCAGGAAGGCCAGAGAGACCAAAACAGCCAGCCCCTCGGCGGCGGCCACCGCCCACCAGATGCCGTCGATGCCCCAGAGCAGAGGCAGAAGCAGGACCATCCCGCCCCGCAGCAGCAGGGTGCGGGCAAAGGAGATGAGGGCGGAGATGAGGCCGTTACACAGGGCGGTAAAGAAAGCGGAGGCGTAGATGTTTACGCCGCAGAACAGGTAGTTCAGGGCAAACAGACGAAAGCCGTGGACCGTCATCTCCAGCAGGTCCGGGTCATAACCCACAAAGGCGGAGGAGAGGGGATGGCTGAGCAGCTCCGAGGCGGTGACCATCACCAGGGCGGTCACGCCGATAATGACGGCGCTTTTTCGAAAGACGCTTTTCAGTTCGCTGCGGTTGTCCGCCCCGTAGTGGAAGCTGACAATGGGAGCGCTGCCCACGGAGAAGCCCAGGAAGGCGGCGATAAAGACAAAGTCCACGTACATCATCACGGAATAGGCGGCCACGCCTGTCTCTCCAATGAGCCGCATCAGCTGGAGATTGTAGAGGATGCTGACGATGGAGGAGGAGATGTTGCTCATCAGCTCCGAGGAGCCGTTGGCACAGGCCTGGAGCAGCTGCCTGCCATACAGCTTGGTCTTGCCCAGCCGCAGGCCGGAGCGCTCTCCGGTGAGAAAGTAGATCAGGGGAATGATGCCGCCCACGCAGTAGCCCGCCACCGTGGCCAGGGCGGCTCCGGCAATGCCCAGATCCATCAGCGCGATAAACACATAGTCCAGCCCCATGTTGGTCACGCCCGCGGCCACCGAGAAGAACAGGCCCAGCTGGGGCCGCTCGGCTACCACAAAGAAGCTTTGAAAGAGAACCTGGAGCATAAACACCACGCTGCCCGCCAGCATGATTCGGCCGTAGGCTACGCAGTCGTCAATGAGCAGGTCGCTGGCTCCGGCCAGCCGGGCGATGGGCTCGGTGAGGGCCACGCTGATCACCGACAGCACCCCGCCTACCACCAGCACCGTGTAGATGAGCATGGAGAAGTACTCCTGGGCTAATTCCTTGCGGCCCTCGCCAAGAGTGCGTGCCACAATGGCGCTGCCGCCGGTCCCCAGCATAAAGCCAAAGGCGCCGATGATCATGGTGACCGGGAAGATGATGTTGACAGCGGACAGGGCCAGGTCGCCCACTAAGTTGGACACAAACAGGCCGTCCACCACGCTGTAAATGGAGGCCACCACCATCATGACCACCGAGGGCAGGGTAAAGCGCAATAATCGGTTGTAGGTGAAGTGGTCGGATAACTTGATTTTCATAAAAACTCCTTAGGGTGATTTGGGTTGCTCAAGAATCAGGTTGGATTCCTGGCGCAGGGCGTTCAGCAGGGCCTCATCCAGTTCCAGCAGGGCCTGGCGCTGCTGGGGGGAGAGGCGGAGAAAGGCTCGTTCCTCCATGGCAAACACCGGGTCAGCCACCTGGCAGAGTAGCTGCTCCCCCTGGGGGGTGACCCGCACCAGCTTATTTTTCCGATTGTTGGGGAGGTTCTCCAGCTGGAGAAAGCCCCCCTGTTCCAGCTGCTTGAGGGCGGAGTGGATGGTCTGCTTGCTGAGAAACAGCTCCCCGCACAGCTGGCTCTGGCTGACGCTGCCCCCCATTTCCCGCAGGGTATATAAAATCCAAAAGGCAGTATCGGACAGTCCGAAGTGCCGGGCCAGGCGGTGATAGATCTCGTTGTTTTCTTTGTATAAGCCGTTGTAGCGGCGGATAAACTCCTGAAAGGTAAGCTCGGACATAAACTCCCCCCAAATAGTCCGAAATCGGACTTAAAGTGACGCTACCAGTATAGTCTGATTTCGGACGGTTGTCAAGGGGGCAGCTCCGCCTTGCTTTTTATAAGAAAACATGGTATACTAATTTACCATTCATCTATGGTTTTCCAGGAAGGAGGTGCCCTATGGCGGAGGCGGTCAAGGTGGTGGCCAAGAACAGCAAAGCCTACCACGATTACTTCATTGAAGAGAAATATGAGGCCGGCATTGAGCTTGCGGGCACCGAGGTCAAGTCCATCCGCCAGGGCCATGTGAACCTGAAGGACTCTTTCTGTCACATTAAAGATGGGCAGATGTGGGTCATCGGGATGCACATCAGCCCCTATGAAAAGGGCAACATCTTCAACAAGGACCCCCTGCGCCAGCGCAAGCTGCTGATGCACAAGCGGGAGATTATGCGTCTGTTTGCCCACATCAAGCAGGACGGCTACTCCCTCATCCCCCTGAGCGTCTACTTCAAGGGCCCCCGGGTCAAGCTGGAGATCGGTCTGGCCAAGGGCAAGAAGCTCTATGACAAGCGGGAATCCGCCGCCCGGCGGGACGCCAAGCGGGAGATGGACCGCACCATGAAGTCCCGGAATACCCGGTATTAAAGAGTTTGCGGAGGCGTCTCTCCGCTGAAAAGGAGTGTTTCCAATGGCACAGAATCCTATTGTTACCATCGAGATGGAGGACGGCGGCATCATGAAGGCGGAGCTGTACCCCGACGTGGCTCCCAACACCGTCAACAACTTCATCAGCCTCATTCAGAAGGGCTACTATGACGGCCTGATCTTTCACCGGGTCATCCCCGGCTTTATGATCCAGGGCGGCTGCCCCGACGGCACCGGCATGGGTGGCCCCGGCTACTCCATCAAGGGTGAGTTCACCCAGAACCGCTTCCCCAACGAGCTGCGCCACGACCGGGGCGTGCTGTCCATGGCCCGGACCATGGCTCCCGACTCCGCCGGCAGCCAGTTCTTCGTGATGGTGGAGCAGGCTCCCCACCTGGATGGCCAGTATGCCTCCTTCGGCAAGGTCATCGAGGGCATGGAGGTGGCCGATGCCATCGTGTCCACCAAGCGGGACTGGAACGACAAGCCCCGCCAGCCTCAGCGCATGAAGAAGGTCACCGTGGAGACCTTCGGCGTGGACTATCCCGAGCCTGAGAAAGTCTAATTTAAAACGGAATCTTCTCCTCCCCCTCGAGGGGAGGAGAAGTTCCCACCTCATTCTCCCGTAACGGCGGCAAAGCCGCAAAGTGAAGTCCGCCGGGAGACGCTGCGATTTCCCAGCCCACCAAAACCAAATCGAAGCCCAGCGCCAGCGGGTTCGATTTGGAGAGGAGAGGCAAGGGAGCGGCGTGAGGAATAACCGCCTTTGGCGGGTGTTCCGAATAGAGCGGACTTTGCCTCGACGAGGGGGCGTACCGGTTTCGACGGGGACGCGGAAGTGGGAATAGCGGGCGGTGGCGCCTGGCCACCTTAAAACGGGCATTCTTTATAAATTAAAGAACAACGATAATTACGCTTACGCTGCCTAATTAAAGGCGGCCGTCTGACCCGGAAGGACCACGAGCCGGGATCAGGCGTCGTTTAGTGGTGCACGTGCGCCGGCAAAGCTTTGCGCCGGCCATGAACTATGAAGCTTACCTGACCCTCAGGCGTGACGGCTTGCCTGGGGAGAGGGGAACGGGAGGAGCAAGACCTCCGCAATAACCGTCTGCGCCCGGAGAAGTTCCCATGGAAGAGTTTTCGGACGGGGGTTCGACTCCCCCCGCCTCCACCAGATGGACATTACACGAACACCTATTTTTTCAAAGGCGGCTTTGCCGTGAGGGCGTGGCTGTAATGTCAACAACTGAAAACAGGGCGTCAAAGTTCACTTTGGCGTCCTATTTTTTCTTAATTACAAGATTGAAACATCTTATGAAACGGGGCGCTATGATGTTAGAAAGACAAGTTAACTCATTAAGGACGATATTGTCTGATAAGGACTTACAACAATATACAGGGGATGGCTTTTGGAATTTGATTCAGGCTGTTGTACTTTCGGATCCATTTTCTGGCATAGCTGCTGGGAAAGACATAAAAGAACTAATTTTTCATATTCCGACAATCTTGTTTTGGGACAAGATGAAGAGATACTTATTAGGAACTTTTTTCTGCCGCGAAGATCAAGTAAAAATGGCTGAAAAGTTTTGTCATGATAATGATAAGTACAATGATTTCGTAAAAAAACAAATACATCTTATCAACGAAATTGATGATGACAAAAAAGTGGATTATTTTGCCTCGTTAACGCGTTGTTTTCTTTTGACAGATTTGAATGAAAATTTGTTTTTTAAACTTAGCAAATATATTATGAATTGCACACCAGAAGAACTACAGTTTTTATCTGAAATTTCTTTTGATTATCAAAGCAAAAACACAGTTTTTGTGTCGTCTCTCTATCAATACGGACTTTTTGTTCAAAAGGAAAAGCCTGATGGTGTTATATATGTTTTATCTGATTTTGGAAAAGCGTTAAAACAAAATAGTCTCAATTTCGATAGTGGATTAAATGGTAAGTCAAGAATAGTGTCTTATGAAGAAGTGACGCCCTTAACTATCGCTGAACCTGCTACTGCAGAGGATATTGAAAAAATGTTCAACGATTCCGAATTGGTAATTGATGGTGGGTCTGCTGGATAAGAATATAAAACCGATGAAACAAGCTATGTTTCATCGGTTTTATATTTAACAATTGTTATCCACGGGTTTACTTCTAAAATTATATTAATCCAAATAATACCTCTGAATTTCCGTCACCAGGAACCGTGCAAAGGATTCCACAATAGACTGTGGAAGTTCAATATCATAATCGTTCTTTTGAGGATTGCAACCAATAGAGGTATGGGTTTCCTGATATTCAGTTTTCAAGGTGCAAGTCAAATCCGTTTGCGCCATCCTTTCTGCGCACTATGCGCTATGATTTGTTAATCCAGATAAAATTGAAGTATCACGATCAGCAGTTTACGCTCCAGGCGCCGGAACAGGTCGATGTCCACTTGAAGTCGGGAGAATCCTCTTTTATCCCGGATCGCCCGTTTGGAAAGCGCTGCTATGTAGCCGGAATAGCAGCGCAGCACCATATGCACTGCATCAGGTTCTCCCCGCACAGCTGCCTCGATGATGGAATAGGGAATCATTGTTGGGCGGAATTGGTTTCTATCCATTCCCATCACATCCCATCCGATTCTTTAATGCTTGAAATGCTTTTATCCTGTGAGTGTTGACGGTCCGCCGAGCCATGTGAAGGTAATCGGCAATCTCTCGATCCGGCATCTCAAGAAAGAAATACATCAGAAGAATATCCCGGCTTTCTGGCGGAAGTGCGTTCAACGCCTCCGCCAGTTTTTCATTTTCAATATGGATCACTTCATTCCCAATAACAAAAGTGTCCCGTTCACAGGCGTAACAGTCGTAGACTGCAAGTTGCTCCATGGATTCCTCCGGCAGCTCACTGAAATTGACTTCTCGCTGTTGTCTACGCCGGATTTCCCGATAGATGTTGTAGGCCTCATACTTCAGGGCCCGTTTGCAGAAACAGTCAAACGTGTGTTGCTTGTGTTCCTGGTGACGCAGGTCTGGATTCATTTTCTCACCTCCTTGCGTCCTGTTCACCGGCTCCTTTTGACCCCTTTCACTTACTACTGGTTTTAGAGAAGGTGCATTTGGCAGATGCTTCTCTAAAACCGAGGTATTTTCTCTCTGGTCAGTCATTTGAAGTCTCCTTTCTGTCATGAACTGAATTGCGAACCCAGCAGTGGATAGGAGGCGAACGACAACAAGTGAAAAGGCAAAAAATACCTGCCGGCAAAACGCAGACAGGCAAGGAGGAACTGTGTAAATCCCTTATATGATTTGTGTGTTCATGGTTATGGGTGCAAATATCCGAGGCCAGGAATAGGCTTTTTTTGACTGGCTACAAATGAAAAAGGACACAGCGATACCTCCCCGATACCGCCGTATCCTTAAAAAAGGGCGACTTTAATACACCCCCTGTATTCTCGCTTTTTCAAACAGAATACAGCGGTCTTGATTTCTTGTTTTCAAAACCGCCGCATTCCGTCAGCGGTTTGCGCCGCCAGGAATCAATTCTTTTCGAAGTTTACAAAAAACTTTGAGGATGCCAGACCAATCACACATACCAGCAATCCGCTGGGGATCAGCACCCAATAGGGACTATCTGAAAACCAATCAAACATCGCCCCATAGATGATCTGTCCTGCAGGCTGGGCACACATGGAAAGCGTGAACACATAGGACATGATCTTTCCCATCAAATGTTTGGGAGTTCGAGCCTGAATGACGGAGATTGCATAGGTGGAAAACAGACTGCATCCAAATTGCCCAAGGCTGAACATGACAAGGAGAATGATGTAAATACCGAGAGGCCCTACAGGTAAGAGAAAAGCAATTCCCGTTGGGATGAGGCTAAGGCCAAGTCCCATAAAGACAAAGGCCAGCCAGCGCAAACGAAATTTCTGCGCTGTAAGTCCCACAAAGAGGCTGCCCAGCACGGCGGCTACACCCATAACGCTCTCTGCTGCTCCGTAATACTCTGCCGAGAGCCCAAGAACAGTCCGCACCAAGTAAGGAAAGCCGACCACCACCGTACCGGCTACAAACAAGCTGGCCAGGGCTGCAAGCAGGAGCAATTTGAGGATACCCGGCTGCTCCCGGCGCAGGAAGTGAATGCTGACGGAGAAGTCCTCTCTAATGATCTCCCGGACACTCATAGTGACTTCTGCCTTCTGATAGTCCAGGCAAATGAAGCATTCCAGAATGGCGGTGAGGAAAAAGCAGGCCACCGTTCCCCAGAGGACCGGAGTAAGTCCAAAAGCAGCGTAGACCAGACTGCCCAGAAACGGAGTGATGAGTCTGGCAATGGCCTGTACTTGATTTACCGCCGCATTGCCTTTCATCAAATTGTCTCCAGAGAGCATCTGGGGGATGCAGGCCTGTACCGTGGGAGACTCAAAGGCGGCTAGGACAGACAGGATCACCAACAATGCACCGATGACCCAAATATCATGTCCAAAGGGCAACACCAATCCCGCGACCAGCACAGTGAGTCCGGAGAGGGTGTCCAGCCCTACCATGATGTTACGCCGATTGGCTCGATCCGCCAGAATACCGCCAAAGG
Organism: uncultured Oscillospiraceae bacterium; assembly: GCA_905205085.1. Lineage (GTDB taxonomy): Bacteria > Bacillota > Clostridia > Oscillospirales > Oscillospiraceae > Lawsonibacter. Next base: position 13,742 of record CAJLCG010000029.1, read on the forward strand.
GTGACAAGAGGATGGTAGGCAGCATAGCCACGGCCAACAAAGTCGCAAAAATGGACGCCGATCCAGTCTGCTCCAACACATACATGGAAAGGGCAAACTTTAGGGTGTAGTTGCCAATGAGGGAACTGACTTGCCCCAGAATTAGAAAAGTAAAATTGCGGGTAAACAGTTTGTCTTTCATTTTTTCTTCCTCCGAAAACAGCTCGCAGTCAACACATCCCCTGCCAAACCGACGGCACTTAATCCTGCACACCACACCGCAGCAGTTCGGTTTCCACGCTCCGCCATACGCCCAGCAAGCAGTAGTAATCCGACTTCAGCAGCCAAGGATGTCCCTCTGGATACACAACGAAAAAAGCGGCTGCGATCCCATGCACGATTTACGGTTTTGTCCAGATGATCTGCTGCGGCCTCCACCCGTCGTTCAAAGTTTGCGGCTGCCCTTTCAACCTTTTGGTCAAATTCTCGTTCTGTCATGTTTCATACCTCCATGTTATTTATTTGTCTCAGTAAATTTTTGATTGCCAAAGCTGCAAGGATGCCCGTCACACCAAGAGCGGCTCCCATCATTGGCAAGAATGCCAGTGCAGCGGCAATCACCTGGCATACCAGCGCAGCCAGAACGACCGATGCCACAATGGTCATTGAAACCGATTTCTTGCGGAATCCAAACCACAGAGAAACCACACCCAGCAGTCCCGCCAGAATAGAGCAAGAGAGCAGGAAGCCCAGGGATTGCAGGAACATGTTGATCGTCAGTTGGTCAGAACAGAGCGGAAACAGTGATTCTGTTAGAAAGAACACAGCCTGGATCACCGCTCCGCACAGGAGCATCGCGCTAACGGTATAGGCAAACACTAGCACCAGCTTTGCGCACAGCACCTTTTTCCGGCTGATTGGATAGCTTAACAGCAGAATTGCCCGTTTCCTGCTGTATTCCTCCACCACAAATCGCGAGGCCATGACTGCCGATAGAATTGAAAAGATTGCCATACAGACCAAACAGGTTATCCCCATCAGGAAGGGATACTGGGAGAACAATTCCGCATCCGGCTCGGTGGGGTCCATATAGGGGATGGCGGCCATCAGGTACTGGAAGCCCAGCATCGTCAATCCACAAATCAGGGTTGCAATATGATAGGGGCGAAGACGATTTCGTTTTAATTCCAATGCGATCAGTTTACGCATGGTCAGCACCTCCCTGGATGAGCGAAATAAAATAGTCCTCCATATCGGAAGGATGTTGTTTGCGGATATCTGCCATCTCTGCTTCCTGCACCACAGTTCCATCCACAATGACACCCACACGATCTGCAATCTGCTCGATCTCCGGCAAAAGGTGGCTGGACATTAGAATGGTCATTCCTTCCTCCTGCACCAAACGGCGAAACAGAATACGCATCTCCTTCATTCCCACAGGGTCCAGACCGTTGACCGGTTCATCCAGGATCAACACTTCGGGCCGATGGATGATGGCCCGCGCAATGGCCAAACGCTGCCGCATCCCCAGGGAGAAGGTGGACACCGGCTGGCTCCCTGTGTCGGGCAGTCCCACACGACAGAGCGTTGGTTCCACATCGGTATCCTTGATTCCCATGTAAGCCAGATGGAGGCGTAGGTTATCCGCAGCCGACAGATGCTCATAAAATATCGGCGTTTCAATCAGACTTCCGGTGCGTCGAAGGATTGCCTCGTTATCCCGCACACTGTCCAGACCCAGCACACCAGCGGTTCCGGCAGATGGTTTTAACAACCCCAGCAACAGTTTGAGCACTGTGGTTTTTCCTGCTCCGTTGCGCCCCAGGAAACCGTAAATGCTGCCCCAATCCACGGAAAAGGTACAGTTCCGGATTACTTCTTTTCCTAAAAAGGTTTTTGTCAGGTTGCTTGCAGAGATTACAATTTGGTCCATGTCATGCTCCTTTCATACCTTCAAGCGGTATGTATTTTGGTAAAAAATTTGCCGCAGTGTTTGACTGCGGTATTTACACTATAATACCTTCCGAATGAATGTATATATCCAAAATAAAATTGCCGCGAGGCAATTTTATTTCAGGTCGGGGATTTGCTCAAAAAACTCGTCCACCAGCCGCTGAATGGTATCGTCAAATAGAGGCACGCCCATCTTCTCCATCATCGCCCCGATAAAGGAGAATTTCCGACGCATCTCCTCTTTGGTGGCCGGAAACACAGATGGCAGCAGCCACAGGCTGGTGAGCAGCGGCAGCAGCTCAGCAATCTCCTTGGCATACTCTGTGTGGATGGAACCGTCTCGGTTCCCCTCCTCGATGAGTTCCAGAAAATACGGGGTAAGAATCCGGCGGTTGGCATCGATCATTCCGACCAATACTCTGGGATTGTGATTCATCGGAATGGACTGTGCTGTCATATTGGTACGGGCTGTATCTGCCTGATTCAGCCGGACTACTTCACGCAACTTTTGGAGCCCGTTCAGATCGGTGCGACCTTTCACTGCCTCGAAGGGGTTATTTTCAAAAAACATACGGTCACTCACCGCATCCATAATTTCCTCTTTGGACTTAAAGTGGTGGTATACCGCACCTTTCGTAAGGCCGCCCAGCTCGTTCACGATGTCCTGGATGGTGGTGTTCTCGTAGCCCTTTTCTAAAAAGAGACGCTGAGCTACATCTAAAATCCGCTCCTCCGTGACTTCTGGGTATTTGTTCCGTGCCATCCGCTGTGCTCCTCCCAAAACATTCTCTAAGTATGTATTTATTATACGGATGATAGTGCACCCTGTCAAGATACATTCTTACGGTATCTAAGGCGCAGAACGGCCATTTGACGAGGGTGAATGTGTAGTAATAACGGAAGAAGGTACAGGGAAGAGAGATGACAGCAAGCACAGCAAGCGAGTACCCGCTTGCGATTTTTGGCTTTAGGGGACCCTCCCCCTAAACCCTAAAAATGCTTGTACCCTCGCAGGTTTTGCTCGCTGGGGCTGACCCTTGAGAACATCCCAAACCTTGATACGAAAAGATGAACAAGCCCCTGTCTGCCATCGGCCGGAACATCAACCAGATCGCCAAGCTGGTCTACGCTGGAGGCCCCACCTATCAGACCGACATAGAGGGAATCCGGGAAAGACTGGAACAGATATAGCAGCCGAAAAGACGCATCCTGTTAAGTCAACCATAAAGCGGGCTCTCTTAAAAAGTGTTGAAAATAGCCTTTTTCCCCCTGTAAAGCCGCAGCAAAGTCCGCACATGGGAAATCACACGAGGCACTCTCTAAAATGCTGTTACAAGCGAATTATTCAGCCTTTTTCCACCATAATTCCTACATTTTCGGGAAAGGCTCAAAGCGGTGCTTGACAAAAGGCAAAATGTAGGCAATTTTCCTCTCATACCTATTCCCGTCCTATCCCATCCAATCCTTTCTTTCGCCGTAACGGACAGGATAGAATTTGATTCTTCCGTATTTAATATATCTTTATTTTATTATTTAGTATTTAATTGTGCGGGATTTTCCTGTTCAGGGTTTCCCAATACAGGAAAAACCAAGACTGGATTTTCCTGTTTAGGTGGTAGCCGTGCGATTCCAATCGAAAGTCGTTGTCAAGTACATGGAACAAAGTTTAGGCGCTTTATCAGTTCGCTGATAAAATCCCGTTTGATATAATCAAATTAGAACCTAAAAAGGCGGTGTTTCCATGAATATTGTCATCTACGCCCGTTACTCCAGCCATAGCCAGACGGAGCAGTCCATTGAGGGACAACTCCAGACCTGTTATGAGTTTGCCAAGCACAACGGACATATCGTGATTGGGGAGTACATCGATCGGGCGCAGAGTGGCACCACAGACAGCCGGGCCGAGTTTCAACGGATGATTGCCGACAGTGACAAGCACATCTTTGAAGGAGTGCTTGTCTATCAACTAGACCGCTTTGCCCGGAACCGTTATGACAGTGCCATCAACAAAGCCAAACTGAAGAAAAATGGTGTCAGGGTCATCTCCGCCAGGGAAAACATCAGCAACGATGCCAGCGGCATTTTGATTGAAGGGGTTTTGGAAAGTATGGCTGAATACTACTCGGCGGAACTTTCCCAAAAAATTCGTCGGGGTATGGACATCAATGCAGAAAAGTGCCTGAGCAACGGAAGCAATCCTGGTCTGGGTTACTATGTGGACGAAGAGCGCCGCTTTCACATTGATCCAGAGGGAGCAACCATTGTCCGGGAGATTTTCGAGATGTATGCCAGCGGAAAGACCGTGGCCAAAATTACCAAGTACCTCAATGCCAAGCAGGTCAAGACCTCGTTAGGAAAAGAGTTCAACAAGAACAGCCTGCACCGTCTTTTGCGAAACAAGCGGTATATCGGCTATTATATCTACAAGGATACCGAAACGCCGGGCGGGATGCCGCGAATTATTGAGGACGAATTGTTTGATCGGGTGCAGTATATTTTGGACCGCAACAAAAAAGCCCCTGCCCGTTCCAGGGGCAAGGAGGAATATCTACTGACCACCAAGCTGTTCTGCGGTTATTGCCGGGAGATGATGACCGGCTATGGAGGTACGGGAAAATCCGGCAAGGCGTACCACTACTACGCCTGCAACAATTTCAAACGCCGCAAATGCAAAAAGAAAGTGGTCAACAAGGAGAAGATCGAAAACCGGATCGTACTGGAGTGCTACAAGTTACTGACAGACAGCAACATCGAGCGGATCGCCTCCGCCGTGGCGGATGTCTGCAAAGCAGAGCGGGACACTTCCACTATCAAACGGATCAAATCGGCCATTCAGGAAGCTGATACTGCCATCGAAAATCTTTGGAAGGCTTTGGAACGTGGGCAGGCAGTGGACATGATAACCGAGCGAATCGAGAAACGCAAGCAGGAAAAGGACGAATTACAAGGCCTGCTTGCTATGGAGATGGGCAAGCAAGTCGTCCTTACTGTGCCTCAGGTCAGGGCGTTTTTGTATGCGCTCAAGAAAGGCGATCAAAATAATGAAAGCACCCAACGGGGGATCATAAACATTTTTCTCCAGGCGGTCTACCTTTACGATGACCGGATGACTCTGATTTTCAACGGTGGAGAGCAGCCTATTACTCTGGATGATGTTCTGCTGGATGAGATAGAGGACTACCTTGAAAGTGCAATTTCTTATCACAAAAAGTGTTCGCCATTGGTTGCGGACGCTCCACCAAAAAGAAAGACATCTGCGAAAGCAGATGTCTTTCTTTTTGGGCTCCGCGCCCCTGTGCGGGGGCCCTGGGTTCCGCCGCCCGCAGGGTGGCTCTACCTTGTCTATTTTCGCCTCAAACTACCAAATGTTAAGTTCTGTTGCTTGAAGCAACGGGCGGTTTTCCCGTATAATCGTCATACATGGGACAGGAGGTAGTAGGGTTATGCTGAGTGAGAATCTAAAGCATTTTCGGAAGGCGAAAGGGTTGTCCCAGGAAGAGCTGGCCATCAAGCTGCATATTGTGAGGCAGACCGTATCCAAATGGGAGAAAGGACTGTCCGTTCCGGACTCGGGTATGCTGATCCGGCTGGCGGAGGAACTGGACACCTCAGTGACTGTGCTGCTGGGCGAGACGGCAGTTGCGGAGCCCGATGAAAACGCAGAGCTGAAGGCCATTGCCGCCAAGCTGGAGCTGCTGAATGAACAGTTCGCGGCCCGCTGTGAGCGGCAGCGCAAGCTGTGGCGGGTGATTTTCGTCCTGCTTGGAGTGGCTGCTCTCCTGGTGATTCTGTTTCAGCTGGCAGACCTGCTTCATTACCAGGCGGCGATGGCGCAGCTGTGGGCTGATACCACGATCATCGGCGGAAACGACGGCCCAACCAACATCCTGTGTGGTTCCAATATCCCATTCCAGGCGGGAAAGTGGCTGATCGCCATTGCAGCGGCAATCCTGGCTGTGGTAGGAATATACAAGACTCGGAAACGATAAGGTGAGATTATGAAAAAAGCAGGCCTTTGGATGGCGCTTCTGCTGGTGCTGCTGGCAGGATGCAGCAGTAAAACGCCCAAAATCGACGCATATTCCTGGGTGATGACCTCGGTGCAGAGTATGGATGCGGGCGGACAGGCGGTGGCCTATGGGGAGCGGGGCAGCAGCACGCTGGAGGGAGCAAAGCAGGTGGAGCTGATCTGCGAGGCCAAAGACGGCACGCTTACCCTCACCGACCGGACCAATGACCGCACTTATACAGGAACCTACCAGCAAAGTCAAAGGGATTCCAAATCCACAATTTATGAGGTGGAGGTGGAAGGAACAAGCGGTGTGGCGGTTGCAGCCATGACCACCTACCAGGACGGCACCCAAGATCCCACGTTGATTCTCAACCTAGGGGATTATACGGTGAACTTTTTTGCAAAGTAGAATAAAAAACCCCGTACCACGTGGTACGGGGTTTTTGCGGTCTGTTATGCCAGCTCCTCTCGGCGCTGCTGCTGACGCTTTTGCATCCGGGACCAGCTGAGGAAACCATATCCGTCGTTGACCAGGAACATCACAAAGCAGATGACCACCGACAGGTAGGAGGGGTCCTCCATGGCGGCCAGAGTCCACAGCACGATCAGCACCAGATCGTTGGCGGCGTAGGCCAGAGGGAAGTAGGCGCTGCGGCGGAAGGTGAGATAGACGGCCAGAAAGCTGGTGGTCACGGACAGGGTGCTGGGGAGCAGGTTTGCGGTGTGGAAAAAGCGGAGCAGGAAGTAGAACACCACCGTCACCGCAGCGGTAAGTACCAACATAAAGGGGACTTCACGACGGGGGAGGCGGTTGACCTCCACCTCGGAGTGGTTGCCCTGGAAGGGGTTGCGCAGCCAGGACACCAGCGACACCACCGCCATGGGGGCGGTCATGCCCAAATAGGTGAGCATCTCGCCGTAGTAGGCGAAGGAGAAAGAGATCAGTCCATACAGCAGGCTGAACAGAATCATCAGCACCTGGCCCGCAGGATTGCCCTTGGCGCAGAAAATCAGGGACGTGGCCCCAATGAGAGAGGCGGCCAGGGTGAGGTAGCTGCCCCGGTCAAAGGCAGCAAATGACAACAGGATACAGGCCATGGAGCAGCCCCACAGGAGCAGCTCCCCTTTGGAGAAATAACGGCTCAGCCAGCCAAACGCAGCTTTCATCACAAAATCCTCCCAACAAACAAAAAAGCATCCGTATACACATCTTCAAAGACCTAACGATGTGTACCGAATGCATTTGCATTACTCTACCCGGTGGCAGTGGTATAGATATACCATAGAACCAGAAAAAATGCAACAGTTTTTTTGATGGCAGCCCAAAAATCTGATCTTAAAAAAATATATAATACTGGCTATATGAAAAAGATCAGATCCCGCTATAATCAGGAACCAGAGAAAACCAATGGAAACAGATAGGGGAGAGCATGATGAAACAGAGGGACACGTTTTCCATCCAGCGTCTGGCACTGGTGGGCATGATGGCGGCCATGGTATTTGCCCTGACCTATGTGGGGATCGATATTCCCACAGGCCTGGGAAAGACCAAAATCCATTTTGGCAATGTGATGTGTCTTCTGTCGGCCCTGCTGCTGGGACCGGTGGGCGGCGGATTGGCCGCCGGCGTGGGATCGGCCCTGTTCGACCTGATGGACCCCATGTGGGCCCCGGAGTGCTGGATCACCTTTTTGAATAAATTCGCCATGGCCTTTGTGGCCGGAGGGATCATGCGCAAGGCCGGGTTCCTGGCTCCCCAGGTGCGGGTGTGGGTGGCAGCCCTGTGCGGGTCGCTGAGTTACAGCATTCTGTATGTAGGAAAAAATGTGCTGGAATCCCTGTATGTGAAGGGCTTTACCTGGCAGGTGACCCAGGTGGAGGTGCTGGCCACCAAGGTGCCGGTGACCCTGTTCAACGGTGTGGTGGCGGTGATTTGTGCGGCGCTGCTGTATACTGCACTGACTCCCGCCCTGAGAAAAGCCAACGTGCTGCATGCCTGAAGAAAAAAGCTCCCGGAGTGCGTCTGCA
>CAJLCG010000030.1 GCA_905205085.1 uncultured Oscillospiraceae bacterium
ATTTTTTAGTGGAATCTATAACCATTTTTCTCGTGTAAGGGTCGTTATGCTTTGCAAATTTGGATAAAAAGTTATACTTTTTGCCAATATTCAGTAGAAAACACTCCTTCCTGAATAAAAAAGGAGGAATTTCCAATGAGAAACCTGAAGCGGGCTCTGAGTCTGGCTCTGGCGTTCGTCATGGTGATGAGCCTGATGATCGTTGGCACCAGCGCGAAGAGCTACACTGATGCCGACAAGATCGACAATCAGGTCGCGGTTGAGATTCTCGGCGAGATCGGCGTCATGATCGGTAACGATGATGGCTCCTTCGCTCCCGATCGGGACGTGACTCGTGCTGAGATGGCCGTGATCATCACTCGCATCCTGTACGGCAACAACATGAACGTGGACCAGTTCAAGGACATGAACACGTTCACCGACGTGCCCGACTGGGCTGAGGGCTTTGTGAACCTCTGCGCCAGCCTGGACATCATCGCCGGCCGCGGCAACGGCATCTTCGATCCCGATGCTACCGTTACCACTGCTGAGGCTGCTCTGATGCTGACCCGTGCTCTGGGCTACTTCAAGAACAACGCTGAGTTCGGCAATGACTGGGCTCTGGCTGCTGTGAAGCGCGCTACCCAGGCCGGCATCATCGGCGGCGACATGGTCCTGCAGGCTAACGAGGGCCTGACCCGTGACGACGTGGCTCAGATGACCTTCAACACCCTGACCAACGCTGTGCCTGTTCAGTACAACGAGCTGCTGGACGTGTACTACAATGAGAACAAGGGCATTACCTATGCTCTGACCTTCTACTACACCGACACTCTGGGCTATAAGAACTTTGACCTGGTGTACCGCACCGGTGACGAGGGCGATTACGGCCGTCCTTCCACCACTTGGGGCATCGGTTCTTATCGCGCTAACACCAATACTCCTGGTGGTAACGACGATTACGGCCTGAACGAGGACGGCAGCCTGAAGCCCGAGCTGGTGAAGATGACCAGCGATGACGAGATCATCACCGTGGCTGAGACTCCCGATCTGGTTTACACCTCTGGTACCAAGGAGAACGTGATCTACAAGGCTGTTGGCAAGTCTGTTGTGGATGAGTACAGCTGGGACGCTTATATCGACGGCGCTGAGCAGGAGAATCCTGTGATCCCCGCCAATGACCGCGATACCACCTATACTTACACCAACAAGGGTGCTGTGACTGAGGTCTATGTGGATGACACCAACGAGGAAGTCACTGTTGTTAAGATCAACTACTACATGGGCGAGATCACCGATATCCGTGAGGATGACAACGGTGAGTACGCCACTGTGCGTATGCTGAGCAACGCTTCCCAGACCAACCCCGTTGACGAGCGCAACATCTACTGCGAGGGCTTTGCTGAGGACGACTATGTGGTCTTCACCGTGGACGTGGACGACGACGGCGACTCCTTCGTGGCCACCATTGCTGAGCCTGAGACCGCTGAGGGCACTGTGACCCGCGTCAGCGAGAACTCTGATCCCGAGGGCAACCAGGGCAGCTATGTCAAGCTGGACGACGGTAGCCAGCACAGCTACTCTGCTTACACCGCTTCCGATCTGGATGATATGAACGATGTCCACCCCACTCTGGACGTGGAGTATCGTCTGTATCTGGATCCCAACGGCTATGTGATCGGCTTCATCGCCCTGGATAACTACTACGACAACTACCTCTATGTTGAGGAGGCCGACAGCTATCTGGGCACCATCGAGGCCAAGGTGGTCTTCACCGATGGCACCTCTAAGGTTGTCACCATCGACGACAAGTATATCGACACCGACTCCGACCGCACTGATATTGCTAATATCGATGCTCTGGAGGGCAATGTGTACGCCTGGACTGAGGCTGACGGCGTGTACACCCTGCGCCAGGTTCTGGACTATGGTACTGTCAGACCCGAGGATAACAACTACAAGGATACTCAGGATGAGGCTGTGAGCGGCGAGAATGGTTCTTCTTATAGCATCCAGAACGGCGTTGCTTACATCAAGGTCAACGGCACTCGCTACATCGTGGACGAGGATACCGCCTTCATCGACACCGATGAGCAGATCCTGTACACCGGCTATGAGAACGTTCCCGACTATATCGATGATGCTGATGATCACGTGAAGTTCTGGGCCATCGACAGCAACGGCGATCTGGTTCTGGATAACGTCTTCATCTACAGCGGCGAGGCCAGCAACGACAACAAGACCTACTTCTATGTTGCCGATGCCAGCGACTTCGAGACCTATGACAAGAACCAGATGTACAAGGAGCACAACCTGTACATTGACGGCGAGAAGTCCACTCTGGTCTTCACCCAGGCTGCCCACAACGACGTGAACGCTCAGGGCCTCTACTGCGTGGAGCGCACCAACGGCGAGGGCGTGGTTACCGAGGTGAGCCGTATTACCAACTTCAAGACTCCTGAGGTTGTCGGCACCAGAAGCTTCTCTCTGGACGATAACGAGGATGACCAGTGGGTCACCAATGACGACACCATCTTCGTGGTTGTTACTCGCGATCTGAAGGATGACGGCATGACCTACAAGACTCCTGTGGTCACCCTGGGCGACCTGCGCGACATGAAGGACAATGACGACTACGCCATCCGTGTTGTGGTTGCCAAGCCCGACGACAGCGACGAGCCCGCTGAGCTGGTTTACATCGTGAAGGAAGAGATTGCCACCTATGACAACACCATCACCTTTGAGGGCAACAACTTTGCTCTGACCAATGTGACTGGCGGCATCAAAGCTGGCGACAGCATCCTGATCAATGATAATCAGACTGCTACCTTTAAGATCACTGCTGATGAGGGCTATGATCTGGTTTCCGTCATGGTGGGTGATGAGACTCTGACCGCTGATGCGAATGGTGTGTATACCATCAAGAACGTCACCAAGGACATGACTGTCACTGTGAGCACTACCAATGAGATTTCTACCACTGAGGTTGTAATTGTTGGTACCAACATCTACACTGCCAACGAAGACAGCAATCCCGTTCTGGTGGGTCAGGCTATTGAGAAGGCTCTGATTGCTGCGGGCTACACGGATGTGTCTTATGACATTGATGCTGATGGCGTGAGCAACATCAAAGCTAAGATCGGCGGCGGCACCATTAGCTTTAAGTATGGCGAGGATGCCGCTGATGAGGTAGCTTTCCTGGAAGACGGTGAGAGCATTGCTGACGCTGTCAGCGCCGGTGCCGAGACCGTGTACCTGACTGATGGTGACTTTGAGATGACCTCCAAAGTGGAGGGTGATCTTACCATTATTGGTAATGACAACACTGTTCTGACCACTACCAGTGCTAACACTGCCGAGGATGCTGGCCTTTATGTAACCGGCGGCAACCTGGTGGTGAAGAATGTTACCTTCCAGGGTGAGGGCAATGGTATTGTGACCCAGCCCGGTTTTGCTGGAACCGTTACCATTGAGAACTGCACCTTTGATGAGGTTCACATCGGCATCTACCTGAATGGCTGCGCCGGTGGCACTATTTCTGGCTGCACCTTTAAGAATGTTGGTTATGCCGCCATTGGTATTGACACTCTGACTGGTACTCTGACCCTGTCCAACAACGACTACGGTACTGCCGGTACTCTGGGCGGCGATATCGAGGCCTTTAACGACAGCGAGAAGAATCTGGTCAACAAGGACAATGCTAATGTTGTTGACAAGTAATTGCGGATTCTGATCTGCAAAGACAAAAAGGGATACCCCCGGGCCTTTCGGCCCGGGGGTTCCTTTTATCGTTTCAGACCATACAAAATAAACCGGGAGCCTGCCGCCAACAAATCTCCTTCTTCCGCATAGATACGGATACGCACCAGATCCTCAAACAGCATCCAGCTGCTGTCACATCCGGCAGAAGTATCAGAAAAAAGGAACGAGCTGTCCAAAGAAACATACTGTGCAAAATAGGCCAACCGGCCCACTCCTCCGCTGGGGAAAAGCTCCAGCTTCCCGGCCCCAAGGGTATCGTTGCGGTTGGCGATGATAGCCGTTTGGCTGCTGGTCCCTGCGGCTAGATCCTTTTGAGCGAAGAACATAGCGGAAGTTCTGTCGGTTCCATTGCAGTTAAACTCCAGTACCAGTTTTTGCATCTGATCGATTTGAGAAACTGGGATCACCAGTGAATTGGCAGGAGATTTTAGCGTGTATGCCCCAAGTTTTACCCAGCAATTTTCATTTCTCAAGGCCTCCATATTTTCTGTGTCTGCCGCCTCTCGGGCGGCTTTTTCCGCATCGAGGTCACTCTGATCCGCTTTCAGAGAAACCTTTTCAGCCAGACTGTTTACTGCCCCCGTGTTGGCCTTGTTTGCCATCTGGGCGGTCAGGTCGGAGATGCTCACCGCCTGAGTTTTCAGCGCCGTGTCAATTTTCTGGTTGTCCTCATTGAAGTCCGTGCGCAATACCGCATCCGTGGCCTCCCACTGACAAAGACCATAATGTTGAGTATGATTGCTTGCCATAGGGTTTCCTCCTTTAAAGTAGTTTTCACTCTGGGAGGGAATCGGCTTTTTCATGCATATTATTATACAAATACTGGTAATTTTGCCCCGCCATGCCCATTTGCCTGCGCGGGGTATTGTTTTTGTTTCCCTGTCATGCACCATGTCGTCGCGTATGACGGGAGGTTTACAACCACTTGGAATTGTGCAAATAACATAAAAACTATAAAAAGGATATGGAAACTTTATAGTCAATATGATATAATACTCGTATCAAAAAGAAGGAAGGTCCTAGTTTAAAATTGGTTACGGTTCAAAAAGGAGGGGCGTTAGGATGGGAGGGTCCTGGTTTGCACATGGAGCAGATGAAACCCGAGAATTGTCGTTCTTGTTTTGTGGCCGCCAAAATTATCAGCCTGGAGAGATAGTGGGCCCCGCAGTGCGGGAGCACTATCTGGTGCACTATTGTCTCTCGGGCCGGGGGATATACCGAGCCCAGGGAATAAAGTATGAGATTGGTCCGGGAGAAGGGTTTTTGATCCTGCCCGGCGAGCTTACTTCCTATCAGGCAGATGCTCAGGAGCCTTGGAGCCTCATCTGGGTGGGCTTTACAGGCAGCCGGGCAGCAGACTATCTCCAGTGCTGCGGCTTGAGAAAGGACCGGCGCACATTTCAATGTCCACAGTCCCAGCAGCTGGAAGCCTGTGTCGATGCTATGCTGGAATTTGACACAGCCGGTGCAGGGAACGAATTGCTGCTGCTGGGGGAACTGTACGTATTTCTGGGCTGGATCGCTCAGTCGGCCCAAAGTTCTGCCCGGCGCAGCCGGGAGACCGCAGCGGAGTACGTGGAGCTGGCCATGGAGTATATCCGCAGTCACTTCCAGGAAGATCTCACAGTGGCAAAGCTGGCCCGATATGTGGGGCTGAACCGCAGCTATCTGACCACGGTATTCCAGAATACCATCAATATGTCGCCTCAGCAGTATCTGATGCGTTTCCGTATGGAGTGGGCGGCTAAGATGCTGTGTGAGGACAAATTGACAGTGGGGGAGATTGCGCGTTCCTGCGGCTATCCGGATCCTCTCACATTTTCTAAGGCGTTTAAACGGACTCTGGGCGTAACGCCCACCCAGTACCGCCGGGAGAATGAGCCGCAGCTGCAAGACGGCCAATAGAGCAGGGGGCATGTTTTCGTTGTCATTTTCCGGAAGAACCGCTATAATATAAAATATACCCTGCATGAAGGGCCGGCCTCCGCCGGTCCCCCCCGTGAGGGAACAGTCCAGACAGGAGGCGCGCCATATGAGCAACTATGTTATTTCCATCAGCCGTGAATTTGGCAGCGGCGGAAGATTGATCGGGAAGCGGTTGGCCGCCCGGCTGGGAATCCCGTGTTATGACCGTACTTTGATCCAAAAGACCTCGGAGAAGAGCGGCCTGTCCCCGGAATTCATTGCGCGGGCGGAGGAGCGGGCAAGAAGCCGCTTTCATCTGACCTTTACCCCCATTGGCATCGGGATTCCCACCTACACCCAGCAGGGAGTTCCGGTAAGCCTCCAGGCCTTTTTTGCCCAGGCAGAAGTGATCCGTGAACTGGCCGATCAGGGGCCGTGTGTCATTGTGGGCCGCTGCAGCGACTATGTGCTGGGAGAGCGGCCGGAGTGTTTGAAGGTGTTTGTTCATGCGCCCCTGGAGGACCGGGTGGTGCGGTGTGTGGAAGAGTACCACATTCCCACCAGCAACATGTCCGAGCGGATTCGGGATATGGACCGGGGCCGGGCCAACTACTATAACTACTATACCGGCCACATCTGGGGCGAGATGCGCCGGTATGACCTGACTCTCAATTCCAGTGTGACCGGTATTGAGGGGGCGGTAGATCTGATCGCTGCCATGGTCCGTCTGCGCACGGCCCAGGCGGAGCTGGCCGAGTGAGTCTGCAAGCCCACGAGAGAGAAGGCTGCCCCATCAAGGTTCAGCTCTCCGGCCAGGCAGATGGTCTGGAGCGCTATATCCGAGCGGTAGAGCGTGTTGGAGCTATCCCGGTGCCGGGAATCTGTCCCCGCCCAGACCCTGGCTGTGACGCGTTGGTGCTGTGCGGCGGGGGAGATTTGGACCCGGCTCTGTTTGGACAGGAGGACCACGGTTCCCATCCTCCCGACCGGGAGCGGGACCGGGCCGAGCTGGCCTTGGCCGAGGCATTCCTTACCTGGGAGCGCCCGGTGCTGGGAATCTGTCGGGGTATGCAGGTGCTCAACGTGTTTCTGGGCGGTACCCTGATTCAGGATTTGCAGCCCGCATGGCGGGCCTTGCACCAGGGGGAGGAAGATGTCTATCATTCCATCCGCTGTCGCTCCGGAAGCCTGTTAGAGCGCCTTCTGGGCCCCTGTCCCACAGTCAACAGTGCCCACCATCAGGCGGTGGACCGCCTGGGTAGGGGGGTTGCGGCAACAGCCTGGGCGCCGGAAGGATTTGCAGAAGGAATCGAGCACAGCAGCCTGCCTGTCTTGGGTGTACAGTTTCATCCGGAACGCCTGTCCGGACCGGGACGGGGAGAGGGCGGCGCCTTGTTTGAGTGGCTGATTCATTGTGTAAGAAAATAAAAATGGAGGAAACCAGGTGGTTTCCTCCATTTTTTGTTACCTTGCAACAACGATGCGGATGCGGCCGCCGCTGCTTTCAGCCTTGTCATACCATCCGGTGAGGGAGAGTCCCTTTTCCGTTACCCGCTGAGCAGAGGAGAGGTAGTAAGAGCCGTTGCGGTACTCGTAGATCACCACATCATCTGCCATGGTATAGGAGCGGTTTCCGGCAATGAGCGAATTGCCGCTGATGCGGTCCGCTTCCAGCTTGGTCAGCCGATACATCTTGTCCGGATTGTTGAGGTCGCCCTTAAGCATAATGCCGCCGGTGCTGACCGGGAAGCCGGTCGTACTGTTGGCCAGGGTGTATGTAGTTCCGCCCACATCATAGACGTAAGTGTAGTAGGTGGTCAGCGTGCCGGTGGGGATTTCCACCATGTCCGTGAGGATACCGTAGTGATAATTGTCTCCGGTGACGTCCTCCAAGATGAGGCGATCAATTTCGCCGCTGCCGTTCAGAGTGTAATAGAGGACCATATCCTTGTTCAAGGTAATACCGGCCAGACGGCTGGGGAAGATCCGGGTTCCGGAACCTTCATATACATCCAGAATTTCTACGCCATCGGCCAGAGGGGTGGAACCAATTTTGGTGCCTTCGCTGTTTACCTTGCCGGACAGGCGGGTGGGAGAGAGGCGTTTGAGGGATACGGTGCCGTCGGCGGCAATGTTTACCCCCACCAGGTCACCCACGTCATAGGTGTAGCTGGTGCACTCGTATTGGTAGGACTGTCCATCCGTGGCCAACAGGGTGATGGTATCTGCGGTATAGGAGGAGTGGTAGCCGTCCGAATAGGATTCCCGGGTGACTTTGGTTACCACGCCGCAGCGCTCAGAGGTGGTTTCAATGGGGGCGGTGACGGCGGCTACCTTACCTTGGCGGCCCAACAGCAGAGAGACCGTGTCGCCGATATCGTAGCTGCCAAGATCGGACAGAGCATAGACGGCAGAGGCGCTGTCCAGCTCGTAGGAGTGTCCGCCAATGGTTACCGCGGTGGGGGCGGCGGTGTTGGGAGTAATATCCTGAATGGTGCCCACCACCTTGTCTGAGTAGACCCACAGGGTGCGCATGGATTGACACCAGTATATAACGTCATTTTCCTGGATCTGGCTTGCAGAAGAGGGGGAACCATCCCGGGTCACAGTGGCCCCGGAGAGCGAGAAGGGAATGTTGCTCTGCCAGTCTCCGGAAGCGATCATGGGACCATCCATAACCGCGTTGATGAGGGCCACCAGATCTACCTCTCCGGCGGCATTGAGGGAGTAGCCCAGGGAGTTGATGTACGGGGTGCCGGACTTATCGTTGGTGGAGAGCAGGTTGTAGAAAAGATACATGGCGTCGTGACGGGAGAGCACGGTGCTGCTGCTCTGGGCATTGAGCCCCCGGTCCAGCTTCAGACTGTGATAAAGGGCCATCTGAGGCGTGGGATAGGCGCCGGAAAAGTCCTCGCTGCCATAGCCCAGCAGTTGCAGGACAATGGTTACCCCCTCAGCCAGCGTGATCTGATTGGAGGGGCGGAAGGTACCGTTGGAGTAGCCGGTAATGAGACCGGCAGCAACGCCTGCCTCCACAAAACCGGCTGCCCAGTGGGTGTAGGGTACGTCGGGGTAGGGGGAGGTGGAGGATTCCCCCACCTGGTCCCCGTTGGGAGAGGCCTTTACTGCCATGGTGATAAATTCAGCCCGGGTGACCGTGCGGTCCAACTGCATGTTGCCCTGGTCATCGCCAACCATAATACCCAGAGCGTTGATGACCTGAGTCACCTCCTGCTGGGCAGGAACGGTGGTGGAGCGGGCGCCGGCCGGCAGGACCAGAAGCCCGAGAAGCAGGGCGACGGCAGTGCCGGCGGCGAGGATGGATTTCAGCTTCATAAGAGGTCTACCTCCTTTGTTATTCATAGCGCAGCGCGTCAATGGGATTGAGCTTGGCGGCTTTGTTGGCGGGCAGATAACCAAACAGGATGCCCACGCCCACAGATACACCAAAGGCTACGGCGATGGAGCCCAGGGAAACAACCGCGGTAAATTCCGTGGAGCCCGAATTCATCAGGCCATTGATGAGGGTGCCGGCCACCTTGGCCAGAACAATGCCCAGAGCAATGCCGATGAGACCGCCGATGGCGGAGGTGGTGCCCGCCTCAATAATAAACTGCCCTCGGATATCCCGGCGCTTGGCGCCCAGGGACTTGCGGATGCCGATCTCACGGGTGCGCTCGGAGACGGAGACCAGCATAATATTCATGATTCCGATGCCGCCCACCAACAGGGAGATCCCTGCAATGGCCACCAGTACCACCATCATGGTATCCATCATGGTGTTCATCATGTCCAGCATCTCCGCCGAGGTGATCACCATATAGCGCTGGTCGTCGCCGTACACTTTCTCTAAAAAGTTCTCAATAATGCCCCGGGAAGCGGTGGCAGTGTCCTTGCTGGTGCCGCTGAACATGTAGCTGTCCATGCCCACCATCATACTGCCCATTCCGCCGCCTGCGGAATAGCTGGCGGAGCTGCTGCCTAAAGTGCTGTTGAGCTGCTGGGCGTTGGTATAGGGGATGATGACCAGGTCGTCTGCGGAGCCTTTGCGGGACTCTGCACTTTCAGAGAGCACGCCTACAATGGTGTAGTTATAACCGCTGAGTCCCAGGGTTTTGCCCAGCGCGTTGCCGTTGTAGTACTCCTTGCTTACATAGGAGCCCACCACACACACCTTCTGGGAGCGGAGCACGTCCACGTACTGCAGGAAGCGGCCTTGCTCCACGGTGAGTGCCCGAATCTCATCGTAGGCCTCGCTGACGCCCACCACGCTATAAGGGGTGAAGGTGTCCCCGGGGGTACGGGCAGAGACAGAGGAGACGGTGATATAGGGGCTGACGGCGGAAAGATATTTGGGGTTTTTCTCCACCAGATCGTACATGTCATCCATGTCTACTTCCCGGGAAGAGCCGCTAGATTGAACGGAGACCTGAATGAGGTTGGCGCCCAGTTCATTGAAGGAGTCGCTCATCAGCTTTTGCATACCGTCGCCCAGAGAGATAATGACGATGACGGCAGCCACACCGATGATGATGCCCAGCATGGTGAGCAGAGCCCGCATCTTGCTGGTAGCCAGCGATTTCAGGGCCAGGAAAAAGGACTGTTTCACACCCATCAGGCATCCACCTCCTCATCCAGATCATCCTCTTCCGCGATTCTGGGCTGGACAACTGCCTGGGGATCGCTGGAGTCGCCGTCGTAAATGATCTGGCCGTCCTGAAGGCGAATAATCCGCTTGGCCCGCACAGCGATGGAGTTATCGTGGGTAATAAGAACTACGGTGTCCCCTTCCCGGTTAAGCTTTTTGAGGAAGGAGAGGACTTCCCGGCTGGTGTGGGAGTCCAGCGCGCCGGTAGGCTCGTCGGCCAGAATGACGGAGGGGTTGCCCGCTAAAGCCCGGGCGATGGATACCCGCTGCTGCTGGCCGCCGGAGAGCTGATTGGGGCGGTTTTTATATTTATCGGCCAGCCCCACCCGGTCCAGCGCGCTGAGAGCCCGCTCCCGGCGCTCCCGCTCGGGCACGCCGCCGTAAAGCAGGGGAAGCTCCACATTTTCCAGCACGTTGAGCTTAGGGATAAGGTTGTACTGCTGGAAGATAAAGCCCAGCATCTTGTTGCGGATCACCGCCTGCTGATCGTCATCCATGGTGGACACGTCCACGCCGTCCAGAAAGTAGTGCCCGCTGGTGGGCACGTCCAGACAGCCGATGATGTTCATGGCGGTGGACTTGCCGGAGCCCGACTGGCCTACGATGGCGACAAACTCGCCCTTATCAATGGCGAAATTCACGCCATCCAGGGCCCGGACCTGGGTCTCTCCCATCTGATAGATCTTATAGACCTGCTGAAATTCAATGAGGTGTCCCATGGCTTACATCCCCATCATCGCGGCAAAGGGATTGGAGGCCTCGTTGACCCATACTACCACATCCCCCTCCTGCAGGCCGCTGGTAATCTCGATGTTGTCGGTGTCATTGCGGCCCAGGGTGACTTCCCGGGTCTCCAGCTTGGAGGGGTCCACCACAGTGCCGGTTTCGTCCAGAGCGCCCTCCAGGGCCACCTGGACCGTGGGCTGATCGCTGCCCCGGTTCACCGCATCCACCGGCACGCACAGTACGGTGCCAGCCCGCTCCACAATGATGTCGGCGGAGACATTCATGCCTGGTTTCAGGGCCTTGGCGTCATCGATGACCACAGTGACCGGATAGTTGGTTTGGCCGCTGACGGTGGTGCCGTTGATGTTTACCGTATCTACCACGCCGGAGAAGGTGACCCCTTCCACCGCGTCGGCGGTGATGGTGACTTCCTGGCCCACCTGAATCTTGTTGATGTCCTTCTCGTCGATCTTCATTTCGAAGGTGAGAGTGGACATGTCATAGAGGACAGCCAACGTACCGCCGGCGGCAGAAAGGCTGTTGTTGTCGATGGTGTCGCCCGCTTTAAAGTTCTTTTCGATGATGGTGCCGGAGATGGGGGCGGTAATGGTGTAGTTTTCCAGGGCGTCCTGGGCATTTTTCAGGGTGAGCTGCGCGTTCTGCAGGGAGATGGAGGCGTTCTCCAGGGAGGTTTCCGCCGAGGAGCCGCCCAGAGTAGCCAGCACCTGGCCCGCGGAGACCCGGCTGCCCACGGAGACATTCAGGCTGACCACCTCGCCGCTGCTAGTGGCGGTGATGGTCTGAGTGAGGTTAGCTTCAAAGGTACCGCTGCCGGCGCAGGCAATATCGCCTACCCGGGCGGTGGCAGAGGTTGCGGTGGTAAGTGCGCCTGGGTTCTGGACCCGAATTTTCACCTGGCGCACCAGCGCGCCGCCGTTGCCCACCAGGTCGGCGTCGGACACCGATTCCACGGTGCCGGGCAGCGTCTCCAGTGTACCGGCCAGAGTGACCTGGGCAGCGGCGCCCACGGAGATGCGGGCGGCGTCGGCAGACTGGAAGGGAAGGGTGAGTGTCATGGTGGAGGTGTCGGAGATGTCCGCGATGGGAGAGCCGGCAGCGACCAGATCACCTTTTTTGACATGCAGCTGCTGTACTACACCGGCCCCGGAGGCTTTGGGATTGAGACCGTCCACGATGGAGTTGTAGTTGAGCTGGGCCTGCTGGACCGACAGCTGGGCCTGCTGAAGGGAGGTCTCCGCACTGCCGGGGTCGATGCGGTAGAGAACGTCTCCCTTTTCCACCTGGTCGCCTACCTCAAAGGGGGCTTCCAGCACCTCTCCGGTCACCATACCGCTGACGTTGTACGAGTCAATGGGCTGGATGGTGCCGGTGCTGGAGACGGACACGGTCATCTCCTGCATCTGCGCAGTTCCGGTGAGATAAGCGCCTGCCAGAAGTTCTTTTCCCGCCCCCAGCATGGGCCGGATGACGAAGAAAAATAGGGCGGCCAGCACCACCAGCACCGCGATGACTACCTTCGGCCAGCGGCGCTTTTTCTTAGGTGCTTTCCACGTGGGGGCGCTGTCCTGCTCAGGAACGTCCGGAATCACGGAGGGAGCGGGAGCGGTTTGCAGTTGTTCTTTTGTTTCCATTGCAGTAACTCCTTGTATATGGTGAATTGAATGGGTACAAAATCAGGGTGCCTCGCTGCGTCTCTGCATGCCGCGGCGGAGGATATCCAGCTGGGCACAGAAACGGTCCCAAACGGGCTGAGGGTCTGTGTGGGACAGGGCGGCGCACAGGGCGGGGGCAGTTACGCTGACCAGGATGTGGAACATGTCCTCCAGGTCCTCGTCCCGGCGGATGGAGAGACGGGAAGCGTCGATATGACCAGACAGAGCGGCGAAAAGAGAATGGGTGCCTGCCGAGCGCAGCAGTGCGCCCTGCTGGACTCCAGCGTTGCGGTGAAGAATGGCCTGAAACTGCTGCGCAGCCGCATCCCCTCGTCGCTCCACCAGTGTCTGAAACAGAGCCTCAAAGGCAGCAAACAGGTCGCCCTGTTCCCGGGTGAGCAGTTCTTCCAGCATCTGGGTCAGTTCGTCCAGGTAGCACTGCAGCAGGTAGCGGAACAAGTCTGCTTTATCTGTGAAATACATATAAAAGCTGCCTCGAGAAATTTCAGCCTGGTGAACGATGCGGTTGATGGAGGCCTCATCAAAGGAAACCCGGGAAAACTCCTCTCTGGCGCACTGGAGAAGCTTCTCCCGCTTGCCCGGAGGAAGATGGAAAAATGTTGCACTTGGCATAGCGAAGATACCTCTCAAATCAGAATATGACAAGTTGTCATATAGTATAGTCGCCTCTGTTTTTCCGGTCAAGGGGGAATGGGGCAATTCATAGTTTGTTCACAGCTTGTCCCCTTCATGCTTTGCATCAGGATAGCGGGCCAGGTGAGAGATCCTTCCTCACCCCATAAAAATTTCTGACGTGTGAGGACAGAATATACCTTCCCCTAGGGGGAAGGTCAAGAAAAAAGAATGACGGCGCGGAAATAATTCCGCGCCGTCCGGCGTTTCTGGTTACGATTGTTCCATAGCCCAGCGGATGGCCTGAGCCACACCCTCGTGGGCGTTGTCTGGGGCGATATATCGGGCGGCATCCTTTACCGCCTGACATGCGTTGCCCATGGCGATGGGCGTACCCACCGCCTGGAGCATAGCCAGGTCGTTTGCACTGTCTCCCACTGCCGCGCACTGGTCCAGGGGGATGCCCCACAGCAGGGCCAGCAGAGCCAGGGTGCGCCCCTTGCTGACTCCCTTGGGGACCAGCTCAAAGTCGTGGTCGTTGGAGGAGGTGAGCTCGATTCCCTCCAGCTTGGACAGCTCCGCTAGCGGGTAGGCGGGCTGGTTCCAGTCTCCGTGGATCTTGGTCAGGGGCAGGTCGTGCTCCTTTAAGTAGGCGATGGGGTCCTCTGTGACCACTGCCGCGTTGTGAAAGACCGGGTAGGGAAAGGTCTTGGTCAGGGAGCGGTGGGAGAAGGAGTCCAGAACAATTTGCTCCCCGGCGAAGATCATCAGTTCGATGTCCCGGTGGAGGCACAGCTCCAGGGCCGTTTGGCTGACATCCTCCGGAATATCCCAGCGCCGCAGATGAGCTCCGGTGGAGTTATCAGACAGCACCGCGCCCCCCAGGCAGACAGACAGGTTATCGCACCCGGCCTGGGTGGAAAAGTCGGCGGCCTCTTGGGCGGAGCGTCCGGTGGACAGCACCACCTTGATGCCCGCCTGGCGGGCCTGGGCGATGGCGGCTTTGGTCTCGTCGGTGATCTGGCCCGCCGGGTCCAGCAGGGTCCCGTCCAGGTCCAGGGCGATGAGTCGGATCATAAATTAGGTCCTCCTTCAAAGGGTATCATATCTCAGCCCAATCCAAGCAGCATGCCGATGGTGTGCACCAGCAGGGAGGCCACATAGGCCACACCCAGCTGCCAGGCAATGGAGAAGAGGGTCCATTTGGTGCTCTGCATCTCCCGGGCCAGGGTGGACACCGCGGCCACGCAGGGCACATACAGCAGGATAAACACCAGCATGGAGAAGGCGGCCAGGGGGGTAAAGCCGGTCATGGCGGCGGCCACCTGGGCGCTGGTGGCGGTGAGGGCGAAGCCGTAGAACATAGACAGGGAGGAGACCACCATCTCCTTGGCAATGAGGCCGGTGAGCAGGGCCACCGCTGCCTGCCAGAAGCCAAAGCCCATGGGGGCAAAGATGGGGGCGATCCATCCGCCGATGGTGCCCAGCATAGAGGTGGAGGCGTCCTCCACCATGTGCAGGGAGAAGTCAAAGGACTGGAGCAGCCACAAGATCATGCTCATCAGCAGGATGAGGGTGCCCGCCTTGATAAGGAAGCCCTTCACCTTCTGCCACACGTGGGTGGCAATGTTTTCCATAGAGGGCAGGCGGTAGGGGGGCAGCTCCAGCACAAAGGGAGCGGGCTCTCCGGCAAAGAGGGTGTGCTTAAAGAAGATGCCGGACAGTATGCCTACCACCATGCCGATCACATACAATCCAAAGACCACCAGGCCGGCCCAGGGGCCGAAGAAAGCTCCGGCAATCATGCCGTATACCGGCAGCTTGGCCGAGCAGGACATGAAGGGAATGAGCAGGATAGTCATGCGCCGGTCCTTCTCATTTTCCATAGTCCGGGCGCCCATAATAGCGGGCACCGAGCAGCCAAAGCCCATCAGCATGGGAATAAAGGCCTTGCCGCTCAGGCCAAAGCGCCGTAGCAGCCGGTCCATAATAAAGGCGGCGCGGGACATGTAGCCCGAGTCCTCCAGGAAGCTGAGGAAGAAGAACAGCAGGGCAATCTGGGGCAGGAAGGAGAGCACTCCGCCTACACCAGCGATGATGCCGTCGCACACCAGGCTGATGAGCACGGGGGATACGTTTCCGGCGGTCATGGTGTCCCGCAAAAAGCCGGAGAACAGGTCAATGAGGGCACTTACCCCATCCTGGAGCCAGGAGCCGAAGGGGCCGAAGGTGATGACAAACATCACCAGCATGGCGCACAGGAACAGGGGCAGGGCAGTGTATTTGCCGGTGACAATGCGGTCGACGCGCTGGCTGAGAGTGGGCCGGCCGCTGGTGTTTCCTTTGACCACGGAGGCTTTGACCACCCGCTCGATGTACTGGTAGCGGCTGTCAGCGATGAGGGTCTCCCGGTCGCCCAAGTCGCTGGAGGCCTCATACTGGGCGATGATCTGGTCCAGCTTTTTCTGGGTGTCCGGAGGCAGATTCAGAGCCTTGGAGACGATTTCATCTCCCTCCAGCAGCTTGATAGAAGCCCAGTGGGCGGGGAGGTTGGCGGCATAGGCCGCGTCGTGAATGAGCTCGCCCATCCGGTGGTGGATATCGTGGGTGAACTCATCGTATAGGTCGTCGGGCTCAAAGGTGTAGCCCAAGTGCATCTGCCGGTGGGCCACCTCCAGCAGCTCATCCAGTCCCTCGCCGGTGCGGGCGGTGATGGGTACCACCGGCACGCCCAGCTCCCGGGACAGACGCTCCACATCGATATGGTCCCCGTGGGCCTGGACCTCGTCCATAAAGTTTAAAGCCAGTACCATAGGGCGCTCCAGCTCCAGGAGCTGAACGGTGAGGTAGAGGTTACGCTCCAGGTTGGTGGCGTCCACAATGTCGATGATGGCGTCGGGGCCCTCGCCGATGATAAAGTCTCGGGCCACGATCTCCTCCATGGAGTAGGGGGACAGGGAGTAGATGCCGGGCAGGTCCACCACGGTGAGCTCCCGGTCACCCAGGTGGGCAATGCCCTCCTTTTTCTCCACGGTGACGCCGGGCCAGTTGCCCACGTACTGGTTGGAGCCGGTGAGGGCGTTAAACAGGGTGGTCTTGCCGCAGTTGGGGTTGCCCGCCAGCGCCACCTTCATGGGGCGGTTGTCGTGGGCGTTGTGGTCGTAGTCCTTGCCGTGGTGCTCCAGCTCGTGGACGTGGTCCCGCAGCTGGCGGCGGATGGCCTCCGGGTCCTGGCTGCGGTTTGATGTGTTGGGGGAAGGAGTGCGGCGGGGTGTGCCGATTTGGATTTGAGCCGCGTCATCCTTCCGCAAAGATAGCTCATAACCCCGTAAAGACACCTCTAGCGGGTCGCCCAGAGGGGCGATCTTGGTTACCTTCACCACCGTACCGGGGGTCAGGCCCATGTCAACCAGGCGGCGTTTCACCGCGCCCGACTGATTGCCCACCGACAGGATCATACCGCTCTCGCCAGGGGAGAGCTCCTGTAAGGTGCGTGGGGCGTTTTTCGTTTCTTCCATAGTTTCGGTCCTCTCTGCTTACAACAAAAACATAACTGTTTCGACCATATATTTTACCCAAGGGATAGGGAGTTTTCAAGGGAAGCAGGGCATTTTTTGGCCGGACAGGGGAAAGAGAAGAGAGAAATTTGTGCCCGGTTACCCTCTGGAAACTGGCGTGGGAGTGTGGTATAATCTCCTTTAACCCACAATTTTTCCGCCGCAGAGGAGGAAGGTCCATGACGCTGATTTTATGTGTGGATGACCGGGGTGGCCTCATGTTCAACCGCCGCCGTCAGAGCCAGGACCGCCTGGTGCGGGCAGATATGCTCCGCCTGTGTGGGGAACGGCCGTTGGCTGTCAGCCCCTACACCGCCCGGCAGTTTGCGCCGGAGGACCGTGTGAAGGTAGTGGATCAGCCAGGGGAGGAGGATATCTTCTTCCTGGAGGATCTGCCGCCCCAGCCCTTTTTAGAGCGGGCGGAAAAACTTGTTTTGTACCACTGGAACCGGGTTTACCCCGGGGATGTCCACATTGTTTTGCCTCCCCAGGGTTGGAACCTGGAGGAGCAGGTGGAATTTCCCGGCCATTCCCACGAAACGATCACAAGAGAGGTCTATTCCCGATGAAACGCCTGAACACAGCTCTTCTGTCCCTGCTTTTGCTGGTGTGCATGCTGCTCTCTGCCTGCGGCGCGATGCCTCAGGGGAGCGGCAACAGCGCCACCTTGGAGAACATTCCCGCCTATTCTGGGCAAGCCTATGTAGAGATCAATGACAACCAGCCCTCCTTTACCAAGGACGAGCTGGTCACGGAGAGTTTTGAGGAATACAGCCCGCTGGACAGCCTGGGCCGTTGCGGCGTGGCCTACGCCAATGTAGGGCTGGATACCATGCCCACCGAGGAGCGGGGCAGCATTGGCCAGGTGAAGCCCTCCGGCTGGCAGACGGTGAAATACGACTGCGTGGATGGCAAGTATCTCTATAACCGCTGTCACCTCATTGGCTATCAGCTCACTGCCGAGAATGCCAATAAGGAGAACCTCATTACTGGTACCCGGTACTTAAATGTAGAGGGCATGCTTCCCTTTGAAAATCTGGTGGCCGACTACGTAAAGGAGACGGAAAACCACGTGCTCTACCGGGTCACTCCCATCTTTGAGGGGGACAACCTGGTGGCCAGCGGCGTGCAGATGGAGGCCATGTCCGTGGAGGACAACGGCGAGGGCGTGTGCTTCAATGTCTACTGCTACAACGTCCAGCCCGGGGTGACCATTGACTACGCCACCGGCGACAGCTGGTTGGAGGAGGATGCACCCACCGGCGGTGACAGCAGCACTTCCCAGGAGGAGAGCTATGTCCTGAACACCAGCTCCAAGAAGTTCCACCGTCCCGACTGCTCCGGCGTGGACAGCATGAGCCCTGAAAACCGCGAGGACTACACCGGCACCCGCCAGTCTCTCATCGACCAGGGCTATTCCCCCTGCGGCACCTGCAAACCTTGACCTACTTTTTTCGAGAAAAAAGTAGGCAAAAAAGCTTTCTGCGAAGCTCCGCTTCGCCTCTCGCCCGCCCTGAAAGTATTTGAAAATAGAAAAATGGGCACCACGCCTACACCGCTATGTCAATAGAAAAACGCGAAGTCTGATTGTTCAGACTTCGCGTTTTTTATCGTTCAAAGGTTCGGTAGAGCAGGGCGTTGCAGATGGCTGCCGCCACCGTGGAACCGCCCTTCCGGCCCATAGCCACAATGGCAGGGACCTCCAGCTTGTTGCACAGCTCCAGCATGGCCTCCTTGCTCTCTACCACGTTCACAAAGCCCACCGGGACAGCGATGACAAGGGAGGGACGGAGTTTACCGGCCTCCATCAATTCGCACATGCGCAGCAGAGCGGTCGGGGCGTTGCCCACCGCAAAGATAGCGTTGGGGTGCTCCTGAGCCCAGCGGTCCACCGCTGCCACCGCCCGGGTGGTGCCGTTGGCTTGGGCCGCCTGGGCCACCTCCGGGTCTGCCATATAGCAGAAGCGCTCTACACCCAGCTGGGTGCAGGCCCGCTGGTTGATGCCGGAGCGGGCCATATTGGTGTCGGTGACAATGGGAGTGCCGACACGCAGAGCTTCCACGCCCGCCGCCGCCGCGCCGGGGGTAAACACCAGATTTTTGGCATAGTCAAAGTCGGCGGTGGTGTGGATGGCCCGGCGTACCACATCGGCGCAGTCGGGCTCTAAGATGATACCCATGTCCTCCAGCTCCTGCTGGATGATGCGCATGCTCTCCCCCTCGATGCCGCTGGGGGTATGAAAGGTCAAATTCAAACCAGTGCCTCCTTCCGCCCGGTGATGATCCACACCGGGTTTTGTCCCATCATCAGATGGAGTTCTCCCGCCTCTCGGCTCCGGGCCACGGTAACTTGGCTGATCTGGGGCTCCATGCCCAGCTGGGTCATGGCAGCCACTGCTGTGCCCAGGGTTTCCACCGCGATAGCAGTAATACAGAACCGAGCGGCAGGATTTTTGTGGAGCGCCTCCTCCAGGATGGCGGGCAGTTCTCCACCGCTGCCCCCGAGAAAGACCGCGTCCGGGGCAGGCAGCTGGGACAGAATTTCCGGGGCCCGGCCCTGGGTCAGCTCCAGGTTATAGACCCCAAACTTTTCCCGGTTGGCCCGAATGAGGGAGCAGGCCTCCCCCTTACACTCCACGGCGCACACCTTGCTGTGGGGGGCCAGCAGGGCCAGTTCCACCGACACCGAGCCGGTGCCTGCCCCCACGTCCCAGTAGGTTTCTCCGTCCCGCACTTCCAGCTTGCCGATGGCGGCGGCGCGGACTTCTTGTTTGGTCATGGGCACGTCGCCCCGCAGGAAAGCCTCGTCGGGCAGGCCCTGGGAGCAGGCCGGACGGCAGGAGGTGTACCCTTCCACTAGAAGCACAGTAAGGGGGGAGAAAGCCCGTCCCGCCAAGCGGGAGACGGAATCGGAGAAAATTTCCTCCTGGGGGTAGGAGAGGGACTGCCCCACCGTGGCAGTCAGGTGGCCCATTCCAGCCTGGGTCAGACGTTCGCACAGAGAACCGGCCCCTTCTGAACCGCTGGTAAGGAAAAACACCGGCTTGCCGTGGGCGGAGAGCACCTCTCCCACCGGGTCACAGCTAAGTCCATGGGCAGACACAATGCTCCACTCCTGCCAGGAGCGGCCCAGATGGGCCGCAAAATATTGCAGGCTGGAGATGCCAGGCAGCACCTGGAAGGGGATGTGCTCTGCTTCCAGCAGAGGAACCAACATGCGGGCTCCGGAGTAAAACCCGGTGTCGCCGCTGTACAGCACGCAGGGGTTCTGCCAGTCCTGCCCCTTCAAAATTTCCACAATTTCCGCCGATTTGGTGGAAAACTTCCGGGGCACCGACTGGGGCAGGGGGCACTCCTCCAGCAGCCGCCGGGAGCCGATCAGTCCGTCCGCCTGCTGCAAGGCGGCAGCGGCCGCTGCCGTCAGGGTGGTGGGATTGCCCAGCCCCACCCCTACCAGAGTCACTTCCATGACGCTTACTCCTTCCGCTCAATCCTGGGTCAGCCAGGACAAAATTTCTTCCAGGGAATCTCCCGTCTCCGGCGGGCGGCCAATGACTACCAGCTCGGCCCCTGCCTCCCGGGCGGCTGCTGCCTTCTCTTCAAATCCGCCCGCCCGGCCTCCGTCTTTGGTCACCAGATACCGGATGTGGTATTGTTCCAGCATGGCCCGGTTCAAATCCTGGGAGAAGGGTCCGTGGAGGGCGATAATATTTTTCGTAGGAATCCCCGCTTCCTGGCAGGCTAAAATGCTCTCTACAACCGGCAGAACCCGGGGGAAAAGCCGCTCACGCTCCAGATTTCGAAACGCGGAGAGCCCTTTTGCCCCAATGGCCAGCAGCACATTGCCGCCCCGCTTCGCCAGCCACCGGGCAGCCTCCTCTGGGCTCTCCACCCAGTGACCCGCTTCATGGGCGCTCTCCTCCCGCAGGAGCCGCCGCAGCGGCACCCCCACCGCCTCACAGGCCGCCCGGACATTCCGGGAGACCTCCACCGCGTAGGGGTGGGTGGCGTCCACGCAGCGGTCAAAGTTTTTTAAAAGCGCTGCCATCTCCGCCCCTGTCTTTCGCCCTACCAGGGGTGTGATGCCGGATAACCCTGCCAGCTCCTGGGCGCCCAGAGAAGTGGCTACGCTCACCGTGGCAGGCAGTCCCCGCTGGGAGAGAGCCTGGGCCAGCAGCCGCCCTTCGGTGGTGCCGCCGAAAATCAGAATGCTCATTTCTTGCCCTCATAGCCCCGGGGGGTCACCAAGTTTTCCCCAATCTGCCGGGTGGAGGTGGAACCAATGAACACGGTGGTGAACATATCCACCTCCGCATCCCGCAATTCTTGCAGGGTGAGCAGCCGTTTTTCCCGCCCGTCCCGGCCGATATTTCGCACCCAGCCGCAGGGGGTATCTGGGGCGCGGTGCTTGAGAAGAATGTCGCAGGCCCGGCGCAGGTGATCCCGCCGCTTTTTACTCATGGGGTTATAGAGGCACACGGAGAAGTCTCCTGCCCCGGCGCACTCCAGCCGCTTTTCAATGACTTCCCAGGGGGTGAGCAGGTCGGACAGGGAAATGACCGCAAAGTCGTGCATCAGGGGGGCACCCAGCACCGCCGCCCCGGACAGAGCCGCCGTCACGCCGGGAATCACCTCAATTTCCACATCCGGGAACTGGACCGACAGCTCCA
>CAJLCG010000031.1 GCA_905205085.1 uncultured Oscillospiraceae bacterium
GCAAAAAGCGGCCCCCTGTGGGGCCGCTTTTTTATAAACAAATATGGAGCTCAGCCTTTGGATTCCCTTCTCTTTTGCCGAATCCAGTTGACTGCCACGATGATGGCAATGATCAACAGAAGGGGAGGGCCGAATATGTACAGATAGAATAAGGAGTAGGGGTTTCGGAAGGCGCTGAAAAATTCCTGCATCCCGCTCTCGTCAATGGTGATCTCCAGGTTTCCCTGGGGCAGGCTGTCCGATTGGTACTGATAGACGCGGGTGTCCACCTTCCGAAAGTCCACGCTGCTCTCCTTGATCACAGGCATGCCTTCATCCAGGTAGAGGTTAATGGTGAGGGACTGGAAGTCCTGCCACAGGGCCGCCGGGGCCAGGTAGTATAAGATCTCCCCCCGCTTGACGTTGTAGTCATAGTCCGGGTAGCCCCCCAGGTGGTAGGGATAGGAGACAGTGACCTCAAAGGCCTGTCCCGGCTCCGCGTCCAGCTGGAAGGAGACGCCGTCCACCGTCCGCTCGTTTGGACTGACTTCGGGATTGTCGGTGAGTACGGCATAGCGCCAGTCCTCCGTCTCGATCTGTGTGTTGTAGGTCAGGCAGTATTGGTCGGTGGAAAAGGGGAGAGGTTCTCCGTCCACCGTCACCTCCACGTGGCCGTCCCCGGTGTTTGGAGCAAGAAACATCACCGGGGTGGAGACCGGCTCCTGGGTCACGTTGACCATGGAGTAGGTGGCAGTAATGTCCGCGGTGGAGCCGGTGACCTTGATGTCCAGCACCTCTTCGGTCACCGCCAGGGCGTCATTGCGCTGAAACGTGATAGCGGAGCCCACATCGGGCTTTTCTGGGGCGGCCATATTGGCAAATGCGGTCATGGGTTGGAGCAAGAGCAGCGCCAGAGCAAATGCAGAGACAGCGGGCAGTCGTTTCATAAGAACACCTCCTGAAGCAAATCTGCCGCCCCATTTAGTTTATCATGGTAAAGTAATGAGAACAACAACAAAGCGGTAACAGTAGACCGCATAAAAAATGTGGGAGCGACGTAAAACGTCACTCCCACGTATCTTTTCGTTACGGGCGCAGAAGGGAAACGAAGTTTCCCACAAAGTTCTTTGCCAAGCTTTCTTTCAAGAAAGCGATCAATAGGCGAGCTTCTCCTCCAGCCAGCTCTTCACCTGGTCCATGGGGATGCGCACCTGCTCCATGGTGTCGCGGTCACGGATGGTGACGCAGTTGTCGGCGGGGGTGTTCTCGTCGCCCACGGTCTGGAAGTCCACGGTGATGCAGAAGGGGGTGCCGATCTCGTCCTGGCGGCGATAGCGCTTGCCGATGGAGCCGGTATCGTCGTAGTCCACCATGAAGTACTTGCTCAGCTCATCACGCAGCTTCTGAGCGGGGCCGGCCAGGACCTCCTTCTTGGACAGGGGCAGGATGGCAGCCTTGAAGGGAGCCAGAGCAGGGTGGAAGTGCATGACCACGCGCACGTCGTCGTTGCCCTTCTTGTCCTGACCCACGACCTCCTCGTCGTAGGCCTCCACCAGGAAGGCCAGGGTCACACGGTCAGCGCCCAGGGAGGGCTCCACCACGTAGGGGATATAGTGCTCGCCGGTCTCCTGGTCGAAGTAGGTCATGTCCTTGCCGGAGGTGGTCTGGTGCTGGGTCAGGTCGTAGTCGGTACGGTCGGCCACACCCCACAGCTCACCCCAGCCGAAGGGGAACAGGAACTCGAAGTCGGTGGTACCCTTGGAGTAGAAGCACAGCTCCTCGGGGCTGTGGTCACGCAGACGCAGGTGCTCCTCCTTCATGTTCAGATTCAGCAGCCAGTCGCGGCAGAAGGAGCGCCAATACTGGAACCACTCCATGTCGGTGCCGGGCTTGCAGAAGAACTCCAGCTCCATCTGCTCAAACTCACGGGTACGGAAGGTGAAGTTGCCGGGGGTGATCTCGTTGCGGAAGGACTTACCGATCTGGCAGACGCCGAAGGGCAGCTTCTTGCGGGTGGTGCGCTGCACGTTCTGGAAGTTGACGAAGATACCCTGGGCAGTCTCAGGACGGAGATACACGGTGTTCTTGGCGTCCTCGGTAACACCCTGGAAGGTCTTGAACATCAGGTTGAACTGACGGATATCGGTGAAGTTGTGCTTGCCGCAGGAGGGGCAGGGGATGTTCTTCTCCTCGATGAAGGCCTTCATCTCGTCCTGAGAGAAGGCGTCGATGGGCTTGTCCAGCTCCACGCCGTTCTCGCCGCACCAGTCCTCGATGAGCTTGTCGGCGCGGAAGCGCTCCTTACACTCCTTACAGTCCATCAGAGGATCAGAGAAGCCGCCCAGATGGCCGGAGGCCACCCAGGTCTGGGGGTTCATCAGGATGGCGGCGTCCAGACCCACGTTATAGGGGTTCTCCTGGACGAACTTCTTCCACCAGGCCTTCTTCACGTTGTTCTTCAGCTCCACACCCAGAGGGCCGTAGTCCCAGGTGTTGGCCAGGCCGCCGTAGATCTCGCTGCCGGAGAAAATGAAGCCGCGGCCCTTACACAGGGCAACGATCTTTTCCATGGTCTTGTCGCTGTTTTTCATGGTGATACGCTCCTTTTCAACTTGATTTGGCTCAGAGCAAGTTCTATTTTTTACCCCCGCAGGGGGTAAAAAAACGCCCTGAGCCGGTTTTCGGCTCAGGGCGAACAGTTGTCACGCTCCGTCTGCTCACAACGCAGCCTAAGCCGCTTCAACTGCGCAAGCCGGCTATCGGCCCTCCGGGCCGGCAGTCCGTTTGCTCCGTTCCGCGTCTTAGTCTGCTGTTCGCGACGACTCTGCGCTTCTTTGTCCGTGGTTCCACCTGAATTCGTACCTGGCTGGTACGCACTTCATTCCCGGTAACGGCGGGGGCCGGCGGGCCATTTCCTGCCCGCGCTCCAGAGGGCCGTTCCCCGTCCCGCCTTCGGAGGACTTGCACCGGCCATCCTCTCTCTTGCGCCCCGGCGGGGGGTACTGTTCTCTGTCACAGCTTTTTCGATGCCATTTTACTGGACAAATGCCCCGCTGTCAAGGGCAAAACCGGGGTTTTTTGTCAATCCAGCTCCAGACCCTGGGCGTAGAGCTGATAAGTAGCCAGGCCGGACAGGTCCACATCGTCCAGGGTGACGGGGCAGCCCTTCTTCACGTCCCGGAGCAGGGCAGCGCCGTTGAGCAGATAGAAGGGGGCAGCCTTGTCGGCGTGGGCCCGCTCCAGCAGCTGGGGAGTGAGGCCGTCGATGGCGTGGTGGTGGCCCTCCACCTTCAGCACAGTGCCCGCGGGCAGATCCCGGTCGGCCACACCGGCCAGCACCGACACCTGGCGGCACTCGGGGTGGCAGCCCATGCCCATCAGGTCACCCAGCAGGATGGAGGTGGGGGTCTCCAGGCCCATGTAGTGGTAGGGCAGGTAGATGCAGGCGTACTTCTTGTTCTTGCTCATCACATGGCCCTTGGAGCCCAGCAGGTCCCACATCTTCTCGTTCTCACAGCGCACGATGATGAACTCGCCGCCGCAGAAGCTGGCCTCGTCCTTCTCCCGCAGGTCGTAGAACACGTCCACCACGCCGGTCTGGGTGAGGATGCCGCCGTCCTCTTCGGGGATGAAGATATCAGCCAGCTCGCTGGTCTTGGCGATGGGGTAGTCCAGGAAGGGGGAGGCGGGCTTGAGGCCGGTGAGGTTGGACACCAGGTTCATCTCGCACAGGTCGGCGGAGATGACCTCGGTATACTTCTCCAGCAGGGCCCGGCGGGCCTTCAGGGTTTCCACACCCTCATAGCGCCAGCAGTCGCCCATCTGGGGCAGCTGCTCCACCCGGCCGCTGCCGTCGGTGTAGGTGAGCTCGCCGCTGTCTTTGTCCCAGACAAAGTCGTACTCGCTGGCCTTGCCCGCGGCCACCACGTCCAGGCCCAGCAGCATGGCCCAGGAGTACAGGTCCAGCAGGTTGCGGGGCTGGTCGCCGTTGACCAGGGCGTACACGGCGCCGTGCTCGGCGGCGGTCTGGTTGAGGATGGGGCCGCAGACGCTGTCGGTCTCCTTGGAGACCATGTACACGTTGATGCCGCGACGCAGAGCGGACAGGGCGGCGTCGGAGCTGACGGCGGTGTTGCCGGTGCACTCCACCAGGGCGGTAACGCCGCACTCCATCACCAGGCGGTAGTCGCTGACGATGAGCACCGCATCGGCGGGAGCCTGGTCGATGGCAGCCTTATCGGGGCAGAACACGATGTTCTCCTTGGCGTAGCCGATCTCGGTGAGCACGTCCAGGCACTCCTCGGGGTGGCGGGAGCAGATGACTCGCAGCTCCATATTCTTTACTTTGGGGATCTGGGCCAGCAGGGTGTAGCCGTAGCCGCGGGTGGCGCCAATGATGCCCACCTTGGACTGCTTCTTCCAGGGGTTCTGGAGCAGAGTGGTATAATCCATAAGAAATGTCCTCCTTCGATTTCTTTTTTGTTTTTTCTCTCACTCTGTATTAGAAGCAAAATCCGTGCCAGCTTAAAAAAAGACGGCGGAACAATTCCGCCGTCTTTTTTTAACCCTTATATTTTTGCAGCTTGCGCCACAAGGTGGACCGGTCCATCCCCAGCATTTTGGCCGCCTGGGTGCGGTTGCCGCCGCAGGCCTCCAGGGCCTGGAGCAGCCGGGTATGCTCATCCAAAACCGGCTGCACGCTCTCCACGTGCGGAAGCTGGGGGGAGGGGGTCCCCATCTCCAGATCTCTGGGGTAGATGGCCTCCCGCAGCACCTGGGGGGAGATGACGCCCTGGGCGCCCACCACGCTCACCCGCTCCACCACATTTTTCAGCTCCCGGATGTTGCCCTCAAAGGGGTACTGGTGCAGCAGAGGAATGGCCTCCGGGTCCAGTCTGGGCACCGGGGCTCCGCTCTGGGCGCACTGCTCCTCCAGCAGGGACAAAAACAGCAGCTCCACATCGTTTTCCCGCTCCCGCAGAGGGGGGATAAACAGCCGCAGCACATCCAGGCGATACATCAGGTCTTTCCGGAATTTTCCCTGCTGAGACAGGCTGGCAATGCTCTTGTTGGTGGCCGAGATGATGCGCACATCCACGTCGATGACCTTGTTGTCGCCGATGCGCCGCACCTGCCGCTCCTGGAGCACACGCAGCAGCTTGCTCTGGGTGGACAGGGAGATCTCCTCCACCTCATCCAGGAACAGGGTGCCCCCGTGGGCCTGCTCAAACAGGCCCATCTTGCCCCCCTTGCTGGTGCCGGTAAAGGCCCCCTCCACGTAGCCGAACAACTCGCTCTCCAGCAGATTTTCCGTGATGGCGGCGCAGTTGATGGCCACAAAGGGGCCGTTTTTCCGGCTGCTGCTGTTGTGGATGGACTGGGCAAAAAGTTCCTTTCCGGTGCCGGTTTCTCCCACAATAATAATATTTGAGCTAGAAAGGGCGTATTGTCTGGCCCGCTGGATGGTTTGCTCAATCACCGCGCTGTGGTGTACAATATCAGAGAAGTGGTATTTGGCCCGCAGTCCCCGTTCACTCAGCTTGCGCCGGATCTGACTTTCCAGATTCTGCACCAAGGTGATGTCGGTCAGGTTCATCACCGCGCCGCTGATCTGCCCGTTTACCACCACCGGCGTACAGCTGGCAGACACCTTCATCTTGCTCCCCGGCACGGACAGCACCCGTCCCACCTCCTCTTTCCCGCTGGAGAGGACCTGGCAGAACATCTTGTAGAGGTGGGGCAGCGCCTGCTGCAAATGCCGCCCCATCAGCTCCTCCACCCCGTGCATCTGACAAATTACCTGGTTTTGCACCTGGATGACCCCGTGGGCGTCCACATAGAGCACCCCGTCCTTGGAGGAGCAGATGATGGTCTTATACATCTGGGCGGTCTCCTGCTGGCGGCGCAGCTGGCCCACCGTGCGCACCGCCGTTTCAATGGTGCGCAGCACGGTATCCTCGCCGGTACCGATAACCACCCCCGGAAAGTTCCGCTGACGGGCCATTGTAACGGCGGAATAGCCGCCGATGAGGGCGTCGCACCCCTGTTCCACGGCCCGGTCCAGCATGGCAGACAGCTTGTCGTGGCGGGGGGCGGCATATACCTCGCCCTCCACACCAAACAGGCGGCAGATCTCTTCCACCTGGTACATCTGTCCCTCTGAGGTAAAGACCGCCACCTTCTTGGGATGGTAGGTCTGACAGCACTGGGACAGGGCCCGTACCACGTCATAGCCCGAGATATTCAGCCGCACTACCGGCAGGTGCCGGTAGATGGCTGCCATCTTTTTGGCGGTATAGCCCCGGGCAATGACCGCGTCATACTGGGAGGAGTTGATCTGGGGCAGATCTTCGGCGGTGTACACCTTTACCTCTACATCCAGTTCCAGGCGTCCGGGATAGTTGGACAGTACATAGTCCACCGTCTCCCTCAGCTGTGGATACGGCACGATAAACAGCAGGCGCGTCATGGCAATGGGACCCCTTTCTCTCGTTGCATCAATGTTGCGTTGCCACAAGTATACAACGATGCAACAGATTTGGTCAAGAAAAATCCCGTTTTGCAACCCTCCGCCTGGCACAAAATTTGCTTTATATAAAGGTATCAAATTCAGACGACCCACCGTCTGTCAATTTACGGAAAAGGAGAGATTTCCATGGCGGTATTCGGATGTATCGCGGATGATTTTACCGGCGCCAGCGATGCGGCGTCCTTCCTGGTCAAGGGAGGCATGAGCGTGCGGCTTTACAACGGTGTGCCTGAGCAGGGGCAGACCGGGGGAGAGGACCAGGCCCTGGTCATCGCCCTGAAATCCCGCACCCAGCCCACCGCCCAGGCGGTGGAGGACACCCTGCGGGCTGCCCGGTTCCTGCTGGACCAGGGGGTGCGGCAGCTGTACTTCAAGTACTGCTCCACCTTTGACTCCACCCCCCAGGGCAACATCGGCCCGGTGGCCGATGCCCTGATGGAGCTCACCAATGCTCCCTACACCCTGCTGTGCCCCGCCCTGCCGGTCAACGGCCGCACGGTGGAGGAGGGCCGCCTGCTGGTCAACGGCGTACCCCTGGACCAGAGTCACATGCGCAACCACCCCCTGACCCCCATGTGGGACAGCCGCATCGATCAGCTCATGAAGCCCCAGAGCAAATATCCCTCCCGCCGTCTGGAGGGGGACCCGGCTTCCTTCCAGCCCCAGGGGGAGGAGGGCCCTTTCTATCTCATTCCTGACTACAAGACGGAGGAGGACGGCGAAGCCATTGCCCAGGCCTTCTGGCAGCTGCCTCTGCTCACCGGCGGCAGCGGCCTGCTGGAGCCTCTGGCCAAAATCTGGACCCGGGAGCTCTCCGCCCCCGGTCAGATCCCTGCCAGCGCCACCCCCGGCTCCGCCCTGCTGCTGGCGGGCAGCTGCTCCAAGGCCACCCTGGGACAGATCGCCTGGTATCAGAGCCAGGGAGCTCCCACCTATAAGCTAGACCCCGCCGCCATGCTGGAGGGCCGCCAGACCCTGGAGGACGCCTGGGACTTTGTGACCCGCAACACCACCCCGGAGCAGGCGGTGCTGGTGTACAGCTCGGACACCCCGGAAAAGGTGCGCCAGTTCCAGCAGCTGGGCACCCAGCGGGTGGCCGCTCTGCTGGAGGACACCGCCGCCGCCCTGGCCGCCAAGGCAGTGGAGGCGGGCTTCACCCGCATCATCTCCGCCGGCGGAGAGACCTCCGGCGCGGTGACCAAGGGGCTGGGCTTCTCTTCCTACCGCATGGGAGAGAGCGTGGCTCCCGGCGTGCCCATTATGGCCCCCACCCAGCGCCCGGACATCCGGCTCATCCTGAAAAGCGGCAACTTCGGCCAGGAGGACTTCTTCGGCCGGGCCCTGAAGATGACCAAAGCTTAATTACACTGAAAAAAACACGGAGATCTGTGATCTCCGTGTTTTTTCTTGCCTAAATATTACGATTTGTTATCTCAGTCGTCCTGATCCTCGATGGCCACGCAGCGGATCTGGGCGCCGTCGATGTTCTCCAGAGCGGTGGGCAGACCCACAAAGTCCACCACCTTGCCCTTCACGCTCCACAGGTTGGTCATGTACTCCATCATCATGATGTCCTTCTTCAGGATGTGGATGTGGGTGGTCAGGCTCAGCTCGCTCTCGTCAAAGCCCAGGCGCAGCTTGCGGATGTCGTAGTCCTGGGGGAAGTCAAAGCCTACCACGTGGGGCTCCAGGCTGGCCAGGTAGATGGCCGCGTCCTCGGTCATATAGGGGGCGTGATCCCAGTAGTCGTAGGACTGCCACTCGGTCTTCTGCTGCCAGCAGGTCTTGACGATGAGAATCTTGGTGGGCTCGGTGTTGCCCAGGGCCTTCTTGAGCATCTCGGCGGTGATGGGCTCGTCGGGACCCACGTAGCTCACGTCCAGCATGACTGCCTTGCCGAACAGATAGTCCAGGGGGAAGTCGTTGAGGGTCTTGCCGTCGGCCACCTGGTGCAGAGGGGCGTCGATGTGGGTATACCAGTGGGTCTGCATGGTAAAGAAGGTGGCGTTGGCGGCGTCACCGTCCTTGATGGACTTGACGGGCTTGATCTCAATGCCGTAGCGCCAGTGGGGCACGATGGGCAAAGTCAAATCAATATATTTTTTCATACATACCGTTCCTTTCGATCATACAGGCGACCCGGGCGCTCTCCTCTAGCTCCTCAATGCCGTAGAAGGCCTCCAGGATGGAGGTGCCGCCCACGATTCCCCCGTGGTTTTTCAGCAGGAAAGCGTCTCCCTTGGACACGGACGCCTGGAAGGCGGAAAACAGCTCCGGCGAGCCGGGAGGGGCATAGGGCACCAGGGCGATCTTACCCACCTTCATCTCCAGATAGGGGGTGTAGCGGGGGATGATATCCTCCTGGCGGTCAAAGGCCCGGCAGGACCACAGCACCGCCCAGGGTCCGTGGGTGTGAATGACGCACTGGATGGCGGGGTTCTTCTTATAGTAGTCCCGGTGCAGAGGGTACTCCTTGCTGGCCCGCTTGGCGCTGAGATTCTTCCCGTTGGCGTCCAGCACAGCAAAGTCGTTCTCCGTCAGGCGGCCAAAGCAGGTGCCGCTGGCGGTGATGTACACGTTCCCCTGGTGGAGAAAGCTCATGTTGGCCGACGAGCCGCTGGTGCGGCCCCGGTCAAACAGGCTGTGGGCCACCCACACCGCCTGCTCCAGTTTTTCTTGCAGTGTGCTCTCCATGATTGTTCCGCCTTTCTTTTGACAATAAAAGGCAGGGCAGATAGCTGCCTATCCACCCTGCCTGGTAGGCGCGGCGCGCCTGGTTAGTTTTCGCTGGCGTTCTTTTTGAAATACTTCAGGCTGTCCACCAGCTTGATAACACAGAACACCACGGTGAGCACCATGCCCACCAGGATGCCGGAGTTCATGATCCACAGGGGATACTTCAGCACAGTGGTAGCCTCGCCGGTGGAGAGCTGGGTGTTTACGATGGTCCAGATCTGATACACCAGCAGACCGGAGATGATCAGGGTAGCCACATACTGAATCACCTTAAAGATGCCGTACAGGGCCATTTTCCCCTTCTCCTTGGCGTCATCCTCAAACAGAGTCAGAGAGATGAGCTCGTCGTTCAGGAAAGCCAGGGCGGAGCAGACAAAGATACTCCACACAAACAGCAGCTTGAGCAGCTCATCCGACCAGGGGGTGGAGATCTGCAAAATGTTTCGGGCCATAACGGCGTAGGTCTCCACCAGGATCATTACGATCCCGACCACGCCGAACAGGGCTTCCACAGCCTTGATTGGCTTGGATGATGATAAATTCTTCATAGTTGTTTCCTCACTCTTCCACCACAGCGATGACACGGATCTGGCTGCCGTCGGCGTTCTGGGTATTCAAGGGCAGCGCAATCAGCTGGCAGGTATCCGAGCCAATGTTCCACAGGTTGGTCATGTACTCGATCTGGAGGATCTCCCCCTGCTTGAGCACATGCTCATGTACCGGCTGGATAATCTCGTCGCCCGGCTTCATGGTGCGAATGTTCCGGATGGCGTAGTCCTGGGCAAAGTCATAGCCCACTACCTTGGGATGGTAATTCTTGATCCAGATTCCCGCGTCCTCGGTGAGGTAGGGGGAGCTGTCCCAGTACTCGGTGGTCTTCCAGTCCACCTTGCGGCCCCGGTCGGTGCGGATGAGCAGGCTGTCAAAGTGCTGATCCTTGTAGGGCTCGTTGGCCTTCTCCAGCATTTCCCCGGTAATGGCGGCGTTGTCTCCGCAGTCGGAGAAGTCCAGCACCAGACAGTTGGTGATGGCCCAGTCCTGAATGGGGTAGTCGCTCAGGGTCTTGCCGTTGGGGTCAAAGTGGAGGGGGGCGTCAATGTGGGTATACCAGTGGGACTCCAGGTTGTAAGACATACACTGCCAAGGGTCGTGGTTGGCGTGGGTCTTAACCGGTACAAACTTGATTCCGTAGCGCCAATGCTCTTCAATGGGCAAGGTCAAATCTACAATACGTCTCATATCGCAGTTCTCCTTCTTAAGCCCCGGGCATTACTGCTGGATCATGTCCAGCAGCTCGGTGCCGTACTCGTCGGTGAAGATGGACCAGGTGGGAGTAGCCAGAGCCTTGAAGGCCTCCTTGTCGGGGTTCTCCACGATCTCACAGCCGTTGTCCAGCAGCTCCTGCTTGGCGGTAGCCTGGGCCTCGTCGGTCAGACGCAGCTGCTCCTCACGGGCCACATCGGCGGCCTCCTGAATGAGGGCCTTCTGAGAGTCGGACATCTTGTTCCAGGTAACCTCGCTGATGGCCATGTAGAAGGGGGTGTACACGTGGTCGGTCAGAGTGACATAGGGCTGGACCTCGTAGAGCTTACGGGCAACGATCTCGTGCAGGGGGTTCTCCTGGCCCTGAACGGTGCCCTGCTGCAGAGCGGTGTACATCTCAGAAGCGTCGATGGGGGTGGGCAGAGCGCCGAGGGCCTCCCACAGAGCAACCTGCACGTCAGAGGACAGGGTGCGCAGCTTGATGCCCTTCAAGTCGTCGGGGGTAGAAACAGGACGCACGTTGTTGGTCAGCTCACGGAAGCCGTTCTCCCAGAAGGACAGGCCGATGATGCCAACCTCGGCGAACTTCTCGTTGATGTAGTCAGCGGCGGGGCCGGAGGTAGCGGCGCGGGCAGCCTCCAGATCCTCGAACAGGTAGGGCAGCTGGAAGACCTCGATCTCAGGCACCAGGCCGGAGAAGTAAGCGGTACCGGACACGCCGATGTCCACGGTGCCCTGCTGCAGGCCCTGAACCATGGAGGTAGCGTCGCCCAGAGCGGTGTCATAGAAGGCCTCGGCCTTGATGGTGCCATCGGAGTAAGCGTTGATGTAGTCAGCCATGATGGCCAGAGCGGAGCCGGTAGCGGTGTTCTCGGGGATGGAACCGGCAAACAGGCTGATGGTCAGGGTATCGCCGGTGATTTCGCCGGAGGCGACCTCGCCGGGCTCAGGCAGGTTCTCGTTGGCAACGGTGTTGCTTCCGGAGCCGGAGCCAGAATCGGAACTATTGTTGGAAGAGCTGTTTCCGCAGGCGGCCAGGGAAGAGATCATACCCATGGCGAGCAAGAAGGCGATAATTTTCTTTTTCATGTTACATACTCCTTTTCTTTTTTCCATTCATTCCAAATTGGTTTTAAACAAGAATTGGGAGCGCCGTCACCCGTTGACCAGGGCAGGCAGCAGAGTGGTGATCTGGGGCACCAGCACCACGATGACCGTACCAAGGGCGATGGCCAGCAGGGGGATGGGCAGGTGGGGGATGATCTTATGTACAGGCTGGCCGCCCACACTGGAGGCCACGTACAGGTTGATGCCCACGGGGGGAGTGGCCAGGCCGATGCACAGCACGATGACCATTACCACGCCGAAGTGGACCATGTCAATACCATAGGCCTCGGCGGTGGGACAGAAGATGGGGGCGAAGATCAGCAGGGCGGGCACGGCGTCGATGAAGCAGCCGGCCACCAGCAGGATCAGGCAGACCGCAAACAGGAACACGGTGGAGCTGCTGATGGAGGAAGTGAACATCTTGGCCACAGTCTGGGGGATGCCGGCGCGGGTGATAACCCAGCCGAACACCTGAGTGGCGGCCACGATGAGCATGATGCCAGCGGCGCTCTTGATGCCGTCGTACACAACCTTGCACACCTGAGTGATCTTGATCTCACGGTAGACAAACAGGCCTACCAGCAGGCAGTAGAAGCAGCACACAGCGGAAGCCTCGGTGGGAGTCATGAAGCCGGAGTAGATGCCGCCCAGGATGATCACGGGAGCCAGCAGGGCGAAGAAGGCATCGCCAAAGGCCTTGATGGCCGCACGGCCGCTGAATCGGCCGCTGCCTCTGTAACCCTTACGCATACACAGCATGACCACCACGACGATGAGCACCAGGCCCAGGAACAGGCCGGGCAGCAGGCCGGCCAGCAGCATGTCGCCCACCGACTCGCCGGAAGCCACGGCGTACAGCACCATCAGCACGCTGGGGGGAATGATGGGGCCGAAGATGCCGCCCATGGTCTGGATGGCGCTGGCAAAACCGGGGTCATAGCCTTCCTCCTCCATGGAGGGGATCATGATGCCGCCCACCGCAGCGGTGGTGGCGGCGCCGGCACCGGTCATGGCGGCGAAGATCATGCTGGCTACGATATCAACGACCGCCAGGCCGCCGGGCATCCAGCCAACCAGCTTCTTGGCGAAGTCAACAATTCGTTTTGAAATACCGCCGCTCTGCATCAGGCATCCCGCAATGACGAAGAAGGGGATGGCCATCAGTGTAAAGGAATCCACGCCTTTGAGCATCTGCTGTCCAATGATGATCAGGGGCACATCGGAGAAGAGCACCATGTAAGCCAGAGCCGACAAGCACAAGGCATATGCGATGGGGATTCCCAGGAAAAGCAGAACGAAGAATGAGATAACTAATACTGCTAAATCCATAATTTCTACCTCTTTACGTTACAATTGGTTCGTTTCCTTCCGCCGGCAGGCGGCCTGTCCAACTTGCAGGACAGCCTCCAGCGGTCCTTCCTCTCATGCCTGCCGGTACTTGCTTTCCCCCTTTCTCTTGCTTGGCAGGGCTTTTCTTCCAATCGTTGGCCCGGGCAGATCGGCCGGCCTGTTTCTCAGGCGCCGCGGCTGCGGCCAACTGATTTTGTAAGGACTTGTTTTGACCTGTGTTAATTTCTGCTTATATTATGTAGCAAGCTTTGTGCCAATCGAACAACCGAGCCCACTTGTATTAAAACATTTTGAACATTTTAACAAATATGGCATCGGATTTTTAGCAACATGACGGTCTTTTCCAGTTCCGTCTCTCCGCTTCATCCCCGTCACATGGAACATATGAAACATAATGTTTCACTTCGTGTTTCATTTGTTTCTTTCGTTCGTTTCATGGTTCAAAGCGTTGCAAATTTTGTTTCTCATGTTCTGAGATTCTTCTGTGGAATGTAACGTTCAATCCTCCAGAAGGGCCCAGGCGCGATTCAATGTGCGTTTGGCGTTGGCAATGACCACATCCACGTCTTCCCCGGCCCAGGGCTTGATCTCAAAGGTGAGAGTCATGGGGGAATCCGCCCGGAAAAAGCCGTTTTCCCGCACGATCCGCAGGAAATCCAGCACCTGGGGCACATCGTTGCTGCTGGCAGGGAATCCAAAGCGGGGATGCTCATCGCCGTAGGCTACCGCCTGGGGATCGTTGCAAACAGTGTTGCCGATGTGGAAGTGAGTGATGTAAGGACGCAACACCGGAATCACCTGGGACGAGGTTTCATAGGTCATGGGGAAGTGGCTCAGGTCCACCATCAGACCAAAGTTGGGGCACTGCTCCCGCACCGCCGCGGCAAACCGGGCGGCCAGCGGGGCGGGACCCAGCAGGGCCTTTTTGGCGATGTCGTGGTCAAAGACCTCCAGCTCCACCCGGATGCCCTTGGTCTGGGCGTAGCGGCACACCGCGGTCACCGTCTTGACCAGCTGGGCAAAGCACTCCTCCCGGGTCTCCGGGGTCCAGTGGCCCGCCAGCAGGCCCATGGTGGGGCTGCCCAGCCGGGCGGCCTCGTCCACCCCGGCCAGCAGGGTATCCTCCGCCTGTTTCCGGCCCGCCTCGTCCACATCGTTGGGATTGAGACCGGCTCCCATCAGCCGGCCGTGGCCGTTGTAATACAGGGCCATGTGGCTCTGGGCCGCCAGGGCGGCCACCTGCTCACCGATCTCCGGGGTGGGGAGGGGGTTTACCTCCACCGCGTCGAAGTAATCGTCCACCGCAATGCGGCGGATGACCTCCGGCCAGAGGTCGCCCCCCTGGGCCAGCACTGGGGCGTAGGCCATGGCGGACACCAGGCCTACCTGAAAATACTTGTGGATGGAATCTCTCATGCCAATCCCTCCATAATCTTGGCGATCTGGGCCACGCAGCGGGCCGGGCTGGACAGGGTGGGAATTCCGGTCTGCCGGGCCACCTCCTGCTCCATGTGGGCCATGGAGGCCTGGGCCAGCACGATCACATCGCAGGGCTTCAGGCTCTGAGCCATCTCCAGCACCAGGCGGTCGTGGGTGGCCTGGTCGCCCGCCTTCAGGGCGTTGATGGCCTCCTCGTTGCACACCACCTGGAGATCGATGGTCTTGCCCGCCGCCTGGGCGGCGGCCTCCAGCGCGCTGGAGGAGGGCTTTACTGTGCTGTTGGCGGTGGCCAGCAGGCCGATGCGGCTGCCCAGAGTCACCGCCTCGTTCACCATGGCGTCGTCAATGGCCACCACGGGGATGGAGAACTCGCCCCGCAGACGGCGCACCGAGGGGGATAGGGTGGAGCAGGAGACCACGATCAGGTCTGCTCCGGTGAGGGCCTGGGCCTGCATGTCCAGGCGAAGGCGGTTGTGGTTGGTTTCGGAAAATTCCCCGGTCATGGCCGGGTCGGTGGCCAGAAAGTCGTCATACAGGGTGTGGATCAGAAAGTCCCCGGGGACTCCCTCCCGCAGCTGCTGGGTGAAGGACTGGATGACACTGTACACCGTATGGATGCAGGCGATGCGTTTCATACCCGAGGCTTCCTTCCGTAGATTTTTTCAAAGATGGGGGCCAGATAGGCGATGGAGCGCTTGGCGCTCTCCTCCATGGAGGGGTCCTGGAAGATCTCGGTGCAGAACAGGTCGTCATAGCCCACGTCGTGGAAGGTCTGGATGACCTTGGGGAAGTCCATGCCGCAGTTGCCGGGGTAGCGGCGGTTGTTGTCCGA
This sequence comes from uncultured Oscillospiraceae bacterium, assembly GCA_905205085.1. GTDB lineage: Bacteria > Bacillota > Clostridia > Oscillospirales > Oscillospiraceae > Lawsonibacter. The sequence goes on from CAJLCG010000031.1 coordinate 15,237, forward strand.
GAGGTGGACGTGGACGTTGATGTCCGCGTAGTCCCGGATGGCCTGGTACATGTCCTTCTCTTCGATGTTCATGTGGAACACGTCCATCATGGCCTTGAAGTTGGGGCGGTTGGTCATGTCCACCATCCGCTTGGCCTCGGCCATGGTGTTGACGAAGTTGGTCTGCATAATGGTGACGTTCTCCAGGGCGATCATCACATTTTTGGGAGCGGCGTAGTCGCTGATAGCCTGGAAGGCCTCCACAGCCCACTCCTCCGTCTGCTGCCGGGCCACGCCGGGGCGGTACTGGCCGCGGACCCGGCCAATGTTCACCTTGGCGTTCTGGGAGGCGGCAAAGTCGATGATCTCCTTGACCCGGGCCACCGCCTCCGCCCGGCGGGCGGGGTCGGGATCGGCAAAGCTCAGGCCCAGCTGGCCGAAGATCTCGCCGGTGCACACCAGACCCACCACCAGGCCCAGATCCTGGGCGGTACGGCGCACCTGCTCCCAGTTGAGCTTGCCGGGGTCGATGGTCATCAGCTCCACTCCGTCATAGCCATAGGCGGCAATGTCGCCGAAGGTCTTGTCCAGGGGGCCCTGGTAGGCGGTCACGGAATCGGCAATGGCCACATCGGGGGTGGCCACCTGATAGCAAAGCTTCATAGCATTTCCTCCTGCCCGTCGGGCTTACTTGTTGTTATGTACCGCCATCTGGCTGGCCATCTTCACCGCGTTCTCAAAGGAGGCGGCATGAACGATGTTCTTGCCGGCGATGTCGTAGGCGGTGCCGTGGCCGCAGGTGACAACGGGGTAGGGCTGGCCGCCGGCGATGGTGATGCCGCCGTCAAAGCCCTTGAGCTTCAGAGCGATCTGGCCCTGGTCGTGGTACATGGTGACCACGCCGTCAAACTCGCCGTTAAAAGCCTTGTGGAACAGGATGTCGGAGGAGATGGGGCCGGTGGGGTTCATGCCGGCGGCCTTGGCCTTCTCAATGGCGGGGGCGATCACGTCGATCTCCTCCCGGCCGCACTTGCCGCCCTCGCCGCAGTGGGGGTTCAGAGCGGCCACGCCGATGCGGGGATTGGCAAAACCGGCCATCTTCAGGGTGTTGTGGCACAGGGTAATGGCCCGGAAGATCTTCTCGATGGTCAGGTTCTGGCTGACTTCCTTGATGGGAATGTGGCTGGTGGTGCGGGTGGTCCACATGCCGCTGGCCACGTTGATCTCGCCGAAGGGCTGATCGGCCACACCGAACATGTGGGCCATCACGTGGTGCTCGCTCTCGTACTGGCAGCCGGCCAGCTTCATGCCGTTTTTATTGAAGGGGGCAAAGCAGAAGCCCACGATCTCACCGCTCTTGCACAGGTTGACCGCCAGCTCCAGCATGTTGTTCACGCTCACGCTGCACATCAGGTTCAGCTCGCCCATCTTCACGTCGGCGGGGTCCTGATCATGCTGGTCCAGAACGGGCAGACCCTTGGACCAGTCGGCCTCGCTCACCTTGGAGATCACATAGTGGGGGGCGTCGCCGCCCACGATCTTCAGGGCGTTTTCAAAGATTCGCACGTCGCCGATGATAATGGGGCGGCAGTAGTCAGAGTAAAAATTGCTGACAGCCAGCTTGGCGACCAGCTCAGGGCCAACTCCGGCGGAGTCACCCATCAGAATACCAAGAACAGGTTTTTTCTCGCTCATTTCCTACGCTTCCTTTCTGTTTGTAAAATCCGAACGTTATCCGCGGGTTTTGATATTGTAGGATACGTGCAAATCTCGTGCCAATTTTCCGCCCCTGTTTCAGCAAATGATATAAAAGAAATATTTTTGTCAGTTATGTAGAAAATCAAAATTGTATTTTATACAAAAAAGCAAGCCGTCCCGGCATGTACCGGACCAGCTCGCTCCTTGTCTTTTATATACCCGGAGTTCATGAGACAACTTGAAACAACGGAGTGAAACATTATGAAACGACACGTTTCATTGTTGTGTTTCATCCTGCTTTTTTTTGCTTCTACGCCACAACGTGGTGCGGCTGATGCCCATCTCCCGGGCAATATCCTCTTTGCGCTTATGGGCGGGCGGGGGAGTGGTATGACAGGCTTCCTGCTCCTCCTCCAGCCCGGCAATGGCCAGTTCTTCCTTGGTAATGGAGCCACTGTCACACAGGATCACCAGCCGCTCGCAGAAATTGCGCAGCTCCCGCACATTTCCCAGCCAGTAGTGCTCCTTAAGCATCTGGATGGCCTGGTTGGTCAGCACCGGCACCGGGCGGCCCGCCTCCCGGCAAAAGCGCTGGAGCATCTGACGGAAAATAAGCTCAATGTCCTCCGGCCGCTCCCGCAGAGGGGGCAGACGCAGCTCCAGCAGACTGATGCGGTAATACAAGTCGTTTCGGAAGGAGCCCTCCGCAATCTTCTGTTTCATGCTCACATTGGTGGCGGAGATCACACGCACATCCACAGGAATCAGCTTGTTGTCACCGATGCGGCGGATGTTCTTCTCCTGGAGCACCCGCAGCAGCTTGGCCTGGAGGGGGAGGGGCATCTCGCCGATCTCATCCAGAAAAATGGTGCCCTTGTGGGCCAGCTCAAACAGGCCCAGCTTGCCCCCCTTCTGGGCCCCGGAGAAGGAGCCCTCGCTGTATCCGAACAGCTCACTCTCCAGCAGCTGCTCGGGCAGGGCCGCGCAGTTGACCGGGACAAAGGGGTAGCCCGCCCGGGCGCTGGCGTTGTGGATGGACTGGGCAAACATCTCTTTGCCCGTGCCCGTTTCTCCTAAAATCAGGACGTTGGCGTCGGTGTTGGCATATTTGTAGGCAGAGACAATGCACTGCTTCATCCCCGGGGTCCCGGCGATAATGTCCTGGAAGGTGTAGCGGGCGGTGAAGCCGGACATGCGCACCTGCTTTTGGATCTTGGAGTCGGTGTCCCGGATCATAGCGGCATTCTGGATGGTGAAAAGCACGCCGTCCTCCTGGCCCTCCACCATCATGGGGGCGCAGCGCATCACCGTCATGCCCGAGGAAAACTGGCGCATCACATCGGTGGCAATGCCCTCCGAGAGCACCTTCTGCCAGCCGCTGTCCGGCAGCACCTCATCGATGGACTGACCGATGAGAGCCTTCTCCGAATCCGCCCCCAGCAGATAGGCCGCCTGGGTGTTGGCCGCGATGATGCTGCCCTGCCGGTCACAGGCCAGCACGCTGTCGTGGTGGTGGTTGAGCAGAGTGCGCAGCAGATGGTTTTTCATCTGCTCCCGGTGGATGCCCTTGGCCGCCTCAACCGCATTGTTGACGGTGCGTTCAATGGCCTCCTCTCCGGTGCGAATAGACACCGCGGGGATACCCAGCTCCTGACAGCGGTTGTATACCGTCAGACCGCCTACCACACATTGGAAGCCCTGCTCTTTCAGTTCCCGGATCACCCCGTCTACATCCTCTTCCCCCTGGATGTAAAACAGGTCCAAATCCAATCCGCTCAGCCGCCGCAGGCTGGTAGCCGTGCAGGCAGTGGAATCGGAGAGCACGATAGCAATCCGCCTGCGCCCATAGCGGCAGATACACTCGTCCAGTGCATTGAAAATATCGTCACTGGTCACGGGGATCTCCACAAACGTGGCCTGAGGATATTGGGCGCGAATACTGCGGCCGGTGATGCCACGGGCGGCCATGATACGGTATTGGGACATATCCATATGGAAAAACCGGCTGCCGTAGAGGTGGCAGATATCAATCTCCATGTCCTGGGTATCCAGTGTGGAAACATAGCGCTCGAATTTCTCCTGCACTTCCTCATAGGGTACCACCAGTAAGATTTTTACCATCGCTGCGCCCTCCTTTCAAACCCTGGATAAAAATTGGATGTTGCTGGATATATTTTTGTTTTTTGCTATTTGTTTCCTATATTTGCGTCTCTTTTATTTCCATGTATTTTGTATATTATATCATAGTTCAACTCTATTTCAATATAAAAAGCCGGGAGAAGAGCAGCACTCTTCTCCCGGCTCTCACGGAAATACGGAAAGAAAAAATGTTACTTATTCACCACGTTGATGGGGCTGCCGTCCAGGTAAGCCTTCACGTTGTCCACGGTGATATCCATGATGCGCTGGCGGGCCTCCTTGGCGCCCCAGGACATATGGGGAGTGATGATGCAGTTGGGGGCGGTGAGCAGGGGGTTGTCCGCCTTGATGGGCTCGGTGTACACCACGTCCAGGCCGGCGGCCGCCAGCTTGCCGGACTTCAGGGCGTCAGCCACGTCCTGCTCATGGATGAGCTGGCCGCGGGAGTTGTTGATCAGGATGGCGCCGTCCTTCATCTTGGCGATGTTGGCCTTGTTGATCATCTTCTCATTGTCGGCGGTCAGGTTGCAGTGCAGGAACACCACGTCGGACTGGGCCAGCAGGGTGTCCAGGTCCACATACTCGGCGATAGCCTTACCGGAGTCGTTGGGATACACGTCGTAAGCCAGAACCTTCATGCCCATGGCCTTGGCGATGCGGCCGGTGGTCTGGCCGATGCGGCCAAAGCCGATGACGCCGGCGGTCTTGCCGTCCAGCTCGATGAGGGGGTAATCCCAGTAGCACCAGTCGATGTGATTGGCCCACTTGCCCTCCTTCACGGTCTGGGCGTGGTGGCCGATGTGGTGGCACACCTCCAGCAGCAGAGCGATGGCGTACTGACCCACGCAGGCGGTGCCGTAGGTGGGCACGTTGCACACCAGCACGCCCTTCTCCTTGGCGTAGTTATAGTCAGCCACGTTGTAGCCGGTAGCCAGGAAGGCGATCAGCTTCATGTTGGGGCACTTGTCGATGGTCTCCTTGGTGATGGGGGTCTTGTTGGTGATGACCACCTCGGCGTCGCCGATACGCTCAGCGATGATGGGGTCCTCCACATAGGAGGTGCGGTCATACACGGTCAGCTCGCCCAGCTTGCCCAGCTCGTCCCAGCTCAGATCGCCGGGGTTCTCAGTATAGCCATCCAGAACGACGATTTTCATGGCAGTATGCTTCCTTTCTTCAACTCAAATGTAAATAGATTGAGAATACGGGAACCAGCGCCGGTGGTAACAGGCGCGGATCAAATTAGTCCTCCAGCAGAGCCCAGGCGCGGTTGATGACCCGCTTGGTGTTGGCCAGCACCACGTCCTCGTCCTCGCCGGGACGCAGGGTGACCTCCATGGACAGGACATAGGGGTTCTCGGCATTGAAGAAGCCCTCCTGCTTCAGCACGCGGAAGAAGTCCAGCAGCTCAGCGGTATCGTTGGCGCTGTTGGGATAGCCAAAGCGGGGATGCAGATCGCCGTAGCCGTCGCAGCCCTCCTTCACCACGGCGTTGCCGATGTGCAGGTGGGTGATGTAGGGACGCAGGGTGCGGATGACGAACTGGCTGGTCTCATAGGTGGTGGGGAAGTGGCTCAGGTCCACCAGCAGGCCGAAGTTGGAGTGGGTGGTGCGCATGTCGGCGGCGAACTTGGCGGCGTAGGGGGCGGGACCGATGAGGGCGGCCTTGTCCATATCGAAGTCAAAGACCTCCAGCTCCACGTTCATGCCCTTGGTGGCGGCGTAGTCGCACACGTTGCGGGTGGTCTTCAGCAGCTGGGCATAGGCCTGATCCTTGGTGGCCTCCTCCCACTTGCCGGCCAGGAAAGCGATGCCCTTGGCGCCCAGGTACTCGGCCTCGTCCACGGCCTCCAGCAGAGTCGCCTCGGCCTTCTTGCGCTCGTCCTCATCGATGGCGTTGGGGTTGAGCTTGGGACCCAGCAGACGGGGCTGAGCGCCGTAGCACACCTTCAGGTGGCTCTGGTCCAGAATGGCCTTGGCGGCCTGATTGGCTTCGGCGCTGCCGTAGCCCTTGAGCTCAATGGCATCAAAGAAGTCATCCCGGGCAATGGCCATCAGGGAATCCATGGGATCACGCTTGGGGAAGCTCATCCACTGGATGGTGCCTACTTGGAAATACTTATGGATGGAATCTTTCATGGTGTTGAAAACCTCCTGTTCCTAACTTCTGCATGATCTGCAAATTTGGGCGGTCAGCCCGGAAGAAAACTCAGAGCTCGTCCCCTCTGGGGGAGCCCCTCGGGAAA
>CAJLCG010000032.1 GCA_905205085.1 uncultured Oscillospiraceae bacterium
GCCGCGTTTTTTCACATGGATGGTTAATTGCCCTGGGGGAACTGCTCGTAGGGCTGGGTGGAGGAGATGGTCCAACCGGAGTTGATGAGCACCAGGTCCTTTCCGTCGGGCCCGCAGTAGTAGACATCCACACTGTCCGGGTCTCCCTGGCCGGGGACCACCGCCCAGTTTTGCAGGGTCTTTTTCACGCTGTCCAGAATGGTCTCATCCAGCTGATAGCTGTCGTAGACGTGGAACTCGTCCTTCTGCTCCTGCGGCGGTCCGGAAAACAGGGCACAGTTCTCCCCGAAGGTGACAGTGATGCCCCCCTTCCCGGTGGTAATCTCTCCCGCCAGGTCCAGGTTCCAGCCGGTAAGCTGAGCCATCTCGGCCACTACCCCCTCCGCTGGCACCATTCCCTGCTCATTCAGGGTCCCATCATACTCCTCCTGGTACTGCTGAAAGTGATCATCCATACCGATGTAGAGGGTCACCATCTGGGCCTGGGACGTCTGTCCGGCATCCAGCTGGTCCTGGCTCCCGTCCTCCGTCTTTGTCTCCCCATTCTGGGTTTGAAACTGATTTACCGAGCTGTCTACGCTGTCTGGTTGACTGCTTAGATTATCCTGCTGACTGCCCGGAGTGCTCTGGATACTGCCGGAAGCGGACTGCGCGCCGCAGGACCCTAAGGTCAGCAGCAGCGCCCCGGTACATAAAATCAAGGGAAGATTCTTCATACTTTGGCTCCTTTTTATGCAAATGGATGGATACCCATAACCGCAGCACACAAAGAAAAGCCAGACCGTTTGCCTGATCTCCTCTCTTTTTTGTCTGAGCATGGAATACGTAATCTTTGGCACAGAGTATTGTAAGCAAAAGAGGCCTGTTTCGTCAAGAATTTCGCCCCATTGTTTGCATTGTGTTAAAAAAATGTTCATATTTACGGAAAAAGCGCCTCCTCCGGCGGTCCACACCCGTCTGGAGAAAGGCGCTTTCAAACATCCGGCGGTTCTGCCGGACCTTATTTTTTCTTTTTCCGCTTATCAAAAAAGCCTTTCAGGCCGCTCTCTTCCGGCACCTCTTCCCCCATGGCCTGGGCAAAGGCCCGCAGGGCCTCCTTCTGCTCGCTGTTGAGGGAGGTGGGCACCTGGACCCGGATGGTGACGTACTGGTCACCCCGGCCCCGGCCCCGCAGCTCAGGGATACCCTTCCCCCGCAGGCGGAAGGTGGTTCCGGTCTGAGTGCCGGCAGGCAGGGTGTACTTCACCTTGCCGTCGATGGTGGGAATCTCCAGCTCGGCGCCCATGGCCGCCTGGAAGAAGCTCACCGGCTGCTCATAGAGCACGGTAGTACCGTCACGGCGGAACTGGGGATGGGGCTTGACCCGCACACCCACAATGAGGTCGCCGGCGGGACCGCCGTTTTTGCCCGCGTTGCCCTGGCCCCGCAGGGAGACGGCCTGACCGTCGTCAATGCCGGCGGGAATGGTAACGGTGATGCGCTTGCTCTTCTTTACGCTGCCGTTGCCGCCGCAGCTCTTACAGGGACTGTGGATGATCTTACCGGTGCCCCGGCAGCGGGTACAGGCCGCGGTACTGGAGAAGGCGAAGCCGCCGGTGCGCTGCTGCACCCGGACCACGCCGGTGCCCCGGCAGTCGGGACAGGTCTCGGCAGTGGTACCCGGCTGACAGCCGGAGCCGTGGCATTCGTCGCACTCCTCAGTGCGGTTGAGGTTAATCTCCTTCTCGCAGCCGAAGGCGGCCTCCTCAAAGGTAATGGTCAGGTTGGCCCGCAGGCTCTCCCCCTTCTGGGGGCCGTTGCGCCGGGCTCCGCCGCCGCCAAAGCCGCCGAAACCACCGCCGCCAAAGAAGGAGCCGAAGATATCACCCAGGTCGATGTCCCCCATATCAAAGCCGCCGAAGGGGCCGCCGGGACCGCCTGCGCCATAGTTGGGATCTACGCCCGCGTGGCCGAACTGGTCGTACCGGGCCCGCTTCTGCTCATCGGACAGGACGCTGTAAGCCTCGTTCACTTCCTTGAACTTGGCCTCTGCCTCCTTGTCGCCGGGGTTCATGTCGGGGTGATATTTTTTGGCCAATTTTCGGTAGGCCTTTTTAATCTCATCGTCGGAGGCGCCTTTGCTGACACCCAGCACCTCGTAATAATCTCGTTTCTGTTCTGGCATATGGTTCACCTCTGTTTCCGAGGGGACAGAATGTTTTTCCGTCTCTTCCTCTTGGATGCAGACACAAGGGCGCGCAGGCGGGGCAGTGCCCCGCCTACGCGGCCATTACATATAGCAATTACTTCTTATCGTCGTCTACTACAGTGTAGTCCGCGTCCACTACGTCGTCGCCGCCGTTGCTGCCGCCGGCCTGGCCGCCGCCGAAGTTGGCGCCGCCCATGTCGGGACCGGGGCCAGCCTGGCCGCCCTGCTGCTGGTAGAGCTTCTCGCTGACCGCGTAGAAGGCCTTCTGCAGCTCCTCGGTGGCGTTCTTGATGGCCTCGGTGTCAGAGCCCTTCAGGGTCTCCTTCAGCTTGCCCAGAGCGCTCTCAATGTTGGAGCGGTCGCTGGCATCCATCTTGCCGCCCATCTCCTCCAGGGCCTTCTCGGTCTGGAAGACCATCTGGTCGGCCTGGTTGCGGGTGTCGGCAGCCTCACGCTGCTTCTTATCCTCAGCGGCAAACTGCTCAGCCTCACGCACGGCCTTGTCGATGTCGTCCTTGGACATGTTGGTGGAGGAGGTGATGGTGATGTGCTGCTCCTTGCCGGTGCCCAGGTCCTTAGCGGACACGTTCACGATGCCGTTGGCGTCGATGTCGAAGGTAACCTCGATCTGAGGCACGCCGCGGCGGGCGGGAGCGATGCCGTCCAGGTTGAAGCGGCCCAGAGTCTTGTTGTACTGAGCCATCTCACGCTCGCCCTGGAGCACGTGGACCTCAACGGAGGTCTGGTTGTCGGCAGCGGTGGTGAAGGTCTGGCTCTTCTTCACGGGGATGGTGGTGTTGCGCTCGATGAGCTTGGTCATCACGCCGCCCATGGTCTCAATGCCCAGGGACAGGGGGGTGACGTCCAGCAGCAGCAGGTCCTTCACGTCACCGGTGAACACGCCGCCCTGGAGAGCCGCGCCCAGAGCCACACACTCGTCGGGGTTGATGCCCTTGAAGCCTTCCTTGCCGGTGAGCTTCTTGACCATGTCCTGAACCGCGGGGATACGGCTGGAACCGCCCACCATCAGGACCTTGGAGATGTCGTTGCCGCTCAGGCCCGCATCGCCCATAGCCTGACGCACGGGGCCGGCAGTGGCCTCCACCAGGTGAGCGGTGAGCTGATCAAACTTAGCACGGGTCAGGGTCAGATCCAGGTGCTTGGGGCCGGTGGCATCGGCGGTGATATAGGGCAGGTTGATGTTGGTGGAGGTGACGCCGGACAGCTCGATCTTAGCCTTCTCAGCGGCCTCCTTCAGGCGCTGCATGGCAACCTTGTCGCCGGTCAGGTCGATGCCCTCGGCCTTCTTGAACTCAGCGGCCATCCAGTCCATCACGCACTTATCGAAGTCGTCGCCGCCCAGACGGTTGTTACCGGCAGTGGCCAGAACCTCGATGACACCGTCATCGATGTCCAGGATGGACACATCGAAGGTGCCGCCGCCCAGGTCGTACACCATGACCTTCTGAGCGGTCTCCTTATCCACACCGTAGGCCAGAGCGGCGGCGGTGGGCTCGTTGATGATACGCTTGACCTCCAGGCCGGCGATCTTACCGGCGTCCTTGGTGGCCTGACGCTGAGCGTCGGTGAAGTAAGCGGGGACGGTGATGACGGCCTCGGAGACAGTCTGGCCCAAATAGGCCTCGGCGTCGGCCTTCAGCTTCTGAAGGATCATGGCGCTGATCTCCTGGGGAGTGTACTTCTTGCCGTCGATGTCCACCTTGTAGTCGGTGCCCATCTCACGCTTGATGGAGATGACGGTGCGGTCGGGGTTGGTGATAGCCTGGCGCTTAGCCACCTGGCCTACCATACGCTCGCCGTCCTTGGAAAAAGCCACCACAGAGGGGGTGGTGCGGTTGCCTTCGGCGTTGGGGATCACGACGGCGTCGCCGCCCTCCATAACCGCCACGCAGCTGTTAGTCGTACCTAAGTCAATACCAATGATCTTGGACATAATGTGTTTCCTCCTAATATATGAAAAGATTGTTGTTTACAAAATTTATAAGGGTTATATGGTTACGCTGCGCGTTAATTCGCAACCTTAACCATGGCAAACCGGATCACCTTGTCGCCCAACTGGAAACCGGCCTGGAACACGTCACACACGGTGTTCTCGCCGAAGTTCTCATCCTCCACATGCATCACAGCGTTGTGCAGGTTGGGATCAAAGGTCTCGCCCAGAGCGGGGATCTCGGTGATGCCCAGCTTCTCCAGCACAGTCTTGAGCTGGGTCATGGTCATCTCCACGCCCTTTTTGAAGGCCTCGTCGGCGGTCTCCTGCTTGAGGGCCCGCTCCAGGTTGTCGTACACCGGCAGGAAGGCCACGGCCGCATCTGCCTTGGCGTCGTTCCAGATGGAATCCTTCTCCTTGGCGGTACGGCGGCGGTAGTTGTCATACTCGGCGGCCAGGCGCAGGTATTTGTCCTCTTGCTGGGCCACCTGATCCTTCAGGGACTCCAGCTCGGTGAGGAGGGGATCGGCGCTCTCGCTCTGGGCCTCGATCTTAGCCTCGCTCTCGGGCTGTCCGGCCTGGGTCTCAGCCTGAGCCTGGGTCTCTTCCATGGGCTCCTGCTGCTCCGGGGCGGTCTGCTCCGCCTTCTTATCTTTCTTGCTCATGAACTAACGTTCCTCCTATTCCTGGTCGTTCCCGTCGCCGGGGGGAAGCTCCCCCTTGCCGAACATCCGGGTCAGGCTGTCGGCGAAATAGGACAGGCGGGCGGTCACCTTGGCGTAGTCCATCCGGGTGGGTCCCACCACCCCGATGACGCCCCGCATATTATCTCCAATGTCGTAGCTGGCCATGACCACGCTGGTGTCCTTCAGGGCCTCGCTGACGTTTTCCGGCCCGATCAGGATATTCATATTCTGCCCGTTCTCCATGGATACCGGCAGCCGGGAGCCCTCCTGGTTCTCGGCCAGGTAGGTCATCAGAGGCTTTGCCTTGTCCAGGCTGCGGTACTCCGGATGCTCCAGCAGATGGGTGATGCCCGAGGTGTGGATGGTCTGGCTGCGCTGCTCCTCCAGCACTTCAATGGCGTATTGCACCACCAGAGAGATCAGGTGAAATGCCCCCGGAGCGGAACGGGTCTCCATCTTGTCCAGGGTCTGCTCCATCTCTTCCACGGTCAGCCCCACAAAGGAGCTGTTCAGCACGGTGGACAGCAGCTGCAGCTGAGTGTCGGATAGCTCATCGGACAGGTGGATGAGCTTGTTGCGCACCACCGAGTTGTCGGTCATTACCACGGCGATAAAGGCGTTTTCCTCTACCATCAGCAGGTCGTACCGCTTTACCGTTACCCGCTGTTTGGGCTGGGCCATGGTAAAGACGGGGTAGTCGCTGATCTGGGAGAGCACCTTGCCCGCCCGGTCGATCACCCGGTCCAGCTCCTCCATTTTCAGGTTCAGCGCGTCGTTGATGCGCTGGGTCTCCTGCATGGTGAGCTGGTGCTCACCCATGAGCTCGTTGACGTAGAGCCGGTAGCCCATGGGGGACGGAATCCGTCCGGCCGAGGTGTGGGGCTGCTCTAAGTAGCCCAGCTCGGTAAGGTCGGCCATCTCATTTCGTATGGTGGCGGTGGAGATGTCCAGTCCGGCCTGCTCGGCCACGGCCTTGGAACCTACCGGTTCCGCGGTGGAGATGTAGATCTCAACGATGGCCCGCAGGATTCGCTTTTTTCGATTGGTCAGCTCCATACCCTCGCCTCCATTTCTCATTCTATGTTTTAGCACTCATTCTCCCTGAGTGCTAAAGATAATGTACCACCCGCCCGCAAGATTGTCAATAGGTACTTTATGAATTTATTTTAAACAAAAAAAGCCCGGCATTTCTTCGCAGAAATGCCGGGATACTGCTAATTTGACTTACCGTTGTTTCCCTGTCAGATATTGAATGGCGGCCCGGTAGCCCTCAAAGCCCATGCCGATAAAGGACTTCTCACAGGCCATCCCCGCATAGGAGATGTGCCGGAACTCCTCCCGGGCGTTCACATCGGACAGGTGAACCTCCACCGCAGGCAGACCCACCGCCTTCAGGGCGTCCAGAATGGCCACACTGGTGTGGGTGTAGGCGGCGGGGTTAATCACAATGCCGTCCATCTTCCCGTAGGCCCACTGGATTTTGCCCACAATGGCCCCCTCGTGGTTGGACTGGAACAGCTCCACCTGCGCGCCGCACTCGGCCGCCGCCTGGCGGATGAAGGCCTCCAGGGCGGCAAAGTCCTGCTTTCCGTAGATATCCGGCTCCCGAATGCCCAGCATGTTCAGGTTGGGGCCGTTGATAACCAGAATGTTCATCCCATCACCCTCCTGATGATCTCGTCCACGGTATCCTCCACCGTGCCGTTGTTGTCCACCGTCACCTGGGCGGCCGCCTCATAGAGGGGGGCCCGGCGGCGGTAGAGCTCTTCCCGAGGCACGCTCTGGGAGACCGGACGGCCGTCGGTGGGCAGCTTGTGAAGGTCCCGCCGCAGCCAGACCACCACGGAGTTTTCCTCCATACTGTCCCGGTTCTCCGGCCGGGTGACGATGCCGCCCCCGGCGGAGATCACTTGGCCGGACTCCTTGGCGATCTGGGCCAGGGCCCGGTGCTCCCGCACCCGGAAGCCCTCCTCCCCCTCTTTGGCAAAGATCTCCGGGATGGAGCAGCCCGCCTGGGCTACGATCGCCTCATCCACGTCGGCCAGGGGGCGGCCCAGCTTCTGGGCCAGGGCCTTGCCCACGGTGGTCTTGCCGCAGCCGGGCATGCCGATGAGGAGGATGTTTTTCGTCTCCCGCTCCAGCTTGGCCGTGATATCCGCCACCAATTCGTCGGGCAGCTTTTTGCCCTGGAACCGCTCGGAGGCCACTTTGGCCTGGGCCACCAGCATTCCCAGGCCGTTGCCCCAGATGAGCCCCCGGCGCTGGGCCTGGAGGAGCAGCTGAGTCTTGGCCGGGTTGTAAATGAGGTCAAAGACCCCCTCGCAGGCGGGGAACTGGTCCAAATCCACCGGGGAGGCCCCGTTATTCGGGTACATGCCCACAGGGGTGGCGTTGACGATGATCTGGGCATCGGCGTGGCGGTCCAAGTTCTGATAGTTATTCTCGCCCGAACGGGAGATGGTGATGATCTCCCGGGCTCCCAGCTGGGAGAGCACCGCTCGCACCGTGAGGGAGGCTCCGCCGCTGCCCAGCACCAGGGCTTTCCGCCCCTCTATCTGGGCCCCGGCAGATTTTAAGAGGTACAAAAACCCGTCGTAGTCGGTGTTGTCCCCCAGCAGGGTGCCGTCAGGACGGCGGAGGATGGTGTTCACGCTGCCGATGCGCTGGGCAGCGGGGGTAAGCTCCGTGCAGTACTCCATCACCGTCTTTTTATAGGGAATGGTGACATTGAGGCCGTGGAACTCCCCCTTTTGCAGGAAGTCCCCCACCTCCTCCGGCTCCAGGGGGATGAGCCGGTAGGGGTAGTCTCCCAGCAGGCTGTGGATTTTTGGGGAAAAGCTGTGGCCCAGCTTGCGGCCAATGAGCCCGCAGTCCATCAGCAGATCACCTCATTGTAGGTGCCCAGGTAACGGAAGTGCTCGCTCTCCTCCTCCAGGTCCCGGAAGATACGCTCCATCTCGGGGGCGTACACGGAGCACTCCAGGTCGAAGTAGAACATGAACTCAAACTCCCGGTCGGGGAGGGGACGGCTCTCCAGCTTGCGCAGGTTAATGCCCAGGGCGTAGAACTTGGAGAGCACATTGTAGAGGGAGCCGGGCTTATGGGGCAGGGTCATCATGAGGGAGGTGCGGTCGGCTCCGGGGTAGATCTCCGGGTTTTTGGAGATGCAGATGAAGCGGGTGTAGTTGTTGTCCTGGTCCTGGACGTTCTGCTCCAGCAGGTTGAGGCCGTAGAGCTCGCCGCAGAAGCGGGAGGACAGGGCGGCCACGTCCCGGCGGTCCGACTGGGCCACCATCTGGGCGGCCAGGGCAGTGTTCTCCACCACGGTGACCTTCACCCCCTTGAGGGTAGACAGGTAGCCGGCGCACTGGCTGATGGCCTGCTGGTGGGAGAAGATCTCCTTGATCTCCCCCTTCTTCACCCCGTGCTTGGTGAGTAGGTTGTGGTTCACTTTCAGGCGGGCGGAGCGGACGATGGAGAAGTTGTGCTTGGTCATCAGGTCGTAGATGGCGTTGACGGAACCGGCGGTGCTGTTCTCGATGGGCAGCACGCCGTACTGGCACATGCCGCTCTCCACCGCCTTGAACACATGCTCAAAGGTGTTGAAGTAGAGGATGGTAGGAGCCTTGAAGATGCTGTCGCAGGCAATCTGGGAGTAGGCGCCCTCCACGCCCTGGCAGGCTACCATCGCCCGCTGGGGGAACAGGTCGGGGGTGGTGTCCAGGGCCTTTCGGATGGTCTCATACACCTTGGAGGGCACGCCGGAGCAGGCGTTCTGGTAGGAGCGTCCGGCGGCCAGGATGGTGCGGTAGACCGACTGGGTGTAGTCGGCCAGCTCCTCCCCTGCCTGCTCGCCTACCTTACCCAGCAGGGCACGCTCCCGGCCTGCGTCCAGGGTGGGCAGGCCGTTGGCCCGCTTGTAGGCGGCCACCTCTTTGGAGACCTCCATGCGCTGCTTAAACAGGTCAACCATCTGCTGGTCGATGGCGTCAATTTTCTCTCTCAGATCCTTCAGTTCTTCCATCTTCAATCACTCCTTACCTATGGGTACACTATTCTATATCTTAATAAGGTGGCGAAACAAAGTTTCGCACAAAGCTCTTTTGCGCGCGTGGGTCAAAACCGCAGTTTCGCCCCACGCGGCAAATTTGAATTGATTTTCCCAATTCAAATTTGTACTGATTGCACGTGAAAGGGCACCCTGACGGTTCCCTTTCACACTATCCCTCCCTCCGAAACCCCTTGCTTCTCAGAAGCGAAACGAAGTTTCGCACAAAGCTCTTTTGCCTACTTTTCTCACGAGAAAAGTAGGTCGGAGAGGACCAATGCGGTGACCGCTTCCACCACGGGGACGGCCCGGGGGACAATACAGGGGTCGTGGCGGCCAGTGACCACCAGCTCCTCCACTTGGTTCTTGGACAGGCTCACCGTCTGCTGCTCTCTGGCAATGGATGGGGTAGGCTTAAAGGCCAGGCGGAACCCCAAGGGCATTCCGTTGGTGATGCCGCCCAAAATTCCCCCGGCGTGGTTCGTTTCCGTGACCACCTTCCCGTTCTTCACAGTGAAGGGGTCGTTGTTCTCCGAGCCTCGCATGGTAGCCACGCCAAAGCCCGCGCCAAACTCCACACCCTTTACTGCCGGGATGCCAAACAGGGCGGCGGCCAAGCGGTTTTCCATGCCGCCGAACATGGGATCACCCAGCCCGGCGGGTACCCCGGTGACCAGGCACTCCACGATGCCGCCCACCGAGTCGCCCTCCTCCTTGGCCTGGAGAATGACCTTGCGCATCCGCTCCCCCGCCTTCTCGTCCAGCACGGGGAAGGGGGCCCGCTTCAGGGCATCCATGGTCTCCACAGTCTCCCCCATGGGGT
This sequence comes from uncultured Oscillospiraceae bacterium, assembly GCA_905205085.1. Classification (GTDB taxonomy): domain Bacteria; phylum Bacillota; class Clostridia; order Oscillospirales; family Oscillospiraceae; genus Lawsonibacter. The sequence continues at coordinate 9,697 of CAJLCG010000032.1, forward strand.
CGAAGGGCCGGTCGGCCTCTCCGGCGACGGAGGCGATGTGGGCGGCCACCTCAATCCCCCGGCGCCTGAGCATCTGGAGGCAAATCCCGCCTGCGATACACAGGGGGGCGGTCAGACGGCCGGAGAAGTGACCTCCCCCCGCCACGTCCTGAAAGCCGCCGTACTTCACCTGGGCGGTAAAGTCGGCGTGGCCGGGGCGGGGCTTGTCCCGAAGCTGGGCATAGTCCTGGGAACGGGTGTTGGTATTTTCAATGAGGGCGGCCAGGGGAGCGCCGCAGGTCACGTTGTCCACCAGGCCGCTGAGAAACTGGGGCAGATCGGCCTCTTTGCGGGGGGTGGAGGTGGCGTTCTGGCCCGGGGCCCGGCGCTTTAAGAAGCGGCCCAGCTCCTCCATGTCCACCCGCTCCCCCGCGGGCAGGCCGTCCACCACTACCCCGATGGCCGGGGAGTGGGACTGTCCAAAGACGGACACGTGGATGTGTTCACCCAGATACGAGGCCATGTACTTCTCCTCCCAACGCAGTGTAGTCCCACCAGAAGTGGGGATAGGATTTTTTCACGCACTCGGCGCCCAAGATGGTCACCGGCTGTTTACAGGCCACAGCAGCCACGGCGGCCATCATGGCGATGCGGTGGTCGTTGCAGCCGTCTACCGTGCCGCCCTCCAGGTGGTCCGCCCCCTCTAAGGTGAGGGTGTCCTCCCCCACCTGGGCCTTGGCCCCCAGGGCATTCAGGGTGCGGGCGATGGTCTCCAGGCGGTCGCTCTCCTTCATGCGCAGCCGCCCGGCGTTGACAAAGTGGGTGGTTCCCTTCCGCACCGCCGCCATGGCGGCCAGGGGCGGAGCCAGGTCGGGGCATTGGGACAGGTCGATGTCCACGTCCCCGGGCCGGGCCAGCTTCCAGTAGAGGATCCCGATCTGCCGGTCCCCCTGGACCGAGTCCAGGTTCAGGTTCCGGATGTCCACCTGGGCTCCCAGGAAGTTGGCGGCGTACCAGAAGGCGGCATTGGACCAGTCGGTTTCCACCGCCAAATTTTTTGGCTGATACCGCTGGTTGCCCGGGATGGCAAACACGCCGGGCTCAGTCTCCTCCACGGTGATGCCGAAGGTTTTCAAAGCATCCAGGGTCATGTCCACATAGCCCCGGGACTCCAGAGGCGTAGAGGCCCGCAGCACCGACGGGCCGTCCAGCAGGGGCAGGGCGTAGAGCAGGCCGGTAAAAAACTGGCTGGACACGTTGCCGGGGAGAACGTACTCCCCCGGGTCCAGGGCCAAGGCGTCATACCCCCGACCGCCGTTGACAGAGAGCACCCCGTTCTCCCGCTTCCAGGTGATGCCCTTCTCCTTGAACAGGTCCTCATAGGGGGTGAGGGGCCGCTCCATCAGGCGGCCCCGGCCGGTAAAGTGGGCCTCCCCGCCCACCAGCAGGGCCACGGGAATGAGAAACCGGAGGGTGGAGCCCGACTCCCCGCAGTCCAGAATAGGGGCAGGCCCAGCCTGAACGATGGAGTGGCCCAGGCCGTGGATTTCCACCACACCCGGCTCCGGGCGCTGGATGCGGGCTCCCAGGGCGGCCATGCAGCCCAGAGTGGCCTCAATATCCTGAGAAAAGTCCACATTGGACAGGGTGCTCACGCCCCCAGAGAGGGCGGCGGCCAGGATGAGCCGGTGGGCCTGGGACTTGCTGGGGGGCGGGGTGACTGCTCCCTTCAGCGTACCCGGTACAATGGTCACATCCATATCAGTTTCCTTTCCACATGGGGGCCAGGGCGTCCAGCAGAGCCTGCCGGGCCATGGGGTGGGGGACGGCCTTCCCCAGTTCCTCCAGCACGATGAGGCGGATGTCGCTGCCGGCGTTCTTCTTGTCCAGGCCCACCGCCTCCACCAGGGTGTCCCATGGACAGGGTATGGAGATGGGCAGCTGGTACTCCTTTAATATATTCTCAATGGCCTGCTCTGTTCCGGCGGGGGTGACTCCCATCTGCTCCCCCAGCCGGGCGGCCACGCACATGCCCGCGGCCACCCCCTGGCCGTGGGTCCAGGTCTCGTAATGGCCCGCCAGCTCGAAGGCGTGGCCGATGGTGTGGCCGAAGTTGAGGACCATCCGCTCGCCGGTGTCCCGCTCGTCGTTCAAAACTACTTTGCGCTTGATGTCACAGCAGGTGTGGATGACCTCCTCAATGTGCTCCATCACGCCGTCCCGGCCGCCCCAGGCAGCCAGCTTGTCAAAGAAGGCCCGGTCCCGGATGCAGCCGTACTTGATGACCTCGGCCATGCCGTCGGAGAAGGTGCGGTCCGTGAGGGTGGTGAGCACCTCCGGGTCAATGAACACTCCTTTGGGCTGCCAGAAGGCTCCGGCCAGGTTCTTGCCCGCCTTCAGGTCGATGGCCACCTTGCCTCCCACGGAGGAGTCCACCTGGGCCAGGAGGGTGGTGGGGATCTGGATGTAGTCCACACCCCGGAGCACCGTGGCGGCAGCAAAGCCCGCCAGGTCACCCACCACGCCGCCGCCCAGGGCGACCACTCCGTCGGTGCGGGTGAGGCGGGCAGCCATCATGGCCTCCCACAGCTCCTGGAGCCGCTCCACACACTTGCTTTCCTCTCCAGCGGGGACAGTGTGGAGAACAGCAAGGAAGCCCGCCTTCTCCAGACTGTCCAGCACCCGCTGGCCGTAAAGGGGGCCCACCGTGCTGTCGGTGACCACAAAGAGGGTCTTGGCCCGGGGCAGCACCGCCCGGCACCGCTCCCCCACCTGGTCCAGGAGACCCCGCTCAATTTCAATGTCGTAGGCCCGCCCAGGCAGGTCCACCGTCAGGATTTTGCTCATTGTCCATCCACCTTCTCTTTGCAGATCCGGCCCTCCGCCAGGAGGGTACACAGCCGGTCGCCGTTGCCTTGCTCCAGGGCTTCCCGGTACTCCTGGAGGCTGCCGATCATCTGGTCCAGCTCCTGGAGCAGGAAGGTCCGGTTTTCCAGGAACAGATCGGTCCACATGTGCTCGTTGAGCCAGGCCACACGGGTCAGGTCCATATAGCTGCCCGCCGAGTAGCCCTTGTGCATCTGGGCCCGGGGGCTCTTTACATAGGCGTTGGAGATGACGTGGCACATCTGGGAGGTGTAGGCAATCATCTCGTCGTGGTGCTCCGCCGTGGTCACCGTCAGGTGGGAGAAGCCCGCCGGGGTAAGCAGCTTTTTGATCTTATCCAGCAGCAGGATGTCGTCGGCCTGGGGAGGCACGATGACCATGGGGGCCCCGTCAAACATATCCGCCTTGCTGTTGGCAAAGCCGGAGTACTGGGTGCCCGCCATGGGGTGTCCGCCCACAAAGGTGAAGCCGTAGCGCTGGGCCAGTTCAAAGCCCACCTTGCATACCTCCTGCTTCACGCCGCAGCAGTCCATCACCAGGGTGGTACCGGGGATGTGGGGGGCCATCTTCTTCAGGTACTCCATGGTCACCTCGGGGTAGAGAGCCACCAGCAGCAGCTCGCACTCCCCGATGGTCTTTTCGTCCAGGTCCCCTGCCAGCACCCCCTGGAGCTTGGCAAAGTCCTGAACCACCCGGTTGCCGTCATAGCCGTATACCGTGGCGCCGCTGCGCTCGTAGGCCTTGGCCAGGGAACCGCCGATGAGGCCCAGCCCCGCAATTCCAACTACCATGTCTGCCTCCTTATTCCTCGCCCAGCGCGGCCGCCCGCACCCGGCGCACCGCCTTGGCTACGTCCTCAAACTGCTCGGGCCGCAGAGACTGGGCGCCGTCGCACAGGGCGTGGGGCGGGTCGTTGTGGACCTCGATGATGAGACCGTCGGCCCCGCAGGCGGCAGCCGCCATGGCCATGGGCTTGACATACCGGGCCACGCCGGTGGCGTGGCTGGGGTCTACCACCACAGGCAGATGGGTGAGCTCATGGAGGACGGTGACGGCGGACAGGTCCAGAGTGTTGCGGGTGGCGGTCTCAAAGGTGCGGATGCCCCGCTCGCAGAGGATCACGTTCTCGTTGCCGCCGGCCATGATATACTCCGCACTCATCAGCAGCTCCTTGATGGTGTTGGCCAGGCCCCGCTTGATGAGGATGGGCTTCCGGGTCTTGCCCAGCTCCTTGAGCAGCTCAAAGTTCTGCATGTTCCGGGCGCCCACCTGGATGACATCCACGTCCTCAAAGAGAGGCAGGTGGTTGGCGTTCATGATCTCGGTGACGATGGGCAGGCCGGTCTCCCGCTTGGCCTCCAGCAGCAGCTCGATGCCGTCGGCCTTCAGGCCCTGGAAGTCGTAGGGAGAGGTGCGGGGCTTGAAGGCGCCGCCCCGGAGCATGGTGGCTCCGGCCGCCTTCACGCTCTTGGCCACCGAGATGATCTGTTCCTCGCTCTCCACCGAGCAGGGCCCGGCGATGAGGGCGAAGTTTCCATGGCCCACTTTCAGCTTCTGCTCGCCAACCTCAATGATGGAGTCCTTGGGATGGAACTTCCGGTTGGCACTTTTAAACGGCTCAGAAATATGCTTTACCCCCTCTACAATGTCCAGTCCGGTGATCAGGTCGTCATCCAGCTTGCTGATGTCGCCGATGATGCCGATGATGGTGGCGTAGTCTCCCTTGGAGACATGGGTGCGCAGATTCTGCGCCTCGATCCACTGGATGAGATCCCGTACCCGCTCTTCCTTGGCGTCCTGTTTTACAATGATAATCATAGCTGTTCTCCTCCTTGCTTCACCGGGCAAATGAAAAAGCCTGCGGTGAAGTGTCATTCACCGCAGGCCTAAAACTTCCCTATTCCCCGCTTACGCGAAACTGGGGAGCCCTTTGTTTGCAGCAAAAAACACTCTTACCTTTTTGAACCAAAAGCCAAAAAAGTAAAAGTAGCCAAAAAAGTAAGCCGCAAACTGCTTCATCATGAAATTTGGCTCCTTTCCTCGTTCTCACGTTGGGTTGTTTTTATGGTAGCACCGGCTTTTCTCCCTGTCAACCACAAAATAATCAGAGGTTTTCACAAATTCTCAGGCGTAAGTATCTCCGTTTTTTCTCAAAATTACAGTTTCGCCGACTATATAAAAACCCCCGGGGCCTCACGGACCCGGGGGAAAAGAGAGGGGAGAGGAAAACCGATGAGAAATCGGTAGGAAGTAAAGTTACCAGCTATATCCGCTGAAGGGCCAGCCGTAGGAGCCGCCGGACTGCTGCTGTTGCTGTTGCTGCTGCTGATTGGACTCCTGGCTCTGATTGGCCGCCTCGGTCTGCTCATTCTTCTCGTCGAAGGTGATGGAGAGGGTCATCTTTTCGTTGTTGCGGATAATCGTAAGGGTGGCGGTGTCGCCAGCCTTGTAGTTGCTGGACAGGGCAGCGGTGAGGGCAGAGCTGGTATCAATGGCGGTGTCGTCAATGGCAATGATGATATCGCCCTGCTGCAGGCCCGCCTTCTCAGCGCAGGAGCCCTCGGCCACGGAGACCACATAGGCACCGGCGCTCACGCCATAGTTCTGGACATAATCGGGAACCGACTGCACCTGGACACCCATATAGGGCTTACCGGTGACGTAGCCGTGCTCGATGAGGTCGTTGATGATGTCCTTCACGTCGTTGATGGGAATGGCGAAGCCCAGGCCCTCGGCGGACACGCCGGAGGAGGACTCGGTCATCTTGGCGGAAACCACGCCCACCACATTGCCGTAGCTGTCAAACAGGGGGCCGCCGGAGTTGCCGGGGTTGATGGCGCAGTTGGTCTGCAGCACGTTCAGGGTGGTGGAAACGGTGTTGCCGTTGGCATCCTGGCTGGAGGTGGTGATGAGCCGGTCCAGGGCGGAGACGATGCCGTCGGTGAGAGTATAGGTCAGCTCGCCCAGGGGGTTGCCGATGGCGTAGACGCTCTCGCCTACCACCAGCTGGCTGCTGTCGCCCAGGGTGACGGGCTGCAGGCCGGTGGCGTCGATCTTCAGCACGGCGATGTCGTTATCCTGCTCGCCGCCCACCAGCTTGGCGGTGTACTTGGAACCGTCGGAGAAGGAGACCTCAATGGTAACGGAGGAGTCCTTTGTGGCGTCCTCAATCACGTGGTAGTTGGTGACGATGTAGCCGTCCTGGGTCAGCACAAAGCCGGAACCGGTGGCGGCGGAGGTGGTGGTCTGGCCATAGATGTTCACAGTGGTATTCACCGTGATGCCCACGCAGGAGGCCAGGTTGGCGGCGTAGAGCTGCTCCGGAGTCATGGGCTCGCCGTTGTTGTTATTGACTACGGTCTGTACCTTGGGGCGCTCCCCTTCATAGACCACGGTGCCGCCCCGGCTCATATTCTGGTACAGGGCCGCACCGCCCACGCCGGCGCCGCCGCCCACAATGGCACAGGCCAGTACCAGGGCCACGATCTTCTTGGAAAATCCCTTGCCGGGCTTCTTCTGGTTCTGAGGCGCTTCCGGACCAGGCGTCACGGGGACGGGATCCATGTACTCCCCAAAGCCCCCACGATATCCATCGTTCTCGTTATTATAAAAGTTAAACTCATTGTTTTCCATAACTGCTTCACTCCTCATATGGTCTCTTGGAGGTCCTCCTCCGTTCGACTGGGGCAAGTATAAAGGAAAAATATGAAGAAACCATGAAGAAAAAGCATGCGTTTTTTGAATTTTCCCAAAACAAATTTTGACAGCTTCTCCATCTATTCGCTCTCCGGACGCTCCCGCAAAATGGCGATCACGTCCTCCACAGCCGCCTCCGCGTCCGCCCGGACCCCGTCAAACAGTCCCAACTTAACGAGGTTCAGGGCAATCAGCAGGACGGTGGGCCCCAAAATCATGCCCAGCACGCCCCCCAGGCGCATGCCCACATAGATGCTGACGAGAGACAAAATGGGGGAAAGCCCCGTCTGGTCGCCCACGAATTTGGGCTCCCCTACCCTTCGAAACAGGGCGATGAGGCCCCAAATGACCATCAGGCGGATAGCCCCGCCCAGGTTGCCGGTAAACAGGTCAATGACTGCCCAGGGCACCATCACGGTGCCTGCGCCGATGATGGGGATAAAGTCCATCACCGCCAGCACCAGGGCCAGCAGCAGGCCGTAGGGCTGGTGGATAATAAAGAAGCCGCCCAGCAGGATAAAGAACACCCCTACCGACAGGAGGAACTCCGCCTTCAGATAGCCGCCAAAGGCGGCCAGGGCGGTGTCCCGCACCTGGACCAGGAAGGCCAGCAGCCGCCGGTCGGTGCGCCGGGCTGCCGCGGTGCGCAGGTCGGGGTAGTCGGCAGTGAGCAGGTAGGAGGCCATAATATAGATGATGAGTGCCAGACCGAAGGAGGGCAGGCTCAGAGCCTTGTCCTTGGCGTAGTTCACCAGCCCCTGCAGCATCCCGGGCAGAGTGTTTTTCAGCCACTCCAGCACGCTGTCCCATACGGAATCCACCGTCTCATTGAAGGCTGGGGGCACCAGGTCCCAGAAGCGGGCAAAGATCCGCTCCAACTCCTGAAAAATTCCCTCCATACTGGCCAGCAGGTCATCCCAGCTCTGCACCAGCGAGACCAACTGGGCCCCGGCGGCGTAAACGAGTCCGCCCACCGCCGCACCCAACAGTCCAAACAGCAGTACCAGCACCAGCAGGGACCACAGCTTTCGGGAGCCCCCCAGGGTACCCCGCAGCCACCGCACCGCCGGGTGGAGGATGGCGGCGGTGATGAGGGCCGCTACAAAGGGAGCCATCAGCGACAGCAGGGGCAGGCCCACCTTCCACAGCAGCCACAGCCCCACGATCAGCAGCACCAGCCGCACACCGATGCGAAACCACAGTCTTCCCCGGGCCGGCCAGGTCAGCTTTTGTTCCTTCATCTCATGTCACTCCTTGTTTCCACGCCCAAATGGACACAACGGCCCCGCACCGGAGCTTCCGGAGCGAGGCCGAAGATTGAAATTACTGCTCCCGGTACACCACACCGATGAGGTTGGGACCGGCATTGATGGCGATGACGCCGCCGATGGGATAGACCAGATCGGCAGGAGCGCCGAACTCCTCCTCACAGGCCTTCACCAGGGCGTCAGCCATGGGGGCGTTGTCCGCCTTGATGACCATATAGGGGCTCTCCGCCTGACGGGTCTTGCGGCAGCGCTCCAGAATAGCGGGGATGATGTTCTTCTCTCCCCGCACCTTGGAGAGGATCTTGGAGTCGCCGTTTTCAAAGGTCATGATGGGTTTAAGGCCCAGGGCGTCACCCACAAAGGCGGCCGCCGCCGACACACGGCCCGACTTTTTGGCAAAGCGCAGGTCCAGCGGGGCAAAGAGCACCCGCACGTGGTCCAGCCAGTCCTGAATATAGGCCACCACCTTGTCCGGATCGGTACCCACCGCGGCCATCTTGGCTCCCTGGACCACGGCCCAGCCATAGGTCATGGTGTAGTTGTGGGAGTCGATGATGGTGATCTGGAAATTCTCCCGAGCCTCCGGGTGATCCTCATAGAACTCCTCCCGGGCCTGGACCGCGTTCTGATGGGTAGCAGAACCCTTGGAGTTGATGGAGGTATAGATGAGGTGGGTATAGCCGTTGTCGTAGGCCTGCTCAAAGCACTGCTCAAAGACATAGGGGTTGAGCTGGGCGTGGGTGGGGATCTGCGGGGCGCTGAGCAGCATCCCGTAAAACTCCTCCGGAGTAAAATCGTAGCCGTCCTCATACTCCTTGTCCCCCATGGCGATGGGGAAGGGAAGCACCTGGATATCCAGTTCCTCCCGCAGGGCGCGGGGGATATCGGCGGCAGAATCGGTAACCATTTTTACGTAAGCCATAGCGGCCTCCTAAATCAAAATCTTATGTGTCCTCCTGACAGACAGGGGCTGTCTGGGGCCATTATTGCAGAAAGGGCAGGGCTTGTCAAGAAAAGGCAGTCAATCTTTGCGCTTTTCTAATTTGACCCGGGAGCCGTCCGGCTTCTGCAGCCAGGTGTTGTTCAGCTGCCCCTCCAGGTTGGCCTTTACCGAGTCGATGTAGGCCCGGCGCAGCTTGCCCCGCTCCTCTTTTTCCTCCTCGGTCAGTTCCCGCTCCTTGGCCAGCCGGGCCAGTTCGTTGATGCGGTCAATGTCCTTTTGCTCCATGGTTTTCCTCCTTTTGCCCGGACTCCATCCGGTCCAGGCGTTGCATCAAAAATTGGGCGCACAGCCCGGTAAAAAGTCCTGCCGCCGCCCCGGCGATCACCAGGTAGGGCAGGTAGGCCAGCACCGCCCAGGTCTTCATCACCCCGGCGGCCACCAGCAGTTGTCCTAGGTTATGGCAGATGGCGGCCAGGGAGCTGCACAGCCACAGCTGCCGTACCGTGAGGATCTGCTTGAGCCCCACCATGGCCAGCCAACAAAGAAGGCCGCCTCCCAGGCTGTACATGAGGGTCATCATCTGCCCGGAAAACACCGCGCCCAGAAACACCCGGCTCACCAGCACCAGCAGGGCGTCTCCCGCCCCCAGGGCAAAGACGGTGTATACCGTCACAATGTTGGCCAGGCCCAGCTTGATCCCCGGAATAGGCACCGCCACGGGGATCTGGGCCTCCACCATAAAGATGGTCAGGGCGATGGCGGTGAGCAGGGCCAGCCGGGTCACCCGCCGCGCCCCCTTAACCGGTCGCTGCGTCAACCTGGCTCCCTCCCCCCGTGATCTGGATGATGACCTGATTGGGCAGGCAGACAATGGGCTCGCTGCCGTCGCTGATCCAGCCCTGGTGGACACATACCTGGTCGGGACAGGAGGCCTCGCTGATGCAGATGCGCCCCGGCTCCACCTGCACAGTATTGAGCGCCCCGTTCTCCCCCTCGATGACAAAGGAGTAGGGCTCCTTCACCTGGCTCAGGTCGATCTCCTGGAGCACCTGTCCATTCTGGGTGATCTTGGCGATCTGGGCGCTCTGCGGATTCAGCTTGCGCCACACCAGCACGCCGGCGGACAAAAGCACCACTGCGATCAGCACGCCGGTGAGAATCTTGGTCTGTTTGTTCATCGCTCGATCACCGTCACTTCCCGGTCTTGGTAGCCGTCGGCCAGGGTAAAGTGGTCCTCCAGCCCGGCGGTCACCGCGATGGAGCCGTCCTTGGAGACAAAGATGGCCTCAAAGTTCAGCTCGGGGTGGTCCTTCCAGAACTGGGCGCCCTTCTCCTCCCCCATGACATACAGGGCGGTGGACAGGGCGTCGCACACCGTCCCGTCGGAGCCTACGATAGTCACCGAGTCCACCCCGCTGTCGGCAGGGGCGGCGGTGGCGGGGTCCATGATGTGGCAGTAGCGCTGTCCGTTTTCTTCAAAGTAGCGCTGGTAGTCCCCGGAGGTGACCACCGCCTGGTCGGCCACCTCCACGATGGCCAGGTAGCCTCCCTCCTGGGAGTCGGGGTCCTGGATGCCCACCCGCCAGCTGGAGCCGTCCGGCTTGGTCCCCACGGTCTGTATATTGCCTCCCAGCTCCAGCAGGGCGGAGGTCACCCCCAGCTCCTTCAGGTCCTGGGAGAGCACCTCCCCCAGGCGGCCCTTGGCCACCGCTCCCAGGTCCAGGGACATGCCGTCCGGCAGACGGGCCTGGCCAGTCTCCCCGTCCAGCTCCACCTGGGTGTAGTCGATGGTTTCCATCAGCTGGGCCAGCTCCGCCTCGTCGGGCACCCGGTACTGCCCGGTGGGAAAGCCCCAGGCCTGCACGGCGGAGTAGGCGGTAAGGTCCAGGGCACCATCGGTGAGGGCGCACAGCTCCAGCCCCCGCTCCAGCACAGCCTGGGTGTCCTCCGACAGCGCTACCCAGCTGCCCTGGCTGTGGTTCAGGGCCCAAATTTCGCTGGTTTCATCGGTGGCCGACCACAGCTTCTCCAGCTTCTCGATGGTCTGGGCGGCCTGGTCCAGCCCCTGCTGGGCCTGGTCGCCGTAGATCGTGAGCAGCATCACCGTGTCCATGGCAAAGACCTGGCTGCTCTGGGAGGAAACCTTCTCCTCTCCCCCACAGCCCGTCAGCACCGCGCCCGCCGTCAGCACGCCGGCCAGCAGCAAACTCAGCCGCCGCTTCACAGCAGCTCCCGGTACATGGCCGCCGCGTCGGCCTTGCCTACGTTGTCGGCCACCAGCAGCACCTCTACCTTGACCGCCCGCTCGCCAAAGCGCAGCTCCAGCACGTCGCCTACCTTTACATCGTAGCTGGCCTTCACGGGGCGGCCGTTGGCGGTGACCCGCTGGTTGTCGCAGGCCTCGTTGGCCACGGTGCGCCGCTTGATCAGCCGGGATACCTTCAGCCATTTATCCAGTCGCATGGTTTTGTCCTTTCCAAACAAAAAAATAATTCCAAGAAAAA
>CAJLCG010000033.1 GCA_905205085.1 uncultured Oscillospiraceae bacterium
ACGGCTTGTATTTGCCTTCGAAGCAAAGCGAAGCTTTGCACAAAGTTCTTTTGCCTACTTTTCTTTCAAGAAAAGTAGGTTAGTTCTTCAAGCTCTGCATGGGAGCGGGGATGCGGCCGCCCCGGTCCACAAAGGCCTTGGCGGAGAAGGGGTGGACGGGCTGCACGGGGGCGGAGCCCAGCAGGCCGCCAAACTCCACCATGTCGCCCACCTTCTTGCCCGGTGCAGGAATGAGGCGCACCGCGGTGGTCTTGGAGTTGACCATGCCGATGGCGGCCTCGTCGGCAATGATGGCGGAGATGGTCTCGGCGGTGGTGTCACCGGGGACGGCGATCATATCAAGGCCCACGGAGCACACGCAGGTCATGGCCTCCAGCTTGTCCAGGGTCAGAGCGCCGGAAGAGGCAGCAGCGATCATGCCCTCGTCCTCACTGACCGGGATGAACGCACCGCTCAGGCCGCCCACGTGGGAGGAGGCCATGACGCCGCCCTTCTTCACCGCGTCGTTGAGCAGGGCCAGAGCCGCAGTAGTACCGTGGGTACCGCAGACCTCCAGGCCCATCTCCTCCAGGATGCGGGCCACACTGTCGCCGATGGCGGGGGTGGGGGCCAGGCTGAGGTCCACAATGCCGAAGGGGGTATCCAGGCGGCGGGAGGCCTCCTGTGCCACCAGCTGGCCCATGCGGGTGATGCGGAAAGCGGTCTTTTTGATGGTCTCAGCCACTACGTCAAAGGGCTGTCCCTTCACGCTCTGGAGGGCGTGGTACACCACGCCGGGGCCGGAGACGCCCACGTTGATGACCCGCTCCGGCTCGCCCACGCCGTGGAAGGCACCGGCCATGAAGGGATTATCCTCCACAGCGTTGCAGAACACCACCAGCTTGGCGCAGCCGAAGCCGCCCTGGTCGGCGGTGCGCTGGGCCAGGTCCTTGATGGTGCGGCCCATGAGGGCCACGGCGTCCATGTCGATGCCCGCCTTGGTGGAGCCCACGTTGACGCTGGAACACACCAGGTCGGTGGTGGAGAGCGCCTCAGGGATGGAGGCAATCAGGTCCCGGTCGGCCTGAGTCATGCCCTTCTGCACCAGGGCAGAGAAGCCACCAATGAAATTGACACCGGTGGTCTTAGCCGCCTTGTCCAGAGCCACGGCAAAGGGGGCGTAGTTGTGGGTATCTGCCGCCGCGGCCACCAGGGCGATGGGGGTGACGGAAATACGCTTATTAACAATGGGGATGCCGAACTCCTTCTCGATGGCCTCACCGGTGGCCACCAGATTCTCGGCATAGCGGGTGATCTTATCGTAGATGGCGTCGCAGGCGGCCTTGGGGTCGCTGCGGGCGCAGGAGAGCAGGGAAATTCCCATGGTGATGGTACGCACATCCAGATGCTGCTGGTCAATCATCTGGATGGTCTGCATAATTTCATTTTGATTGAGCATGGTTGTCCTCCTAAAAGGTGGAATATGTCTGATATCACGCTGCGGATTGGGCACACGGCCGGGTCGACAACTCCGCCGACTGCGGGCAGACCCGGCACCGCTTATCGCGGTCCCTGGGCTCTGCCCATCCGCTCTGGAGTCTGTCTCCCCTGTGTGCCTATCCTCCGCGCTTAAATTCGATGCATGGCGTTAAAAATATCTTCTCTCTGAATGCGGATGGACAGAGCCCGCTCCTTGCCCGCCTGGTCCAGCAGGTCGGACAGCTCGCCGATGGACAGCTGACAGGCAGTGGTATCTACCAGCATGACCATGGTGAAGTACTCCTGCAAAATCGTCTGGCTGATGTCCAGGATGTTGATGCTGTGCTGGGCCAGCAGAGAACACACGGCGGCAGTGATGCCCACCTGGTCTTTGCCGATGACAGTAACAATGGCTTTCATAGTCTTGATTCCTTTCCTTATATATAAATGGTATGCGTCAACGATTTACGCTGTCTTGCAGCTCATCCAGGGTGAGCTCAAAGCCGGGGAGAAACTCCTGCATAAAGTATTGCAGGGCGGGAAGGGGGTTTTCTTCCAGAGCGGCCAGGGTCTGCTCCTTGGCCTTCTTAAACTCGTTGTTGCCCGCTTTCAGTTCCTCCACACACTTGAGATAGGCGGAGAGCTTATCCGCCGCCTTGACCAGGGCGCGCACCTCCGGGTCTGGGATGGTAAGCACCTCGTCATAGGCCGGGCGCAGGTCGGGGGGCAGCATGCTCAGCAGCTTCTGTTCTGCCACCGCCTCCACCGCCTTGTAGGCCGACTGGATATCCGGGTTGTCGTATTTGATGGGGGTGGGCATGTCGCCGGTGAGGATCTCGCTGGCGTCGTGGTAGAGGGCAGCCACCGCCACCGTACCCGGGTCCACCTGGCCGCCGAATTTCTCGTTGTGGATGACCGCCAGAGCGTGGGCCAGGACGGCCACCATGTGGGAGTGCTCCTGAATATTTTCCGGATCGGTGTTGCGCATGAGGCCCCAGCGGTTAATGTACCGCATCCGGGCAATCATGGGGAAAAAGTGGTAGGCCACGGCCCCGCCCCCTTTCAAAGATGGAAAACATTCTATCACAAGGGGAAAGAGATGTAAACCGTCGGGCGGGGCAGAATCCGGTTGACGGGGGCAGAAAAATTGAGGATAATAAAAAAAGAGCCGCTCAGGGCAGCTCTTTTTCCTGTCTTTTCTTTCTCCAGGCACGCCAGGTGAGGGCGATCAGCACCAGGGTCAGCAGACCCCGGACCACCGAGATGGATACACCCAGCTGGGTGGCATAGTACCAGTGTTCCGGATAGCAATTAAGAAACATCCGCACCCCACCGATCAGTCCCCAGGGTGTGACAGAGGTATGGGGGTTGAGTACTAACAGGCTCAACACAATACAGGTCCATCCAAGCGCGATCCAAGGGTGCTTCTTTGCCAGCAGCAAGGGCAGGCCCAGCACCAGCAGCGCCACTCCCACCAGAGACAGCACCCCGCCGTAGGCCAGCCCCAGCAGGGTGATGGCTCCTCCCGCCGCCAGCAGGCAGATGCCCACCTTTTGGGCTGCCGTCCATTCCCGCTTCTCCTTTACATAGACCACCTTGGTCTCCGGCTGGGGCGGCTGGGGCCGTTCCCCCTCCCTCACCAGCTCATCCACGCTCACCCCAAACAGGTCGGCCAGACGAATGATCTTCTCCAGGTCGGGCACTGACTGGCTCGTCTCCCACTTGCTTACGCTCTGCCGGGATACCTCCAGCTTTGCCGCCAGGTCCTCCTGGGACAGCCCTTTCCCGGTGCGCAGCATGCAGATTTTTTCTCCCAGGGTCAAGGTTCTCCCCTCCTTCCTTTGCCCCTATTATAAAGGAAGGACCCGCTCCGGGCAACCAAGTCGCCTTGGAATGGGCCGCAACCAACGGTTGCACCCCACATTTTCTCTCTATTTTACTCCATATTGGAAGGGAGCGCTCTCCATGGCCAAGAAAAACAACCGGGACACCAAGGGCCGCATTATTGAGGCGGCCTGGAGTCTCTTCTACCGTCAGGGCTACGACGACACCACGGTGGAAGAGATCATCCAGGAGTCAGGCACCTCCCGCGGCTCCTTCTACCACTACTTCGAGGGCAAGGACGCCCTGCTCTCCTCCCTGTCCTACCTCTTCGACCGAAAATACGAGGAGCTCTCCCCCACCCTGGACCCCCAGCAGGACCGCTTTGACCAGCTGATGTACTTAAACCGGGAGCTATTTATCATGATCGAAAACTCCATCTCCCTGGATTTGCTGGCCCGGCTCTACTCCTCCCAGCTGGTAACCCGGGGCGAGAAGCACCTGCTGGACCACAACCGCACCTACTATAAGCTGCTGCGGCAGATCATGGCCCAGGGCCAGCAGCGGGGAGAGCTGCGCAGCGACGTGACTGTGAGCGAGCTGGTACGGGTGTACGCCCTGTGTGAGCGGGCCCTCATCTATGACTGGTGCCTGTCTGGGGGCGGCTACTCCCTGCCCCAGTACAGCCAGACCATGCTGCCCATGTTCTTTGGTGGTTTTCGGCGCATATCGTCTAGCAACACTCCTTGAAATCGTATGTTATCTTTCCCTTGATTTTCAAGGATTTTGTCGGAATAGACAAGAATGGTGTATAGAATTTATTCTATACACCATTCTGCATTTTATTCCAGCTTTTTTTATGCTATAATGTCCCCATTGCCGTTCCGAAGTGTGTACGGAAGGGCAGGTAAGTGAAACAAAAGGAGAGTTCTGCATGACAAGCGCACAGATGTTTATCACCGCAACTATTATCCTCTACCTCTGTTTTGTGATCTGCACCGGCGTAATGATTGGCCGCCGGAGCAAGAAAAGCGCCGAAGGGTTTTATCTGGGGGGCCGCGGCATCGGCCCTCTGGTTACCGCTATGAGCGCCGAGGCTAGCGACATGTCCTCCTGGCTGCTGATGGGTCTGCCCGGCGTGGCCTACCTCAGCGGCGTGGCCGACGCCAGCTGGACCGCCATCGGTCTGGCTCTGGGCACCTATCTCAACTTCCTGCTGGTGGCTAAGCGCATCCGCCGTTACAGCGTGCAGCTGGACGCCATCACCATCCCCGCCTTTATCTCCAAGCGCTATCAGGAGAAGCGGCCCATCATTATGTGCATCGCCTCCCTCATCATCCTGATCTTCTTCGTCCCCTACGTGGCCTCCGGCCTGGCCGCCATCGGCAAGCTGTTTAACAGCCTGTTTGACTGGAACTACATGCTGGCTGTCGTCATCGGTGCCCTGGTCATCATCAGCTACACCTCGGTGGGCGGCTTCTCCGCCGTGGCCACCATGGACCTCATCCAGTCCATCATTATGACCGTGGCCCTGGTGGTCATCACCGTGTTCAGCATCAACCAGGCGGGCGGCGTGGACGCCGTGGTGGAAAACGCCAAGTCCATGGACGGCTACCTCAGCTTCTTCCAGACCTATGACCCGGCCTCCGGCTCCGCCAAGCCCTACCCCATTATCAACATCTTCTCCATGCTGGCCTGGGGCCTGGGCTACTTCGGTATGCCCCACATTCTGGTGCGCTTTATGGCCATCCGGGATGAGAAGGAGCTGACTCTGTCCCGCCGCATCGCCTCCGTGTGGGTGGTTATCTCCATGACGGTGGCCGTGTGCATCGGTATGATCGGCAACAGCGTCTCCAAGGCCGGCCACATCCCCACTCTGGAGGGCAGCGCCTCTGAGACCATCATTGTCCAGATCGCCAACCTGCTTTCCACCTATGGCTGGCTGGCCGCCATTGTAGCCGGTCTCATTCTGGCCGGTATCCTGGCCGCCACCATGTCCACCGCCGACTCCCAGCTGCTGGCCGCTTCCTCCGCTTTCTCGGAGAACATGCTCCAGGATGTGTTTGGCATGAAGCTCACCCCCAAGCAGACTATGCTGGTGGCCCGCGGCACCGTCATCTGCATCGCTATCATCGCGGTCTTCCTGGCCGCTGACCCCAACAGCAGCGTCTTTGCCATCGTCTCCTTCGCCTGGGCCGGTTTCGGCGCCACCTTCGGTCCCGCCATTTTGTGTGCCCTATTCTGGAAGCGGAGCAACCGTCAGGGCATTCTGGCCGGTCTTGTGGTGGGCGGCGTGATGGTCTTTGTGTGGAAGTTCCTCATCGCCCCCATGGGCGGCGCCCTGGCCATCTACGAGCTGCTGCCCGCCTTCCTCAGTGCACTGATCGCCATTGTGGTGGTCTCCCTGCTCACCCCCAAGCCCGACGCCTCCGTACTGGCCCTGTTTGACCAGTCCAAGCAGAGCGCGGAATAACGAAAAGAACCCCCGTGCTGCAGATGCAGCACGGGGGTTTTGTTTTCTGCAATCAGAAGGACACGCCCTGCCAGATCATCGCCTGACATACCTTTTCAAAGCCGGCGATGTTGGCGCCCATCACCAGGTTACCAGGTGCACCGTAGTCCTTGGCGGCCTTGTCGATGTTGTGATAGATGTTCACCATGATCTTCTTCAGGTGCTCATCCACTTCCTCAAAGCTCCAGGGCATGCGCATGGAGTTCTGGCTCATCTCCAGACCGGAGACCGCCACGCCGCCGGCGTTGGCCGCCTTGGCGGGGCCAAAGAGGATGCCGTTGTCCTGGAGATACTTGGTGGCCTCCAGAGTGGTGGGCATGTTGGCGCCCTCGGCCACGGCGATACAGCCGTTCTCCTTCAGGGCCCGGGCCCCCTCGATGGGCAGCTCGTTCTGGGTGGCGCAGGGAAGGGCGATGTCACAGGGGACGGTCCAGATGCCTCTGGGGTCCTCCACATACTTGGCGGTGGGAACGTAGTCCACATAGGTCTTGATGCGCTCCCGCTTGACCTCCTTGATGAGCTGGATAGTGCGGTAGTCAATGCCGTTCTCATCCACAATATAGCCGTTGGAGTCGCTCATGGCAATGACCTTGCCGCCCAGCTGGGTGGCCTTTTGGTTGGCGTAGGTGGCCACGTTGCCGGAGCCGGAGATGACCACCCGCTTGCCCTGGAAGGAGGTGTTGCGCTCCTGAAGCATCTCCTGGGTGAAGTAGCACAGACCGAAGCCGGTGGCCTCAGGGCGGGCCAGGGAACCGCCGGAGCTGGGGTCCTTGCCGGTGAGCACGCCGCTGAACTCGTTGCGGATGCGCTTATACTGGCCGAACATATAGCCGATCTCCCGGCTGCCCACGCCCATGTCGCCGGCGGGCACGTCGGTGTCGGGGCCGATGTGGCGCTGCAGCTCGATCATGAAGGACTGGCAGAAACGCATGATCTCGTTGTTGCTCTTGCCCTTGGGGTCAAAGTCGGAGCCGCCCTTGCCGCCGCCCATAGGCAGGCCGGTGAGGGAGTTTTTGAAGATCTGCTCAAAGCCCAGGAACTTAATGACCGACAGATTCACGCTGGGGTGGAAGCGAAGGCCGCCCTTGGAGGGGCCGATGGAGGTGGAGAACTGGACCCGGTAGCCGCGGTTGACCTGGATCTTGCCCCGGTCATCCACCCAGGACACCCGGAACAACAGGCTGCGCTCAGGCTCCACCAGGCGCTCAATAATGCCCATCTCCTCCAGCTCGGGGCGGCGCTCAAACACCGGCTCGAGAGAGGTCAGAACTTCCTGGACCGCCTGCAGGAATTCCTTCTGATCGGCGTAACGCCCAGCCAGATCCTGATATACATTGTTCAGATACGCATTCTTGATCGCCATTGTGATTCCTCCCTTAATAAAACCGACGCCGGCCAACACACCTTCCGGCTCGTCGGCGCTTGGTTGTTTGTGGTTCCAGATTATAGCATCCGACTTTTCGTTTTGCAAGTTTACTCAATTTATCTTGCATTTTCATAAATTTCAGGGTTTTGCCCGGCTTTTGCGGTCTCAATATTCCTCTTTTTCATGTTTTATATGATGTTATTGAATGTCTGAAAATTATTTTCTTCCTCCTTTTGGGAGTTTTCTTCGCATCCGCCAAATTTCCACGGCAGATGGACAAATGTGTTTGTGTATTTTTAACACAGTAAAGGAGCAAAGTCCCCAAAAAATCCTTCTCCATCCCCTGAATTTACGCCGAATATGGCCAGTTTAGAACTAAAATTCCCTCTGAGCGCAAAAAAATTCCCTGCCGCAGGTGCGGCAGGGAGAAAAGAAATACCTTGATCAGGCCTTGCGGATGATGCCCATGGGGGTAGACTCGCTGGACTGGCCCAGGGGGTTGTCCCCCAGAATCTTGGCGATCTGGTCCATGGAGGGCTCCTTCTCGGAGAAGCCCAGGATATTGGCGCCCAGGTCGTTAATGTCCACGATGGCCACCGGGTAGCCCAGAGCAGCGGCCAGCTTCTTGGAGGTGCCCATGGGATCGTCGGGGGTGAGGACCACATAGTGGTCATAGGGAGGGATGGTGCCCTCGGTGGGGCCGTCGATGCCCCGGGCCTTGGGGCCGGCCACAATGTAGAACCAGCCCTTCTGATGCAGAATCTTGCCGATCACGCTGCAAAAGGCGGCAAACAGAATGCGCAGAGTGCCGCACTCCTGCAGGGCCATCTCCATAGTCTCAGGGATGCCCAGGCCGATGCCGGCGGGGGTCTTGGTCACGTAGCGGCTGAGGGTAACGGCCAGCTTGCGGGGCTTGATGTCCTCCATAGGGATGGCGCGGCTCTGGGTGCAGGCCACCGCCTTCTCGGAAATAAACAGGATGTCGCCGGGCTGCATCTGGTCCTTGGCGTAGCGGCACACCACATCCTCCATCTTGTCCGCCTTGGTGATCAGGTGGGTTTTGATGGGAATGCGCTGGTAGTCCACCCCGTCCACGGTGCGGATCAGCTTCTTACCCGGGTTGGCGCTGTAAACGGTCTCTTCGCTCATATCTTGCAACTCCTCTCAGGCGGGGACCCCCGCTCTGCATCAAAGATTGTTCCACGGTTTCTGTCACATTATAGCACCGAAAGCGGGGGTATTCCATAAGTTTTCCCAATTTTTCTCGGTCAAAATTACCGAAAATTCCCCCGTTTTCTCTTCCCTCTTCCCAGTTTCCTGACAGGGTCAGTCTCCCAGCTCCTCCGGCAGAGGCCGCCGCCGGTGCTCCACCGGTCCCCAGGCAGGCAGAGGCAGGCGCTGCATGGCTCCAAAGGCACGGCTTTTCAGCCCGGGATAACGGCCGTTGAGCTCGTAGATCAGCTCCTTGATCTCCTGGCGCTTGGTGTTGCCGTTGGCGGGGCAGGGGTTTTCCACCACCGGCAGCTCCAGTCGCTGGGCGGTGTGCGCCACCAGCTTCTCTCCGCAGTAGAGCATGGGCCGGATCTGGGTGATGCCCATGCGGTCCAGCCAGGTCACCGGCTGGAAGCAGGACAGCCGCCCCTCAAAAATGAGGGACATAAATAAGGTCTCCACCGCGTCGTCGTAGTGGTGGCCCAGGGCGATCTTGGTGATCCCCCGCTCCTTCATGGCGTTGTGCAGGGCACCCCGGCGCATTTTGGCGCACATGGAGCAGGGGTTCTTTTCCTTGCGCACATCAAAAATAATATGGTGGATCTCGCTGGGGATCAGGGTATAGGGGACGCCCAGCTCCTCACAGTAGCGAGCCACGGGGGAAAAATCCATGCTCGGGCGGCCGTCGGCGTGGCCCATGTCCAGGGTAATGGCCTCCACCTCGAAGGGGATGGGATAGAACTCCCGGAGCTTGGCCAGGGCGGTGAGCAGCACCAGGGAGTCCTTTCCCCCGGAAACGCCCACTGCAACCCGGTCGTTGGGGGCAATCATCTCATAGTCCTCCACACAGCGGCGGACCAGGGATAAAATACGGTTCATTTCTGTCTCCTTCCGGGCAAAACAGCCCCGTTTCACAACATTTCCCGCAAAACAATTTGAAAATCGAAAGCGAGATATCAAGAGATATCAAGAGATTTTGCGAGAATACGAGAGATTTTTAAAACTCAGCAAAAAATGGTCAAAAAAGTCGTTGACACCTGACCGCCCAAATACTATAATACAAAACGCTCCGCTTGTACAGTGGAGCCCATGATTTTATTCCAAACACCGTGGTTCAACATAAGCACACGAAAATGGAGGTTTCACCTATGTCCACTTTTATGGCCAACAAGGGGAACATCGAGCGTAAGTGGTATATCCTGGACGCCGCGAACAAGCCCCTGGGCAAGACCGCTGCCGCCGCCGCCACCCTGCTGCGGGGCAAGCATAAGCCTGAGTTCACTCCCAACGCCGACTGCGGCGACTTCGTCATCGTCATCAACGCTGACAAGGCCGTGCTGACCGGCAAGAAGCTGGATCAGAAGTACTATCGCCGTCACTCCGGCTGGGTCGGCGGTCTGAAGGAAGTCAAGTACCGCACCCTGATGAGCGAGCGCCCCGAGCTGGCCATGAAGCTGGCTGTGAAGGGCATGCTGCCCAAGAACTCCCTGTCCAACAGTGCCCTGACCCGCCTGAAGATCTATCGCGGCGGCGAGCATGAGCACGCTGCCCAGAAGCCCGAGCTCTGGGACGCTCAGTAATCAGGAGGTAGACGATCATGTATCAGAGCAAGAAGCCCTATTTCTATGGCACCGGCCGTCGGAAGTCCTCCGTGGCCCGTGTTCACCTGTTCCCCAACGGCACCGGCTCCATCACCATCAACGGCCGTGACATCGACGAGTACTTTGGTCTGGAGACCCTGAAGCTGCTGGTCCGTCAGCCCCTGGCTACCACCGACACCCTGGGCAAGATGGATATCGTTGCTACCGTCACCGGCGGCGGCGTGACCGGCCAGGCCGGCGCTATCCGTCACGGTGTGGCCCGCGCCCTGCTGCTGGCCAACGAGGAGTACCGCCCCGCCCTGAAGGCTGCCGGTCTGCTCACCCGCGATCCTCGTATGAAGGAGCGTAAGAAGTACGGTCTGAAGGCCGCCCGTCGTGCTCCTCAGTTCAGCAAGCGCTGATTTTACCCCTTGCTTTTTCAAGACACCGTCCATTTGGGCGGTGTCTTTTTTTATGCCAAGCCACACATTTGCCTGTCTGGCCGCCGTTTGTTATAATTAGGAAGAACGCACCAAATCACAGCAAGGAGGTGACCGATCCGATGCGCAGCGAGCAGGAGATGATGGACCTGATCCTGTCTGTGGCCAAATCCGACTCCCGGATTTTAGCGGCCTATCTGAAAGGCTCCCGCACCAATCCAAACGTGCCAAAGGACATGTATCGTGACTTTGACCTTATGTATGTGGTAACCGAAACCGACTCTTTCCGACAGGACCCGGCATGGCTGGATCTCTTCGGTCCACGGATTTTGACCCAGGAACAGGACAGCGACTTTGGATACGGAGACCGGTTTGGTCTGCGCACCAACTACCAGCAGCTCTATTCCTGGCTTCTTCTGCTGGAGGACGGAAACCGGATCGACCTGGGCGTGGAGACAGTAGAGCACATGCAGCAGGGCTGCACCCGCAACAAGCTCTTTTTGCCTCTGCTGGACAAGATCGGGTGCCTTCCCAAGCTGCCGCCCCCCAGCGATGAGGACTTCCATGTCAAGCCTCCCACCGTCAGCCAATTTCACGGCTGCTGCAACGAGTTTTTCTGGAGCCTGTGCGATGTGGCCAAGGGCATTGCCCGGGATGAGCTCCCCTTTGCCATGACCACCTACCACGCCCAGGCCCGCCCCATGCTGGAACAAATGCTGGCCTGGTATGTGGGCTGTGCCACGGACTTTTCCATTTCCTGCGGCAAATCCAATAAATTTTTCCGCCGCTGCCTGCCCCAGCCCCTCTACCAGCGCTACACCCAGATCTACTGCGATAGCGACTACCAGCATATGTGGCAGGCCATACACACCGCCTGCTCTCTGTTCCATGACGCAGCCAAAGACGTGGGGGCACAGTTGGGATTTTCCTATCCCCAGGCCGATGAGGACGGCTTTTCCCAGTACCTGGCCTTCATCCAGCGCACCCTGCGCCAAGCAAATTCCGGCGGTCCGCTTTGACTCCCTTGAGAAAAAAGCGCGTCTCAGCTATAATCAAACGGTATTGGAAGGGAGATTATGCCTATGAATATTCAGCTTGAGCATCTCACAAAAACCTTTCACAGCCCGGGCCGGAAGTCCTCCGGCGAAGTGGTTGCTGTGAACGACTTTACCTTTGAGATTCCCGATGGCCAGCTCATCGGCCTGCTGGGCCCCTCGGGCTGCGGAAAGAGTACCACTCTGAACCTGATCTGCGGGCTGGAGCAGCCCACCAGCGGAAAGATCTTCTTCGGCGACCGTGACGTCACCGACCTGCCCCCGGAGCTGCGGGGCGTGGGCATGGTCTTTCAGAACTACGCCCTCTACCCCCACCTGACCGTGCGGAAAAATATCCTCTTCCCCCTGGAAAATTTAAAGGGGAAGGAGCGTCTGACCAAGGAGGAGATGGCCCGGCGGGTAGACCAGGCGGCTGGCCTGGTGCAGATTCAGGAGCTGATGGACCGCAAGCCCAGCGAGCTGTCCGGCGGCCAGCAGCAGCGGGTGGCTATCGCCCGGGCGCTGGTGAAGATGCCCCACGTTCTTCTGCTGGACGAGCCCCTCTCCAATCTGGACGCCCGGCTGCGCCTCCAGACCCGGGAGGAGATTCGGAAAATCCAGCGTTCCACCAAAATTACCACTGTTTTCGTCACCCACGACCAGGAGGAGGCCATGAGCATCTCCGACCGGATCGTAGTCATGAAGGAGGGGGTTTTGCAGCAGATCGGCGCGCCTCAGCAGGTCTATGACGACCCGGCCAACCTGTTTGTGGCCAAGTTCCTGGGCACGCCTCCCATTAACGTCTTTGACGGCCAGATCCAGAGCGGTATGCTCTGTCTGGGTGGAGAGGCGGTGCTGCCCGTCCCCGGCCTCACGGACCAGAGCGTCACCGTGGGCATCCGCCCCGAGGGCTTCCTGCCCCAGGCCGACGGTCCCCTCTCCTGCACCTTGAACAGCGTGGAGGTGATGGGCCGGGACATCAGCGTGGTGGCCTCCCATCCCGCCTGCCAGTCCCCCACCCTGCGGGCCATCATTACCGCCGACGCCCCGGTGGACCGGAATGCCTCCACCGTCCGCTTTGCCTTAAAGCCGGAGAAAGTCTTCCTCTTCCAGCCTGACTCCGGCCAACGGATTCGGGGTGCGCGATGAAACAACAACGAAAAGCCTGGCTCTACCTGCTCCCCGCCCTGCTGTTTCTGGGAGCCTTCATGGTCTACCCCCTCATCGACGTGTTCGTCTACTCGGTGGAGGAGGGCTATAACTTTGCCTCCCAGACCTACTTCGGTGTGGGACTGTATAACTACTCCTACGTGCTCCATGACCCCTACTTCTTGCAGGCGGTGAAAAACACCTTCCTGCTGGTCATCATCACCGTCCCCCTGTCCACGGGGCTGGCCCTGGTCATCTCCCTGGCCCTCAGCTCCATCCGGCCTCTCCGGGACCTGTTCCAGACCATCTACTTTCTGCCCTATGTGACCAACACCCTGGCAGTGGGTCTGGTATTCATGATCCTCTTCCAGAAGACGGAGTACACCGACGGCCTCATCAACCTGATGATCCAGTGGTTTGGCGGCTCCAGCGTGGACTTCATCGAGGGCCCCTACTGGGCCAAGATGTTTGTTCTGTGCTTTTACACCATCTGGGTGGTCATGCCCTTTAAAATTCTCATTCTCACCAGCGCCCTGGCCTCGGTGAACCCGGACTACTACAAGGCCGCCCGGGTGGACGGCACCTCCAAGGGGCGCATCTTCCTGCGCATCACCTTGCCCATGATCTCCCCCATGGTGTTCTACCTGGTGGTCACCGGCTTTATCGGCGCCTTCAAGGCGTACAGCGACGCGGTGGCCCTCTTCGGCACCGACCTGAACGCGGCGGGAATGAACACCATTGTAGGCTACGTCTACGACATGCTCTACGGCGACAGCGGCGGCTTCCCGTCCTACGCCTCGGCAGCCGCCATCATCCTGTTTGCCATCGTGCTGACCATCACCTGCATAAACCTGCTGGTCAGTAAGAAGCACGTGCACTACTAAGGGGGGATTTTGATGGAACAATCTTTTGACTTTGAACGCCTCCAGGGGCGGGCGCTGCGCCGCCGCCGCATCCTGCGGGTACTCACCTACCTGCTGCTGGGCGTGTGGGCGGTGGTGGTCCTCTTCCCCTTCTACTGGATGCTGCTTACCTCGGTGAAGGACTACGGCGCCTACAACGCCGAGCATATCCCCACCTTCTTTACCCTCTCCCCCACCCTGCAAAACTACAAGGATGCCTTCACCTCCGTCCCCCTGGGCCGGTATCTGGCCAACACGGTATTCTTTGCCGTGGTCACCACCGCCCTGATGGTGGTGGTCATCACTCTGTCCGCCTACGCCTTTGCCCGGATGGAGTTCCGGGGGAAAAACCTGCTGTTTACCCTGTTTTTGTCCCTGATGATGATTCCCACCGAGCTGGTGGTCATCACCAACTACGCCACCATCACCGGCCTGGAGCTGCGCAACACCTTTACCGGCCTTATCCTCCCCTCCGTCACCTCGGTATTTTATATCTACCTGCTGAAGGAGAACTTTGAGCAGGTGCCCGACGAGCTCTACCGGGCCGCCAAGGTGGACGGCACCTCCGACTTTAAGTACCTGTGGAAGGTGATGCTGCCCATCTGCCGCCCCACCCTGGTGACCATCATCATCCTGAAGGTCATCGAGTGCTGGAACTCCTACGTGTGGCCCCGGCTCATTACCGACGACCCCAACTACTTTCTGGTGTCCAACGGCATCCAGGAGATCCGGGAAAACGGCTTTGGCCGGGAGAACATCCCCGCCATGATGGCGGCAGTGGTGGTCATTTCCGTGCCCCTCATTCTGCTGTTCTTCCTGTTCCGGAAGAAGATCATGGCGGGCGTGTCCAGAGGAGGGATCAAGGGATGAGAGGAAAACGCGTCTATGCGGCCCTGCTCTCCGCCGCCCTTCTGCTGGGACTCACCGGCTGCCACGGCTCTAAGGAGACGGTGAGCTTCCAGGTGCCCGACACCTTCGACGAGAGCCGCACCTATGAGATCACCTTCTGGGCCAAGAACGACACCAACAAGCGCCAGACCGACATCTACAAGCAGGCCATCGCCGATTTCCAGGAGCTCTACCCCAACATCAAGGTGGAGCTGCGCCTGTACACCGACTACGGTAAGATTTACAACGACGTCATCACCAACATCTCCACCGGCACCACCCCCAACGTGTGCATCACCTACCCCGACCACATCGCCACCTACCTTACCGGCGAAAATGTGGTGGTCCCTCTGGACGAGCTGTTTGCCGACCCGGACTACGGCCTGGGGGGCAGCGCCCTGAAATTTGACGGCCCCACCCAGGAGGAGATCATCCCTCAATTCCTGGACGAGTGCGACCTGAACGGGACCTACTACGCCGTGCCCTATATGCGCTCCACTGAGGCCTGCTACATCAACAAGACCTATGTGGAAAAGCTGGGTTACACCCTCCCGGAGACCCTCACCTGGGACTTTATCTGGGAGGTATCGGAGGCGGCCGCCAAGCAGGATGCTCAGGGCAATTACCTCCTGAACGGTCAGAAGGTGATGATCCCCTTCATCTACAAGTCCACCGACAACATGATGATCCAGATGCTCCAGCAGCTGGGGGCGGGCTACTCCACCAGCAGCGGAGATATCCAGCTCTTCAACGACACCACCAAGGAACTGCTCTCTACCATCGCCCAGCATGTAGAGACGGGCGCCTTCTCCACCTTCAAAATCTCCAGTTACCCCGCCAACTTCCTCAACGCCGGCCAGTGTGTCTTTGCCATCGACTCCACCGCCGGTTCCACCTGGATGGGGGCCGACGCCCCCCTCTCCGACATCAGTCCCGACGCCTTTGTGGACTTTGAGACGGTGGTCATGCCCATCCCCCAGTTTGACCCGGAGAACCCCCAGATGATCTCCCAGGGCCCCTCCATCTGTATCTTCAACAAGGAGGATTCTCAGGAGGTGCTGGCCTCCTGGCTGTTCACTCAGTTCCTGCTCACCAACGAGGTGCAGATCCCCTATGCCCAGACGGAAGGGTATGTCCCCGTCACCTCCAAGGCCCAGCAGTCGGAGGAGTACCAGGACTACCTGTCTCGCTCCGGCGAGGACGACGACACCTACTACGACGTAAAAATTGCCGCCACCCAGCTGCTGCTGGACCACACCGACGACACCTTTGTCACCCCGGTCTTCAATGGCTCGGCCTCCCTGCGGGACGCCGCCGGACAGCTCATTGAGAACACCGCCAAGTCGGTGCGCCGGGGCGAGACGGTGGACGAGGCCTACTGGGACTCTCTCTTTGACGAGGTGAAAGCCCTCTACCACCTGGACGAGACCAGCGCCTCCGCCTCCGGTCCTTCCGACCTGGGCCCCCTGCCTCAGACGGCGGTGATCCTGCTGGGCAGCCTGGCTGCCGCCTGGGTACTGATCCTGGTGTGGGTAGTCCTCAGCGCGAGGAAAAAGCGGACCAGGCATTGATTTCTTGAAAATTCCAGCTATAATGAAAGCGGACAACCTGTCCAAACCCATTGAAAAGGAGAAGCAAGATGAAACGTACCATTTTTTTGACTCTGGCCCTCACCATGGCTCTGGCTGTCACCGGCTGCGGCAGCAACGGGAACACCAGCCAGCAGGATGCCTCCGGCAGCGGCTCTGATACCACCTCTCAGTCCCAGTCCTCCGCCTCCGGCTCCCAGACCGCCGGCGAGGTCATGAGCTACGAGGAGTATATGGCCGCCGCGGTGGACGAGAAGGTCACCATCGAGACCTATGTCCAGGCCAAGCAGTCCTGGTGGGAGGACAAGGCCACCCTGTACACCCAGGACCAGGACGGCGCCTACTTCATCTATGATGTGGCCTGCTCCCAGGAGGACTATGACAAGCTGACCCCCGGCACCAAGATCCAGGTCACCGGCTATAAGGCCGAGTGGTCCGGTGAGATCGAGATCATGGACGGCACCTTCCAGATCGTGGAGGGCGGCGACACCTTCGTGGCCGAGCCTCTGGACGTGACCGAGCTGCTGGGCACCGACACCCTCATCGACCACCAGAACCAGCTGGTTTCCTTCAAGGGCCTGACTGTGGAGCCCTCTCAGGACGCCAGCGGCAACGAGGCCGCCTTCCTGTACAGCTGGGACGGCTCCGGCACTGACGGCGATGACCTGTACTTCAACGCCTCCTACAACGGCCAGACCTACACCTTCACCGTGGAGTCCTACCTGTGCGACAACACCACCGATGTGTATGCGGCGGTGAAGAACCTGCAGGTGGGCCAGACCATCGACATGGAGGGCTTCCTCTACTGGTATGAGGGTGTCAACCCCCACATCACCTCCGTCACCGTGGCCCAGTAATTTGCATTTCTTGTTTCAGCCTGCTGCCCTCTGGGCGGCAGGCTGAATTTTTTCTGAAAAATTTTTCTCCCCTGCAACAATTTGCATACCGGGAGCGTCAACCTGTGTAGAAGGGGGTGAAGCGATGAACCATCCAACCAACCCACCGGTGGATTGGGAGACCCTGGTCACCCAGGAAGAAAATCGGCTCTACCGTACCGCCCTGGCCATTCTGGGCAATCCCAGCGAGGCCCAGGACGCGGTACAGGAGGCATTCCTTGCGTTTTTAGAAAAGGCACCGGCGGACTTGGAGAGCCCCGGGGCGTGGCTGATGCGGGTGCTGGTGAACGGCTGCAAAAGCCGTCTGCGCCTGCGCTGGCGGCGGCCCACCGTACCCCTGTGGGAGGAGCTGCCCGCCCCCTCCCCCCAGGAGCGGGAGGAGCTGGAGGAATTATACGCTCTGCCGCCCCAGGACCGGGTCGTCATCCATCTGCACTACTACGAGGGCTACTCCACTCAGGAGATCGCCCAGCTGCTCCACTGCCGCCCCGGCACGGTCCGCTCCCGGCTCTCCCGGGCCCGGGAACGGCTACGCCGATTGTTAGGAGGAGATTTTCAGTGAAATACTACAATCAGTATATGGATTCTCAGCAGGTGTCCCCGGATTTCCACCGGACCCTGTGTGAATTGCAGCCCCGGCCCCGCCGCTCCCATGTGAGACAAGCGGTCGCCCTGGCCGCCTGCGGCGCGGCTGCCTGCCTGGCCCTGTACGTGGGCCTGTCCCCCGCCTCCGCCCCCAATCAGGTGGTCTCGGACGCCATCGTGCCCGGCATTCAGGATACCATCGGCCCCGGAGAGTCTTCCGGCTATCTTGTCCCCAACAGCGGGCAGGGAACCACCAACTTCTTCTGCATGGGGGGCATCGACTATGTGCCGTGGGAGACCGAGGTGGACGGCTCTCTGCGCTACGATGTGCAGGAGGGCTCCTTTGGCCGCACCCTCACCCAGGAGCAATTATTTGATTTGTTCTGGCCGAATGGCGATGGAGAGGGCATCCCCTGGACGCTCTTTTGGGACGGCTACACCCTGAAGGCCGACGCCATCTATGACAAGGAAGGTTCCTTGCTCTGGGTAACCGTAGTAGGCAGCAAGGGGGGCGCTCACTTTTCCCTCCAGCTCTCCCCCGACCAGCTGCCCCCCACCTGTGTGGCCGGACCGGAGCCTACCTACTACGACTACTTTGGTACGGAAATTGCCGCCTGGACCTCCACCGGCGACTGGAACGACGACGGCGAGTCTGAGACCAAGGTGACCATCCAGGCCGTGAAGGACGGCATCGGGGTGCGCTTTGTCAACTACGGCCAGACCAACGAGTCTGGGGAGGACACCGCCCTGGATTTCAACAGCTTCTTTGTCAACCGCACCTTCGCCGGGGAAGGTATCCAGTTCACCCTGGACCACCTGCGCACCACCACGGACATCCCGGACTGGCGGGCCGACCTTCTCCAGCCTGGAGGAGGCCCGCCAGGAGACGGCCTTCGCCCCCTATCTGCCCGCCTCCGCCCCCGCAGGCTACGGGGAGTTTGAGGGTAAGCTGTCCTATCAGGAGGGGGTGCGGAACACCCTGTTCCTGCGCTGGAGCCGGGGATACAGCGACGTGACCGTGCGGGTGTCTCTGCCGGAAGGCGGCGCGCCGGAAGAGGAACCGGTGGACGTGAGCAACCCGGCCGCCTACGACGTGCGGCTTTACTCCATCCCCTGGTGCGACAGCGTACCGGAGGAATATCGAAACTCGGTGTCCTCCCCCACCTTCCGGGCCCAGGACATGACCCGGGAGATCATCGCCGCCCGGTCTCTCTCTTACCAGGACGCGGGAGACATTGACGGCCCCCGCATCAACTTCACCATCCGCTACTCCGACGGGACAGAAGCGGAATATACAAGCAAAGGGCTCAGCGAGGATGCACTTTGGGCTATGATTTCCCCCACTCTCCCCGGCTGAGGGGGGTTGCGGAGGAGACAGCGGCGCATTATAATGGAATGGTATGAAAGGAGCCGTTTCCATGAAGATTATTGATGCGCATTTACATATTTTCCCCTCCGAACCCCGCACCGACGCCATGGCCGAGAAGATGGGCCATGTCAATTCGGTGGACCACCTGCGGGAGGTGTACGGGCAGCTGGACATCGTCCACGGCGTGGTCATGGGCAACCGCAGCCTGGATGTGGGCTTTCATAATTACCCCACCGACCTGTTTCACTACTGCGTCGGGCTGGACAGCCTGGTGCTGGACCGGGGCGAGACCATCCCCAAGGACCTGCCCGACCAGGTGGAGGAGCACCTGAAGCGGGAAAACTGCTGCGGCGTGAAGCTCTACCCCGGCTACAACAAGATTTGGCTCACCGACCCCATCTACCAGCCCATCTATGAGCTGGCCGCCCGCTACGACAAGCCGGTGGCGGTGCACATGGGGCTCACCTCCTACTCCCGGGCCTACCTGAAGTACAGCCACCCCCTGGTGCTGGACGAGGCGGCCGCCGACAACCACCGCACCCGCTTTGTCATGTGCCACTTCGGCAATCCCTTCCTCCAGGAGGCGGCCGCTGTTCTGGAGAAAAACCCCAACGTATCCACCGACCTGTCCGGCCTGCTGGAGGGCCGGGTGGACCTGGACGCCTACTTCCTGGACCGGGCAGTATATGCCGAGCTGCTCCGGGGCTGGCTGAGCTATGTGGGCTGCTGGGACCGGGTGATGTACGGCACCGACTGGCCCATCGTCAATCTGGAGGAGTACATCCGCTATGTCCAGCGCCTGGTGCCCCGGGCCCACTGGCAGAAGGTCTTTTTTGACAACGCCAACCAGATCTACGGCCTGGGCCTGAACGCCTGAGAGAGGAGGGACACGGATATGCTGCCTAAGGACCCCATTCTCCTGCTGAGCGTGGTAAACACCAAGCTGCGGGACAACTACTCCAGCCTGGAGGAGCTGTGCCACGGTGAGGACGCCGATCAAGAGGAGATCGTCCGCACTCTGGACGCCATCGGCTATGTCTACCAGCCCGATTTGAATCAGTTCCGATAATCAACAAAGCTATGGGTCCCCGGCAAAGCCAGGGACCCACAAAAAAACGCCCGGAGCGAATGCTCCGGGCGTTTTGTCATTCAAATTAGTCGGCCAGCAGGCTCTTCTCGGTGGTGGGGTCAAAGAGGTGGATGAGCTGGCTGCGGAAGGTGAAGCCCATCTTGGTGCCGTAGGGCACACCGGCGCGGAACTGAGCGGGCAGCTCGGTGGTCTGGATACGCATGACCACGTTCTGCTGCTTCTCACCCTCGCCCACGGTGGCGTGGAGATAGAACTCGCTGCCCATCAGCTCGGACACCTCGACGGTGCACTGGATGGCGTTGCCGCCCTCGGTCTGGACGGTGATGTGCTCGGGACGCACGCCCACGATCACATCGGCGTTGCCCTGGCCCTTAGCAGCCAGCTTCTGAGCCATCTCGTCGGTGACGGGGATGGTGGCGCCCATGCACTGGATCTGATAGCCGGCGCCGGTCTTCTCCAGCTTGCCGTTGAAGAAGTTCATCTGGGGAGTGCCGATAAAGCCGGCCACGAACAGGTTCACGGGGGTGTCAAAGACCTGCTGGGGGGTGCCGATCTGCTGGACAAAGCCGTCCTTCATGATAACGATGCGGTCGCCCAGGGTCATAGCCTCGGTCTGGTCGTGGGTTACGTAGATAAAGGTGGTGTTGATGCGCTGACGCAGCTTGATGATCTCAGCACGCATCTGGTTAC
>CAJLCG010000034.1 GCA_905205085.1 uncultured Oscillospiraceae bacterium
CCTGCGGAGTAATT
This sequence comes from uncultured Oscillospiraceae bacterium, assembly GCA_905205085.1. GTDB lineage: Bacteria > Bacillota > Clostridia > Oscillospirales > Oscillospiraceae > Lawsonibacter. The sequence goes on from CAJLCG010000034.1 coordinate 15, forward strand.
CCGCAGGCGGCATTTTATATGTCTGGTCAAGAGAGCTTCTTTCCCTCCAGATACAGCTCACAGGTCAAGCTGCCAGAGAGGTCCACCGCATCCATGGTGATGGGCTGCCCCTTTGCTACGCTCTTGGTCAAAGTTGCTCCATTGAGCAAATAGTAGGGGGCCGCGTTTTCTGCCTCACCGCTTTCATAGAGTCTGGGCAGGAGCCCCGCAATGGCATGATTGTGGCCCTCCACCTTCAGCTGTGTCCCTGCGGGGAGGTCCGTCTCTGCCACTCCGGTAAGTACAGAAATCTGGCGGCAATCCGGGCAAGAGCCGATTCCCAGCAGATCACCAAGCAAAATGGAAAGGGGCGACTCAACACCCATAATGTGATAAGGCAGATAGATGCAGGCATACTTTCCATTTTTGCCGACTACATGTCCCTTGCCTTCCAGCAGCTCCCAAACGCTTTGATTCTCGCACTTGACAATGATAAATTCACCACCGCCAAAGCTGGCCTCATCGGGCGCACGGAAATTATAAAACACATCCACTACGCCGGTCTTTTTCAGGATGCCGCCATCTTCCTCGGGAATGAAAATATCCGCCAACTCACTGGGTTTCGCAATGGGATAACTCAACGTGGACTTGGAGGGAACCAATCCGGTCACATTGGAGACCAGGTTCATCTCACACAGATCTGCACTGATGGTTCCGGCATACTTTTTCAGCATGTCTCCACGTTGTTCCACAGTCTGCCGTCCCTGATAGTGCCAGACCTCCTTCAGTTCGGGGATATTCTCCACCTTGGAGGGGTCATTGGTGAGATAGAAGTCTCCCGTATCCGGGTTCCAAACGTAGTCGTACTCACTGGCCTTTCCCGCTGCAATGATTTCCAGTCCCAGGACCTTGCCCCAGGAATACAGGTCCACCAGGTTTCTGGGCTGATCTCCATTGACCAAAGCATACACCGCGTTATGCTTTGCAGCCAACTGATTCAGGGCCGGTCCGCATACACTGTCTGTCTCCTTGGATACCATATAGACATTGATGCCCTTTTTCAAGGCAGAAACCGCTACGTCCGCGCTGACTGCCGTATTTCCTGTGCACTCCACCAGGCTGGTAACGTCACTTTCTACCGCCAGACGATAGTCCTTCACAATCAGAATGGCATCCTTGCCCGCCTGATTCACTTCCTCCTTTGTCTCGCAAATGCAGAACTGCTCCACAGGATATCCCAGCTCCGTCAACACCGCCACACATTCTTCCGGGTGACGGGACGAAACCAGTCTCAGACGCATGTACTCTACCTTGCGAATTTGTGCCAGCAGTGTATATCCGTATCCCTTGGTGGCACCGATGATTCCGACCAGGGAAGTTTTTTCACCGCAATTCTGGAATAGGTACGTATAATTCATATGGGTTCCCTCTTTCTATGCTGTTGCCTTCAAATCTTTCTGATGCTCATCACGATTGCGTTCCGCTCTCTTTGGCACGCTTGGCCTCACCTCTTGCCTTGAGCTGCTTGGACAGAATGGGCCACACAAAGGAGAGGACGACCAGGAACGCAAAGACGATGGTGAACGGGCGGGTAAACATCTCAAATACGTTGTCCGGATACATAACCATGGTCTGGGCAATGGAGGACTCCAGCATACCGCCCAGCAGCAGCGCCAGCGCCACAGGAGACAGCGGATAGTTGTTCTTAACCATGATATATCCGCAGATTCCGGCGATGTACATCTGCACAACATCGAAAATATTCTTGTTGATCGAGAAGGAGCCGACGGTGGCCAAAATCACAATGGAGGTAGCCAGAATGCTTTTGGGAATGGTAAGGATCTTGCCGGCCACTTTGCAGAACAGCCAGCCCACAAAGAACATCAGCACGTTGATCACGGCAAAGCCAACCAGCAGGGTATACACCACATCGGCATTGTCCTTGAACAGGGAGGAACCGGGCTGCAGGCCATGGATATACATGGCGCCCAGGAAAATCGCTGCGGGAGCGGAGCCGGGAATACCCAGAGAGAGCAGAGGAATCAAAGAACCACCGGTAACTGCGTTGTTTGCACTCTCAGATGCAATAATACCGCCAGCAGAACCCTTTCCAAATTCCTCCGGGTGCTTGGACGTCTTCCGCGCCTCGTTGTAGGCCAGGAAGGAAGCAATATCAGGACCGGCAGCAGGAATGATGCCAATACCAATACCCAGCAGGGTAGAGCGGATCATATTTCCGATCTCTCCCTTGAAATCTTTCCATTTCAGGCTCATTTTGCTGGGCTTATCCACTTTGACAAAGGACTCTCCCTCTGTCTCCAGCATCTTGATCACTTCAGGCAGAGAGAACAGGCCAATCAGAATGGGGACCAGCGAGACACCGGCATACAGATTGATGCTGCCAAATGTAAAGCGGGGGAATCCAACCTGGGGATCCTGTCCAATACAAGCCAGAACCAAAGAGAAGAAGCCCACTAACAGTCCCTTCGCCATATTGCCGAAGGAGAGCATACATACGACGCTCAGGCCGAAAATGGCGATCATGACCTGCTCCGGGGGACCAACCCGCAGAGCAATGATGGACAGAACCGGAGCACAGAAAATCAGCGCAAGGGCACTGAAGAATCCGCCCACCGACGAGGAGAAGGTACACAGCGCCAGCGCACGGCCGGACTCTCCCCGTTCTGTCAGGGCCCGTCCCTCAAAGGAAGTGGGTGCGGAGGCGGGAGTTCCGGGGATTCCCAACAGGATGGCGGGAATGGATCCTCCGAACACACCGCCGCAATACACGCCAGACAACAGCAAAAGAGCCTGCTGGGGTTCCAATGCATAAGAAAACGGCACAAAGACCGCCACGCCCATGGTAGCAGAGAAACCGGGCAGAGCACCGAAAATAATGCCTGCAATTACGCCACCGATACAGATCAGCAGGTTATGCGGCATAAAGACTGCAACTAAACCCGCTGTAATACTGCTTAACATAGTCAATTACCTCCTTTTCCTGCCATAAATTACAACAGATTTTCAATCCAACTCCCCGTAGGAAGTGTAACATACAAGAACTTCAGGAAAATGAAGTACATTAAGAGAGCAAAAATAACAGGCAGCACCACAATTACGATCTTATTCTTGTTGTGCATAAAGATCAGAGAATAGACGGCAAATACAATGGTAGAAATAATATATCCCAGTTTATCCATTAAGAGAATGTAGACCAGTATTGCCACACAATAGATGATAATCCGAATCGTGGTTTTTTTGCTCAGAGGTGGATCTCCGGATTCGGTGCTCTGGGCAGGCTGCTTTTTGGTAAATGTCTGCACCAAAATAATGGCCACCATCACAAAGCTTCCGGCAATCACCACAATGGGATACGTGCGTGCCATGGGATTAATCCCTGGGAGCTGGGAGCAAAAGATTAAAAGTACAATGGATACAGCCAGACAAATCAAGATATCCGGCCATCTTTTTGTTTTCATAGCCACCTCTCCTTTTCGCGGGTCCGGATGAAGGGACACGGCCGGCCTAAAAAAGCCGGCCGTGTCTCTCCATGATTTTATTTATCTTATCAATCTGTTACTGAGTAGACTTGGACTGCTCCACGGTCTCCACGATAGAGTCTTTCAGGGAATTGAAATCATCCATCATATACTGGGTGGCAGAGGCACTGTCGTGCATGTCTACAAACTCAAAGCCGCCATCGGCCAGCTCCTGCTGGAACTCGGGATCAGCCAGAGTCTGGGTAAACACATCGTCGTAGAAGGCAATGATCTCCTCAGAAGCACCGGCGGGTAGAACGAAGCTGCGGATCTGATGGAAGGTAGCGTCAATGCCCTGCTCCTTCATGGTGGGAACATCAGGCAGAGCAGCCATACGCTCCTCACCGGTAGTAGCCAGAACCACGATGTCGGGGTTATCGGCCATGGCAGCGTACTCAGAGGGGAACACGGAGGTAACATCACAGTTTCCGCCGGCAACCGCAGTCAGAGAGGCCGCGCCGCCATCAAAGATCATCTTACCAAAGGTTACGCCCTCCGCGTTTTCCACGTTCATACGGGGATAGGTCTGAGAGGAGTACTCAGGGCCGCCCCAGGTGATCTTACCAGGCTCAGCCTTGGCCTTCTCCACCAGCTCAGCCAGATTGCTTACGCCCAGGCTCTTATTGGCCACAATAACGGTGGCGTCAGAGGTGAAGCAGCACAGCTGAGTAAAGGACTGCTCGGTATAGGTAACGCCGTCCACTACAAACTGATCAAAGTTGCTCAGATTGTGGTACATACCCAAGGTCATGCCGTCAGGCTTTGCCGTGGCAATGGCAGTGTTGCCGATGGTACCAGAACCGCCGGTACGGTTATCCACTACGAACTTGACGCCGGCATATTTCTCCGCATACTTAGCCAGCATACGGGCCGCCACGTCCTGGCCGCCGCCCGCGCCGTAGGGGCAAATGACGGTAACAGGGCCAGAAGGCTTCCAGCCTTCGGAATCCCCGGAGCCGGATGCGCTGCCGCCGGAATTATTGCCGCTTTGACTGCATGCTGCTAGAGATGCACAGCAAACCGCTGCTGTCAGGGCCAGGGCCAGAGCTTTTTTCAGAGACTTCATTTTTGTTTCCTCCTCATGTTTTTATATCCTTTTTGAATTTAAACGTTCTCTTTTATGGTACATTAGCTGCGGCGGATGATCTCGCCCTGCTTCATGACCATGTTCACATCTTTCAGGCAAGAGACCGATTCCAACGGATTTCCCTTTACCGCAATCAGGTCTGCCTCCAGTCCCGGCGTCAGGCTTCCGGTCACATCGCTGATCCGACAAACTTCGGCCGCAAAGGAAGTAACACCCTTCAGAGCAGTGCGGGGATCGGCTCCCAGCTCCACAGCATACTCAACTTCCCGGTAGAGATACCCATGATAAGCATCCGTTCCCAACACGAAGGGAACGCCCGCCTGCACCAAGTTAGACAAATTCTTGCGTACATTCTCCCGGTTGCGCCGGATTTTTTCTGCACCGGACGGGGCCAGATAAGGTTCGCGGCTGGGATCCAGGAAGATTCCAGAGGTGAGATCTACCACACAGTTTGAAGCCAGCAGCCGCTGGATATCCTCCTGCGTGGCCATATACATATGCTCAATAATGTCGACCCCACATTCGATGCAGTTTTTCAGTCCTTCTCCTCCAATGCAGTGGGCAGATACCGGACGTCCGGCCCGCTTCGCCTCACCCACCACAGTGGAAATTTCTTCTGGACTTAAGAAGCTGGGCACCATTTTGGCATCGGGTTCGGGTACGCCTGGCGTAATAAACAGTTTTATGACGTCGACTCCCCGCTTCAAATTGTCCCGGGCGGTACGCCGAAGCTCTTCCGGTCCGCAATACGGCATTCCGATGTGTCCCGCTCCGTGCATTCCCTTCATGCCGATTCCCGCTACCAGCAGCCGCGGACCAATCACATTTCCCTGTTCAATCTGCTTTTTTAAGGTCAGATCGATATAAAACTTATCTCCCAGGCATCTGGCGGTGGTCACGCCCGCATAGAGATCTCGTTTCAAGGCATCTACTGCAATCAGTGTCAGCTCACATTCGTTGCTCCATGTAAGCAGCTCCAAATGCTCCGGTCTCTCGGAATCGATGCACAGATGCGTGTGGCACTCAATCAGACCCGGCATCAGAGTAACATCGCCCAGATCGATGACCTGCGCCCCTTCCAGAGGCGCCTTTTCATATTCCTGCTGCGGCAAAATCTGTTGGATCATGTGGTCTTTTATGACAACGACCACATCCTCAACCTGCTGAAGCTCTTTCCCCAGCAATGCTCGCCGTGCAGTCAACACCTGATAGTTCATTTTGCTCCTCCCTAACAAATATCACGATAAGAACAATCTCTGGTGTATTATTTTTAGCAAAAATGATGCCAACCTCTCTTATTGCAAAAATATTTTTTTCAATCCAGCAAATTTGCTCCCTACAGGCGCATGTACCGTGCTTTTATACAAAAAATGGGAGCATCTACCGTTCTTAAAACAGCAAATACTCCCATTTTTATTGCAGCATATTGTTGCATTGCAATATTTTAATGTGCAATATTTTATTTCATATCCAGCAAATCATATTTTTTCATTTTCCTCCACAGGGTGGATCGATCCATATTCAACATTTCTGCCGCACGGCCACGATGAAACTGACTGGACTCAAGCGCTTGGAGAATTCGTTCTTTTTCATCTTGCAACACACCATTGCCACAATGCATCTCTTCCACATGGGGCAGATTCAATGCCTGACATACTGCACTCATGGTAACTTTGGACCCATCACAAAGGATACACATTCTCTGCGCTACATTTTGAAGCTGCCTCACATTTCCCTGCCACGGATATTGCTCCAACTGTCTGCACGCAGCTTCCTCAATTCCGGTAAACAAGGGCTTTCCTTCCTCCAGGCACTGTTTGAGAAGAAAACTCTCCAGAATAGGTATAATGTCCTCTTTGCGTTCCCTCAGCGGCGGAACTTCTATGCGCAGCACATCCAGACGATACATAAGATCGCTGCGGAAATTTCCTGTCTCCACTTCTTCCTGCAAATCCTTATTCGTTGCGGAAATTACCCGAACATCAATGGGGATCACATGGTCATCTCCAAGCCGCACAATTTCTTTTTCCTGCAACACACGCAACAATCGTCCCTGCAATTTCAACGACAGATCTCCAATTTCATCTAAAAAGATCGTTCCCTTATGGGCCGCTTCAAACAGTCCAATTTTTCCGCTCTTCGCTGCGCCGGTAAATGCGCCTTCCACATAACCGAACAGCTCACTCTCCAGCAGCTGTTCCGGCAAGGCAGCGCAGTTGATTGCAACAAATGGCCCCTGACAGCGCTTGCTTGCATTATGGATACTTTGGGCAAAGAGCTCCTTTCCGGTTCCTGTCTCGCCATAAATCAGGACATTGGCCTGATTGGCACTGAATCGTTTTGCACGCTCTATGGTATACAGCATTTTTTCTGATTTCGCTATGATATCGGAAAAACAGTAATGAGCCACAAATCCCTTCTGCAAAATCTTTTTTCGGATATTAGCTTCTGTTTTTTGAATATCCTGGGCTTCCTGAAAGGTAATAACTGCACCTATGCTCTCCCGTTTCCCTTGAATCGGAACACAATTAACACTAACAAATGTCTTGTTCAGTCGACATACCTCGTCAATCAGACTTTCTCCCCCGTGGATTACACGCTCCATAGAAATACTAGGGAAAAGCTGATTAATATGCCGCCCTAAGATGCTCTCTCGTTTCATGTTGCAGATGCTGCAGGCTTTTCGATTGATATCGGTTATCTCCCCCAGCCTGTTTGTAGACAGGATTCCGCTGAAGGAATAATCCATAATCTTTGCAATACGGTCTTTTTCTGTTCTCTCTGCTCTGGTCGCCTGTGCCAGCTGAATGGCCATTTCAATGGATTGCCGGATGGACTCCCGACTGTTGCGAATCATCATACATGGAATTTCTCGCTTCTGAGCATGTTGAAAGAGCGTTCGTCCCCCAATGACCGCTTCGGCACCTTGCTCTATGGCTTTGTCCAGCTGCTGCTCCACCTGCTCACGCCGCTGCGTGGGATAGGACCTAATTTCAATATCGGGGAAAATCAGATTGAAATTGCAGGTATCGTAAAGAAGCGGCGGCGTTCCGATCAGCGCAATCCGGCGGCAGGCATAATGCTTGATGCATGCATATACAGCCATAATCAAATCGTACCCCGTGGTGTTCATCTCCACAATCGAGATTTTCTGTTCACGGAAAAATGCAGCCGTAAACCCGCGGGCAATCACCACGTCTCCATCCAGCTGCTCAATCCGCTCTTCTTTCTCCGGTTCCACCACCAAAATCTTATAACGGACATTCTCCAGCTTCATCTGGAGAAAGACAGAGGAAATATCCTCCTTCAATTCTGCATAAGGAGCGATAAAAATGACATCTATCTCACGCATGTGCAAACTCCTCCAAAGTCCAATCGGCCGGATTTTCCAGACATAAAAAAGCAAACAGCGGCCGTCCGGATCTTCCCTGACCAGCCGCTGTTTTTCTCTGTTGCCTTAATCTTTCTCCGGCACGATCTCGATCCAATAGCCGTCGGGATCCGAGATAAAGTAGATCCCCATGGCCGGGTTTTCAAAGCAGATACAGCCCATGTCCTGGTGCTTCTGGTGCAGCTGCTCGTACTCATCGGTGTGGAAGGCCAGGTGGAACTCGCACTCGCCCAGGTTGTAGGGCTCCTTGCGGTCCCGCAGCCAGGTCAGCTCCAGCTGAAACTCGGTGAGGCCATCCCCCAGGTACACCAGACGGAAGGAGCCGTCCTCGGCGTCCTTCACCCGTACGGGCTCCAGGCCCAGGGCTTTTTTGTAGAAGTCCAGGCTCTTGTCCAGATCCAGGACGTTAAAATTGAAGTGGTTGAATTTGATCATGGGTTTCTCCTTACTCCTCATCCAGCTTGAGAACTGCCATAAACGCCTCGGTGGGCATCTGAACTGTACCGAGGCTTCTCATCTTTTTCTTGCCTTCCTTCTGCTTCTCCAGCAGCTTCTTCTTTCGGGTGATATCGCCGCCGTAGCACTTGGCCAGCACGTCCTTGCGCATGGCCTTGACCGTCTCACGGGCGATGATCTTACCACCGATGGCCGCCTGGATGGGTACCTCAAAGAGCTGACGGGGGATGTTCTCCTTGAGCTTCTCGCAGATCTTCCGGGCCCGGCCGTAGGCCTTATCCTTGTGGGCAATGAAGCTCAGGGCGTCCACCTGGTCCCCGTTGAGAAGCAGGTCCACCTTCACCAGCTGGCTGGGCTGGTAGCCCTCCAGCTCGTAGTCCAGGCTGGCGTAGCCCTTGGTGCGGGCCTTCAGAGCGTCAAAGAAATCGTAGATGATTTCGCCCAGAGGCATGGAGTAGTGCAGCTCCACCAGGTTGGTGTCCAGGTACTGCATGTCCTTAAAAATGCCCCGGCGGTCCTGACACATGGGCATGATATTGCCCACATAGTCGGGGGGCGCAATGATGGACACCTTGGCGTAGGGCTCCCGGGCCTCAGTGATCAGGCCGGGATCGGGGTAGTTATGGGGGTTATCTACCTTCACGGTAGTCCCATCCGTTTTATCTACCTCGTAAATTACAGAGGGTAGTGTGGTGACCAGGTCCAGATCGAACTCTCGCTCCAGACGCTCCTGGATGATCTCCATATGGAGCATACCAAGGAAACCGCAGCGGAAGCCAAAGCCCAGGGCAATGGAGGACTCGGGCTCGAAGGACAGGGAGGCGTCGTTGAGCTGGAGCTTCTCCAGGGCGTCCCGCAGGTCGGGGTACTTGGAGCCGTCCTGGGTATAGATACCGCAGTAGACCATGGCCTGGGCGGGGCGGTAGCCGGGCAGCGCCTCAGCGGCAGGGCTCTCCACTCCGGTGATGGTATCGCCCACCCGGGTGTCCTTCACGTTCTTGATGGAGGCGGTAAACCAGCCTACCTCGCCGGCGGTGAGCTCCGGGCAGGAGTCCATGCCCAGGGGACGGAGATAGCCGCAGTCCAGCACCTGGTAGGAGGCGCCGGAGGCCATCATCTTCACATTCATCCCCTTCTTCAGGGTACCCTCCATCACACGGAAGTAAACGATAACGCCCACATAGGGGTCGTACTGGCTGTCAAAGACCAGGGCCTTCAGAGGGGCGCTGGGGTCGCCGGTGGGGGCGGGCACGTTCTGCACGATGTCCTCCAGCACGGCGGGAATGTTGACGCCCATTTTGGCGGAGATCTCCGGGGCCTCCATGGCGGGGAGACCGATGATGGCCTCCACCTCCTCCTTGGCCTTCTGAGGATTGGCGGCGGGCAGGTCGATCTTATTGAACACGGGCAGGATCTCCAGGTCGTGCTCCAGGGCCAGATAGGTGTTGGCCAGGGTCTGGGCCTCTACGCCCTGGGTGGCGTCCACCACCAGCACCGCACCCTCACAGGCGGCCAGAGATCGGGACACCTCGTAGTTGAAGTCCACATGGCCCGGGGTGTCGATGAGGTTGAGGTGGTAGGTCTCCCCATCCTGGGCCTGGTACTCCAGACGGACAGCACGGGCTTTGATGGTAATGCCGCGCTCCTTCTCCAGGTCCATGTTGTCCAGCAGCTGGGACTCCATCTGCCGCTCTGTCACCGCATGACACTGCTCAATGAGACGGTCGGACAGGGTAGACTTTCCGTGATCGATATGGGCAATGATAGAAAAATTGCGAATTTTGGATTGATCGGTCATAGATACCCTCCAAAGATAAGATTCAGATTCATAAACAGGGTCTGATTATTTCTGCTCCCGTCCACCAAAGAGCTTGTTCATCCGCTCTCCGGAGTTGTGGATCAGCTGCAGCATCGACTGATAGAGCACCGGATAGTCCCGGGCCAGGGCGGCGTGATCCATCTCGGGCATCTTCCCCTTCTCCTTGGCATGCTGGGCCAGGGCATCCTCCAGCTCCACCCGGGACAGCTCCATGTCCGCCTGGGCCAGTCCGGTCTGGGCGTGCCGCTGAGAGACAGAGAAAAAGTCCGGGTTGTTGGCCGGGTTGGCGTGGTAGAGCTGGCGGTAGACGGAATAGACTGCCGAGGACAGGTAGTTGGAGGCGGCGCGGATGGCCTCCCGGTTCCCGGTCTTTCCCAGCAGGTCAAAGAGCATCCCCACCGAGTTTACCAGCAGCTTCTTGGACAGCAGGGCCAGCACGGAACCCCGCATGGAATTGTTTTTCTCCTCGCTGACGTCATAGAGCTCCTCCGCCCCGATGGTGGTGCCGTCCCGGGTCAGGGTGCGGCCCAGCAGGTAATCGGCGGACACTCCATAATAATCACAGGCCTTGACCACAAAGGACAGTCCGGGCTCCCGGATGCCGTTTTCATAGTGGGACATGAGGGCCTGAGAGATCCCCAGCTCCGCGGCGGCAGCGCGCTGGCTGACGCCTTTCTCCTGACGCAGCAGAGACAGGGTACGGGCAAATTCTGCGTTCAAATCGTTCACCTCTATCCGAGTGGCCAGGTCGCCGGCCGCTCTCGCCCGGCGGCCACTCGTAAAAATCAATACACTTGGTATAGTATAAACGACCCAATACCTTTCGTAAAGAGAAATTTCTCATTTTCGTGGGTTTTTTTGTATTCTTTCCGGGAAATCCGGCAAAATGAAAGTGCAGTAACCCTTGCATTTTTCACGGGAAAATGCTACCATAGACCCAGAAAAGAGTGCAGCGAGGAGGGCTTTTTTTGGCTCCTCCGCACCCAAGTTTCTGTTTTGGAAGGAATGGTTCACATGTTCAAGAAACTCATCGACATTCTGAAGGCTCATCCCCGCAAGATCGTATTCACTGAGGGCACCGATCCCCGTATTCTGGAGGCCTCTGCCCGCCTGCTGTCCGGTACGTTCCTGACCCCCGTGCTCATCGGCAAGGAAGAGGACGTTCGTGCCGCCGCTGAGGATGCCGGCTTCAACATCCGCGGCGCCATCATCGTAGACCCCGAGACCTACGAGAACATGGACGCTATGGTTGCCAAGATGGTGGAGCTGCGCAAGGGCAAGATGACCGAGGAGGAGTGCCGCGCTGCTCTGAAGAAGGGCAACTACTTCGGCACCATGCTGGTGGCTATGGGCGAGGCCGACGCTCTGCTGGGCGGCGCTACCTACTCCACCGCCGACACCGTGCGTCCCGCTCTGCAGCTGGTCAAGACCAAGCCCGGCAACAAGATCGTCTCCTCCTGCTTCATCCTGGTTCGTCCTTCCGCCACCGGCGACAACGACGTGCTGGCCATGGGCGACTGCGCCATCAACATCAAGCCCAACGAGGACGAGCTGGTTGAGATCGCCGTGGAGACTGCCAAGTGCGCCAAGGTCTTCGGCATCGATCCCAAGGTCGCTTTCCTGAGCTACTCCACCTTCGGCTCCGGCAAGGGCGAGGACGTGGACAAGATGCGCAACGCCTGCGAGAAGGCTAAGGCTGCTATGCCTGAGATCCCCGTGGACGGCGAGCTGCAGTTTGACGCCGCTGTGTCTCCCCGCGTGGCTCACACCAAGTGCCCCGACTCCAAGGTGGCCGGCTACGCCAACACCTTCATCTTCCCCGACATCAACGCCGGCAACATCGGCTACAAGATCGCTCAGCGTCTGGGCTCCTTCGAGGCTTACGGCCCCATCCTGCTGGGCCTGAACGCTCCCATCAACGACCTGAGCCGCGGCTGTAACGCCCAGGAAGTTTATTCTATGGCCATCATCACCGCCGCTCTGGCCGAGAACTAATCTGTTCTTCAAAAAGGACCACCTTCGGGTGGTCCTTTCTTTTTAGGCATAAAAAATGACCGCCCGCAGGCGGTCATTTTTTATAGATTACTTTATACTCCAGCCATCTGGTCCTGATCCAGCACCTTGATGTCCCGCTGGGTCAGAGCCTGCTGCGCACCCTCCACATCCTGGACGCGGAAGATCATGTAGGCGGAATTGGCCTGCTTGCCGCCCAGGAAGGCGTACATGTACTCCACGTTGATCTTGGCGTTGGAGAGTACCTGGAGCACCCTGTTGAGGCCTCCGGGCACATCGGGAATGACGACGCCCACCACGGGGGTGATGGAGTGGACATAGCCCGCATCCTTCAGGACGGTAGTGGCCTTGTACACGTCGTTGACAATGATGCGCACAATACCGAACTCGCTGGTCTCAGCCAGGGACAGGGCCCGCAGGTCCACCTTGTTCTGGGCCAGCACACCGGTGAGGCCATACAGGGCTCCCGGCTTATTTTCCACAAAAATGGAGATCTGCTTGATGCTCATGGCAAACCCTCCTTAAATTTTCCGCTTGTCGATGACCCGGACCGCCTTGCCCTCGCTGCGGACAATGGACTTGGGGGCCACCAGAGTGACCTTGGCAGCCAGACCCAGCAGGGAGCGCAGGCCCTCCACCAGCTCCTTCTGCCGGCGGTCGATCTCGCCCAGGTTGTCGGTAAACATCTCGGGGGTCATCTCCACCTGGATATCCAAAGTGTCGGTGGACTTGACGCGGTCCACGATGATCTGATAGTTGGCGGGATAGCCGTGGTTGAGGAGCACCGTCTCGATCTGAGAGGGGAAGACGTTGACGCCGCGGATGATAAGCATATCGTCGCTGCGGCCCATGGGCTTGCTCATCTTCACAAAGGTGCGCCCACAGGAGCATTTCCCGCGGTGGATCACGCCGATGTCCCGGGTGCGGTAGCGCAGCAGGGGGAAGGCCTGACGAGTAATGCAGGAGAAGACGATCTCACCCTGCTGGCCCTCAGGCAGAACCTCGCCGGTCTCGGGATCGATGATCTCAATGATAAAGTGGTCCTCATTGACGTGCATTCCGTTCTGCTCGGAGCACTCATAGGCCACGCCCGGCCCCATGATCTCGGTCAGACCATAGATGTCATAGGCCTTGATACCCAGCTTCTCCTGGATGTCCTGACGCATCTCCTCACTCCAGGCCTCAGCACCAAAGATGCCCGCCTTCAGGGGAATGTCCTTGCCGGTGAGTCCCATCTCGTGGAGGGTCTCGCCAATAAAGGCGGCGTAGGAGGGGGTGCAGCACAGTACGGTAGAACCAAAGTCCCGGAGAATGGTAATCTGCCGCTGGGTGTTGCCGGAGGAGACGGGGATCACGGTGGCGCCCAGCTTGGTAGCGCCGCCGTGCAGTCCCAGACCGCCGGTAAACAGACCATAACCATAGGAGATATGGACCTTATCCTCCGCGGTGGCTCCCACGGCCACCAGCTGCCGGGCAACAATGTCATCCCAGATATCCAGGTCCTCCCGGGTGTAGCCCACCACGATCTGCTTTCCGGTGGTTCCGGAGGAGGCGTGCAGCCGCACTACATCCTTCATCGGAACGGCAAACAGCCCATAGGGATACGTGTCCCGCAGGTCCTTCTTATAGGTAAAGGGCAGCTTGTGCAGGTCGTCCACCGACTTGATGTCCTCAGGGCTCACACCCTTCTCATCCATCAGCTTCTTATAATAAGGCACGTGGTCATAGGCATGGCGCACCTGCTTGACCAGGCGCTCATCCTGCCAGGCTCGAATCTGTTCCCGAGAGGCACATTCAATCTCGGGCTGATAATACCGTTCCAATGGATTCATTCCTCTCTATTTGTTTCAATGGGTTTCCCTGTTGCTCGGCACAATGCCGATATCAAACAGGAGCATCGGAGTTTAGTGCTTGCGACGGAGCAGTTCCAGAATCGCAATCAGGGCAAAGGAGAACAGGGCCGCACTACCGCCCAGCAAGAGCAGAAGAATCCCATCGGACAAATTGGTCACGACAGCGGCCCCCGCAACATATAGTCCAAACAGGCCCCACATGGCCAGCAGGGTTTCTAAAAATACTATCATAACATATCCTCCTGTCCTTTTGCGTGTCTCCTTCGTCTGTCCTTTTGCGTGTCTCCTTCGTCATCCTCTCTATTCAAGGCAAAGCGAAGCTTTGCACAAAGTTCTTTGCCAAGCTTTCTTTCAAGAAAGCGGGAAAGCGTTAGGCGTTCTTGCCTAGTTCAAAGGCCTTCTTGTTCAGCTCCAGGAACTTGGGGGGCACCATGGCCTCCAGAGAGGCCTGCCAGGCCTCCTCGGGCAGGTCGAAGTAGTGGGACAGCCGCCCCATCAGCACAATATTCACTGCCTTAGAGGAACCCGCCTGCTCAGCCAGGGCCAGACAGTCCAGCGCGTCCACCTTGGCTCCGGTGGCCTTCATCTTCTCCACCAGATTCTCGGGGTACTTGGCGGCCCCGGTGATGACGGGCATGGGGTCGATCTGCTGGGTGGAGGTAACGATCTGTCCATCGGGCTTGAGATACTCCAGCCAACGGGCGGCCTCCAGCAGCTCAAAGGAGACGATAAAGTCGGCCTCTCCCTTGTCAATGACGGGAGAATTCACCTTGTCGCCATAGCGCACGTAGGTGACCACGCTGCCGCCGCGCTGGGACATGCCGTGGACCTCGGACACCTTCACATCATATCCCTGCTCCATGAGCAGGTGGCCCAGCAGCTTGCTGGCCAGCAGGGAGCCCTGACCGCCCACGCCTACAATCATAATATTCTTGGTTTCCATTGCCTTAACCCTCCTTGCCGGTGCTCTCAAAGGCCCCCACGGGGCACAGCTGCTCGCACACGCCGCAGCCCACGCACAGGGTGTTGTCCACCCAGGCCTTGCCCTCCTTGATGGAGATGGCGGGGCAGCCGATCTTCATGCAGCTCTTACAGCCGATGCACTTGTCCTTGTTCACCTTCAAAGGCGCGTTGTGCTTGACGTACTTCAAGAGGGCGCAGGGACGGCGGGAGATGATGACGGAGGGCTCGTTGGCGGCCAGCTCCTCCTTCACCGCCTGGTCGCAGGCCTTCAGGTCATAAGGGTCCACCACCCGGACCCGGTTGAAGCCCATGGCCTTGCACAGGGACTCCAGGTCGATCTTGCCGGCGGGGTCGCCCTTGATGTTGTAGCCGGTGGTGGGGTTCTGCTGGTGGCCGGTCATGCCGGTGATGGAGTTGTCCAGGATGATCACGGTGGAGTTGGACTGGTTGTAGGCGATGTTGGCCAAACCCGTCATACCAGAGTGCATGAAGGTGGAGTCGCCGATGACGGCCACGGTCTTGCCCTCGGTCTCCGCGCCCCGGGCCTTATTGAAGCCGTGGATGCCGGAGATGGAGCCGCCCATGCACAGGGTCATGTCCATGGCGGACAGGGGAGCCACCGCGCCCAGGGTGTAACAGCCGATGTCGCCCAGGACGGTGCACTTATTCTTATTCAGGGTGTAGAACAGGCCGCGGTGGGGGCAGCCGGCACACATAACAGGGGGACGGGGAGGAATAGCATCCTCCAGGGTCTTGCCGGTATGTACCGTGCCGCCCAGCTTGGAGGCCACCAGGTTCTGAGAGAACTCGCCCTCCAGAGGCAGTACGTTCTTACCCCAAACCTTCAGGCCCAGCTTGCGGCAGTGGTCCTCGATGACGGAGTCCAGCTCCTCGACCACCACCAGCTTGTCCACCTTGCTGGCAAAGTCCAGAATGAGCTTCACAGGCAGGGGGTTCACCATGCCCAGCTTCAGGACGGATACGCTGTCCCTAAAGACCTCCTTCACATACTGGTAGGAGGTAGAGGAGGTGATGACGCCCATGGAGGTGCCGCCCATCTCCACCCGATTGAGGTCGCAGGTCTCGGCAAACTCGGTGAGCTTGCGGGTGCGCTCCTCCACAACGGGGTGGCGGCGGATGGCGTTGCCCGGCATCATCACGTACTTGGCGATGTTCTTCTCATAGGGCTTTTCCATCTCGGTGCGCTCTCCCAGCTCCACCAGGGACTGAGAGTGGGACACACGGGTGCACATCTTCAGGATGACCGGGGTGTCAAACTCCTCGGAGATCTCATAGGCCCGCTTGGCAAAGGCCAGGGCCTCGGCGGAGTCGGAGGGCTCCAGCATGGGCACCTTGGCGGCGATGGCGTAGTGGCGGGAGTCCTGCTCGTTCTGAGAGGAGTGCATGCCCGCGTCATCGGCCACGGCGATGACCATGCCCGCGTTCACGCCGGTGTAGGAGATGGTAAACAGCGGGTCGGCAGCTACGTTGAGACCCACGTGCTTCATGCCGCAGAAGGAGCGCTTGCCGGCCAGGCAGGCGCCGAAGGCGGTCTCCATGGCCACCTTCTCGTTGGGGGCCCACTCACAGTAGATGGCATCGTACTTGGCGGCCTCTTCGGTGATCTCGGTACTGGGGGTACCGGGGTAGCTGGAGGCCACAGAGCAGCCCGCCTCGTACAGTCCACGGGCAACGGCAGCGTTGCCCAGCATCAGTTGTTTCATAGTCTTCCCTGCTTTCTTCCTGATTCAGTCTTTTTTGTCCAGGCCTTCCCGGATGATGATGTCCCGTACCACGCCGCCTGCGCCGCCTTCCAGCATGGACCGGCGTACCCGGCTGATGGTAGCGCTGCTGGCTCCGGTCTTCTCCAGAATGTCCAGGTAGACCAGACCCTGCTGGAGATAGACGGCCACATCAAAGCGCTGCTCCATGGACTGCAGCTCCGTGGGGGTACAGAGATCCTCAAAAAATTTCCGGCACTCGTCCAGGTCCTTCAACTTTAAAATGGTCTCATACAGGGCCTGGCTGCGCTCTTTACGCTCCGCTTTCGCCATAGGGCATCTCCTTTCCTCCGGGACGGACGGAAGTTCCCGGCTTTCCCTTTATATTAACACATTAAAGTGTGAAGGTAAACAGGTATTTCAAAAAAATTTTGTGGTTTGCACTGTTGAAGCGAACAAATTTAATCGGCATAAAAAAAGTGGCTGCCCCACGGGCAGCCACTTTTTATTTCTTATTCAGGATAAACCTTACTTCACGCTCTCGCCGGCGGCCTTCTTGGCCTTGATCTCCTTGATGGCGTCGCGGTAGCTCAGGTTCACGCGGCCCTTGTCGTCGATGTCGGTGACCTTGACCCAGATCATGTCGCCGATATTGACCACGTCCTCCACCTTCTCCACGCGGCGGTCAGCCAGCTTGGAGATGTGGACCATGCCGTCCTTGCCAGGAGCCAGCTCCACGAAGGCGCCGAACTGCAGGATGCGCACCACCTTGCCGTAGTACAGCTCACCCACCTGGGGCACGAACACGATGGTCTCGATCATCTTCTTGGCGGCGTCACAGGCCTCAGCGTTGGAGGAGGCAATGTGGATGGTGCCGTCGTCCTCGATGTCCACGGTAGCGCCGGACTCGGCGGTGATCTTCTGGATCACGGAGCCGCCCTTACCAATGACCTCGCGGATCTTGTCGGGATCGATCTTCATGGTGATCATCTTGGGAGCATACTTGCTCACCTCGGCGCGGGGCGCGGCGATGCAGGGCAGCATGATCTCGTCCAGGATGGCGTAACGGGCATCCCGGGTGATCTCCAGAGCCTCCTTGATGATCTCGTGGGTCAGACCGTCGTTCTTCAGGTCCATCTGGATGGCGGTGATACCGGCCTTGGTGCCAGCCACCTTGAAGTCCATCTCGCCGTGGAAGTCCTCCACGCCCTGGATGTCGATGAAGGTGGTGAAGGAGCCGTCGTCGTCCTGGATCAGGCCGCAGGAGATGCCGGCCACAGGGGCCTTGATGGGCACACCGGCGTCCATCAGAGCCAGAGTGGAGCCGCAGATGGAGCCCTGAGAGGTAGAACCGTTGGAGCTGAGGACCTCAGACACCACGCGGATGGCGTAGGGGAACTCCTCCACGGAGGGCAGCACGGGCACCAGAGCGCGCTCAGCCAGAGCGCCGTGGCCGTACTCGCGGCGGTTGGTGGAACGGGGGGCGCGGGCCTCACCCACAGAGTAGGGGGGGAAGTTGTAGTGGTGCATATACCGCTTCTCTTCCTCTTCCCAGATGGTGTCCAGCTTCTGGCAGGCGGCCAGGGTGTTCAGGGTACACACAGACAGAACCTGAGTCTGGCCGCGGGTAAACAGGCCGGAACCGTGGACGCGGGGCAGCACGCCAACCTCGGCGGCCAGAGGACGGATCTCGTTCTTGGCGCGGCCGTCCACACGGTGGCCCTCCAGCAGCCAGGCCTTGACGATCTTCTTCTGGAACTTGTAGGTGAACTCCTCCAGGTACTGGTCCATGTCGGGGTACTCTTCCAGATACTTCTCGTGCCACTTGTCGATCATGGCGTTCCAGCGGGTCTCACGGATGTTCTTGTCGTCGGTGTCCATGGCGGCCTTGGCCTCGTCCATGAACTCGTCCACGATCTTGTCGAACAGCTCCTGGTTGAACTGAGCGTGCTCATACTCCATCTTGGGCTTGCCGATCTCGGAGACGATCTGGTTGATAAAGTCGATCTGCTTCTTGATCTCCTCGTGGGCCTTCACGATACCGGCGTACATGATCTCGTCGGGGATCTCGTCGGCACCGGCCTCGATCATGACCACCTTCTCGGCGGTAGCGGCCACAGTCACGTCCATGCGGGAGGTCTTGCGCTGCTCCTGGTTGGGGTTCAGCACGATCTGACCGTCGCAGTAGCCCACCTCCAGGCAGCCGATGGGGCCGGCGAAGGGGATCTCGGAGTAGCTCACGCAGGCGGAGGCGCCGATCATGGCAGCCACCTCAGGGGAGCAGTCATAGTCCACGCTCATGACGGTGCACTGGATGCACACGTCGTTGCGGAAGTCGTAGGGGAACAGGGGGCGCATGGGCCGGTCGATCAGGCGGGAAGCCAGAACGGCGGGCAGAGAGGGACGACCCTCACGGCGCATGAAGGAGCCGGGGATGCGGCCCACAGCGTACAGCTTCTCCTCGAACTCAACGCTCAGGGGGAAGAAGTCGATGCCGTCACGGGGACGGGGGGACACGGTGACAGCCACCAGCACGGTGGTCTCGCCGTACTTAACCATAGCGGAAGCGCTAGCCAGCTCGGCCACCTTGCCCACCTCGATGGTCAGGGGCCGGCCGCACAGGTCCATAGTCCAGCTCTTGTAGTTGTTAAACTGCTTGTGCTTGATAACGGTTGACATTTGGTAATCCTCCTTTTGTATTCATTTTGCCGGGAGGTCTCACCTTTTAGCACTTGAACCCGGACACAATCATCCAGTTCTATCTATTGTGTCTGCGTTCAACTGCTAAAAAAGTGGGGATACTCCCAGCTCAGGTTTGTTTTAGATGTGAACATAGGGCAGCGCGTTAAAACGCTGCCCTATGCGGCACAAACTTACTTACGGATGCCCAGCTTGGCAATGATAGCACGGTAACGCTCGATGTCCTTGGCCATCAGATAGTCCAGCATCTTGCGGCGCTTACCGACCATCTTCAGCAGGCCACGGCGGGAGTGGTTGTCCTGCTTGTGGACCTTCAGGTGCTCGGTCAGCTCGTTGATGCGAGCGGTCAGGATGGCGATCTGAACCTCGGGAGAACCGGTGTCAGTGGGGTGAGTGCGGTTGGCCTCAATAACGGCAGTCTTCTCGTCCTTACGAATCATGGGTAGTTCCACCTTTCTTGTTGTTTTGCCCCAGAAGCTGGGTAACGGGCGGGTGAATCCCCGCGCACCTGCGCGGGCCATATCCCGGAACCAGGCCAGTGGGCAGACTTTGCGATTTCACGCTGGGATACTATATCACATTTTTTCCAGCCTGTAAAGAAAAAAGTCACCTTTTTTTCAATTTCTCCGTCCTTTTAAACATTTTGTACGTTTAACA
>CAJLCG010000035.1 GCA_905205085.1 uncultured Oscillospiraceae bacterium
TTTATACACAAATTACTTGCCGCAGAAGTCCTTAGCAACCTCCACGATGTGCTCGGCGGACAGACCGAACTGCTTGAGCAGAGCGGCGGCGGGGCCGGAGTGGCCAAACTCGTCGTTGACGCCGATGCGGCGCACCGGAGTGGGGCACTTCTCGGCCAGAACACCGCAGACAGCCTCGCCCAGGCCGCCCAGGATGTTGTGCTCCTCGCAGGTGATGATCTTGCCGCACTCCTTGGCGGCCTTCAGCACCAGCTCCTCGTCCAGGGGCTTGATGGTGGCCATGTTGATGATCCGGGCGGAGATGCCGGCCTCGGCGAGAACCTTGCCCGCCTCGATGGCCTCGGCGACCATCAGGCCGTTGGCGATGATGGCCACGTCGGTGCCGTCCTGGAGCACCTCGCCCTTGCCGATCTCAAAGGTGTAGCCCTCCTCCTCGTGGAACACGGGGACAGCGGCACGGCCGAAGCGGATATAGACAGGTCCCACATACTCGTAGGCGGCCTTCACCATAGCCCGGGCCTCCACGTCGTCGGCGGGGGACATGACCACCATGCCGGGGATGGAGCGCATGAGGGCGAAGTCCTCACAGCACTGGTGGGACGCGCCGTCCTCACCCACGGAGATGCCGCCGTGGGTGGCGCCGATCTTCACATTCAGGTGGGGGTAGCCGATGGAGTTGCGCACCTGCTCAAAGGCGCGGCCGGCGGCAAACATGGCGAAGCTGGAAGCAAAGGGAACCAGTCCCATGGTGGATGCGCCGGCTGCCACCGCGATCATGTTGCCCTCGGCAATGCCGCAGTCAAAGTGGCGGTTGGGGAAGGCCTTCTGGAAGGTGGCGGTTTTGGTGGCACCGGCCAGGTCGGCGTCAAAGACGATCAGGTCGTCGTGCTGGGCGCCCAGCTCCTTGAGGGCGTTGCCGTAGCTGTCACGGGTCGCGATCTTTTTCACGTCTGCCATCTTACATCGCCTCCACTTCTGCCAGCTGAGCCTTCAGCTCCGTCATGGCCTTCTCATATTCCTCGTCGTTGGGGGCCTTGCCGTGCCAGCCCGCCTGGTTCTCCATGTAGCTGACGCCCTTGCCCTTGGTCGTCTTCATCACAATGGCAAAGGGCACGCCCTTGGTCTCTTTGGCCTTGGCAAAGGCGGACTCCATCTGGTCAAAGTCGTGGCCGTCGATCTCAGCAACCTCAAAGCCGAAGGCGCGCAGCTTCTCGGGGATGGGGTAGGGGCTCATCACGTCGGCGATGTTGCCGTCGATCTGCAGGCCGTTGTTGTCGATGATAACGCACAGGTTGTCCAGCTTATAGTGGTGGGCCAGCATAAAGGCCTCCCACACCTGGCCCTCCTGGATCTCGCCGTCACCCAGCAGGGTGTACACGCGGCAGTCCTTGCCCTGGTACTTGGCGGCCAGCGCCATGCCGGCGGCAGCGGAGACGCCCTGGCCCAGAGAGCCGGTGGACATGTCCACGCCGGGAGTCTCGTTCATGTTGGGGTGGCCCTGGAGGTGGCTGCCGATGTGGCGCAGGGTGAGCAGGTCGCTCTCGGGGAAGAAGCCCCGCAGCGCCAGGGCGGCGTACAGGCCAGGGGCGGTGTGGCCCTTGGACAGGACAAAGCGGTCCCGGTCCTCCCACTTGGGGTTCTTGGGATCCACATTCATCTCTTTAAAATACAGGTAGGTAAACAGGTCGGCGGCGGACAGGCTGCCGCCGGGATGACCGGCCTTGGCGGCGTGGGTCCCCTCAATGACACCCATGCGCACCTTACAAGCGGTGGCCATCAGTTGCTTTTTTTCTGCTGCGGTCAAGTAGATCGCTCCTTTCATACGCCTTGAATTCCTTTCCATAAAAAGCGGACTGGAGGGCCAGCCCGCAGGGTCCGAAACAGAAGGGCAGAAACGCCCACCCAGAAGTGCTCCGAACAGATAGGATGTATGACAAGTTTCTGGATTTATTATAGAACTTTACCAAGAGCGGTGTCAACCTTGACATGTGATACAGGCAGAAAAATCCCCCGGCAGGGCAGAATGCTCTACCGGGGGATGGAAATCAACGGAAATAAACCAGGGGATCTTTGGGGGCCTCAGCCTTTTCCACGGACTGGGCATAGAGCACCACGCCCTCGCCCTCGTAGACGGCGGCGTGCTCCCAGCGGATCTGGGCGGTGACCATGACCCACTCTCCCTTACGCAGGGAGCGGCTGCGGTCATACTTGCACAGGAAACCGAAGAAGCGGATGTCGTCCACACAGCAGGTCATGGCGTTGCGGCCGGGGATGAAGGTGCCCTTGGGCAGCTTCATGCTGGTCATGGCCTGGGCCTTGAAGGTGACGGTTTTGCCCTCGTAGCGCTCGGGGTGGTCCTGGATGTCGATATACCAGATGCCGTAGTCGTCGTCCTCCAGCTCCAGATGGTCGCTGTCCAGAGAGTAGGGGAGGATGTCCTCCACCTCCAGCTCCTCGCCCCGCTCGTCCTCAAAGACGATCTCGCACATCCGGTTGACCGCCCGAATGGAGCGCTTCCAGCCGGAGAGAGGCATGTCCGGGGTGCAGCGGTTGAAGAGCACCATGTCCGCCTCGGACACCTGATCCACGATCATGGACTGCATGTTGGTGCGGTACATCTCAAAGGTGGTGGCGTCAATGACGTGGATGGCCTGGTACAGGCCCCATTCCCGGGGCAGCTTCAGGTCCCGGAGGATCTGGATGGGCCACATACCGTTGTATTCCAGCAGGACGCGCTCGGGCTGATAGCGCCGCTCCACCTCGTCCAGAAAGGCACGGGTGAGCTGGGACTGGTCCTCCACCGGCACCAGACGGCAGTTGCGCTTGGATAGCTTCTCCTGGTCATACTCCTCCTCGCCGTCCTCACAGCGGATGAGGACGGTGCGCTGGCCGTCGTTGAAGTAGTCCATATTCAGGGTGTCGATGAGCAGAGTGGTTTTGCCGCTGTCCAGAAAGCCGGTGATCAAATACAGGGGGATACGGGAGTCAGGCATGTTCTTTCACCTCACGCCAGCAGGAACAGCTTCTCCAGCTGCTCCTCCTTCAAATCAGAGCCAATGACGCACAGACGGCCGGTGTAGTCGGCAGCACCCTCCCGGATCTGGAACTCGCCGGGGACCAGGTCGAAGTGTAGCCAGGTCTGGCCGTCCTCGCAGGGCAGGATGCCCTTGGCACGGAGGATCACGCCGTAAGTCTCACCCATGGCCAGGGAGGACAGAGCGTCCTGGAGCTCCTCCCGGGTGTACTTGCGGGGAGTCTCACGGCCCCAGGAGGTGAACACCTCGTCGGCGTCATGGTCGTGGTGGTGGTGGTGGTGCTCGTGGCCCATGTCACAGGCCAGGCAGGCATCACAGGCGGCCTCGTCGCAGTGGTCGTGGTCGTGATGATGCTCATGATCATGCTCGTGGTCGTGGTGATGCTCGTGCTCATGGTCATGATCGTGATGATGCTCGTGGTCGTGATCATGATGGTGGTCATGGTCGTGGCAGCCGCAGTCGCAGTGCTCGTCGTGCTCATGGTGGTGATGCTCGTGGGCGATCTCCTCCATCAGCTCCTCGGCCAGAGAGTGGCCGCCTTCCATGGCGGAGAGGATCTGGGCACCGGTGAGCTGGTCCCAGGGGGTAGTGAGGATGGCGGCCTTGGCGTTCTTGTCCCGCAGCAGCTTGACTGCGTTGTCCAGCTTGGCCTGGTCCATCTTCTGCGTGCGGGAGAGGAGGATGGCGCTGGCGTGCTCTACCTGGTTGTTGAAGAACTCGCCGAAGTTCTTCATATAGATCTTGGCCTTGGTGGCGTCCACCACGGTGACAAAGCTGTTGAGATGCAGGTCGGGGGCCTCCGCCTGGACCCGCTCCACGGCGGCGATGACGTCGGAGAGCTTGCCTACGCCGGAGGGCTCGATGATGATGCGGTCAGGGGCATAGTCGGTCAGCACCTGCTTGAGAGCCGCGCCGAAGTCGCCCACCAGGGAGCAGCAGATGCAGCCGGAGTTCATCTCGGTGATCTCTACTCCGGCGTCCTTCAGGAAGCCACCGTCGATGCCGATCTGGCCGAACTCATTCTCGATGAGCACGATCTTCTCGCCGCGGAACACTTCGTCCAGCAGCTTTTTAATGAGAGTGGTTTTGCCGGCTCCGAGGAAGCCGGAGACAATGTCAATTTTAGTCATGGTAAACTCGTCCTTTCTATGATAAACGCTTACATTTATACGTTCCAAAGCAGGCCGGCGGCCCGCAGGAATTGGCAGATCAGATGGGCGGCCTGGTCCCGGGTGGCAGGGGCCTGAGGAGAGGTCCGGTCCAGGGGCACGCCCAGGGTAGACAGACGCCAGGCAGGAGCCTGAGCCCAGGAACTGAACGCGGCGTAGTCACCCTGCTGGGCAGCGGGGACCGGCTCGTCGGCCACAGCATAGCCCTTGGTGCAGACCCAGGAGGAGACGGCGGAGAGAATGGTGACCAGTTCCTCATAGGTGAGATTGTCCTGGGGCGCAAAGGTGGTGCTGCTGCGTCCAGCCAGGAATCCTTTTGCCACCATAGCGTCCACCGCGTCGGCGTACCAGGTGTTGGAGGGAACGTCAGTAAACCCGGCAGAATTACTCTCCCGCAGGTTCAGGGCCGCGGACAGCAAAACGGCAAATTCACCTCGGGTAATCGACTGCTGGGCGCGGAAGGAGCCGTCCGGGAAGCCGCCCAACAGTCCATAGACAGACAGGGTGGCCACATCGTCCGTATAGACGCACTGATCCAGGTCGTTATAGTTCCAGCGGCAGTTATAGCTCAGCCCCAGAGTCTGGGCGGCGTATGCGGGGGAGACGGTGATCCACTGGCTGCCACCCGTCCCCTGCTTAAGCTGGGCGGAGGGAGGCAGAGCCTCCAGCAGCTGCTCAAAGGCCTCCCGATATTCCGCTTGGCCTGCCTGCTCCTGGGAGATGTAGAAGGTGCAGCCGGCAAGATGCAGCTTCCAATAGCCCTGGCTGTCCTTGGGTTGAGATGCCGTGAGCAGCATGGCAGCAGCCGGAGCGTACTGCTGGGAGAGCATCAACGTGGGCAGTATGCCGATGGTGTCGTTGGTGACCCCGAAGGGGGAATAGAAGCGGTAGGAGGTGACCTTTAGCGCGTCCCCGTCAAAGAACTCGGGGTTGGTCTCCTCGTCCAGGACGATTTGGGCAATGCCCTTGCCATAGGTCCGTTCTCCCAGGGCAATTCCCGCTCTGTAATCCCGGATGGCGGCGGAAAATAGCTCCGAGGCGCTGGCGGAGTTGCTGTCGGTGAGGATAATTAGGGGCTGGTCGGTGAGATCGGGGTACTGACTGCCGGTTTTGACCATGGTGTATCGTCCCTGGCCGTCCCGGAAAAATGCCATGACCCCGCTGCCAGTAAAGTAGCTGGCGCTGCCGGCGGCAGCATCGGTGACTCCGCCGGGATTGGAGCGCAGGTCCAGAATGATGGGCCGATCCAGATCTTTATGCTCGGTCAGAGCCTGAGAGATGGTCTGGGCGGTGGTATCACCGAAGCTGATGCACTCGATGACGGCCACGCCGTCCACCAGAGAGTAGGTGACAATGGGTACCTGGACCTCCCGGCGGGTGAGGGTCAGCTCCCGGATCTTTCCAGTCTTGCCGGAGAGGACGGTCACCGTTACCTTGGAGCCCTCCTGTCCGGCCAGAGAAGCGGACTGTTCCGAGGAGGTGACCGCAATTCCATCGATGGCCTGGATATAGTCCCCTTCCTCCAGTCCCGCCTCCTGGGCGGGGGAGTCAGGGAGAGTGGAGAGGATCAAAAAGCCGTTTTCCGTGACCGCGTTCTGGATGGACACGCCGATGCCCACCAGGGTTTCGCCGTTGACGGAGTTCAGGAAGGCGTCATACTCCTCCTTGGTCATGTAGACGGTGTAAGGGTCGCCCAGGGCCTGCAGCATGGAATCCACATCCTCCTGGCCCAGAACAGGGTCGGGAACAGTATCTACATAGTATTGCTCCAGAAGCTCACCGGCCTGCTGGGCGGTAAGAGCGGCAGCGGGAGTCAGACAGAATGAGATGCCCAGAGCCAGGGACAAGCCGGCAGAAAGAATCCGTTTCATAAGTATCACTCCTGCTTGGTGAAAATGGTACGCCGGATGCCACGGAAGGCGGCATCCGGCGCGGTACTCGCATTAGATTTTGGGGGTGCGGTAGGTCATTTCATCACGCTTGGGGCCGGAGGAGACCATGGTGATGGGGGCGCCGATGTGGGCCTCCAAAAAGTCCACATAGTCCTTGGCCTGCTGGGGCAGGGACTCGTAGTCCTTGCAGCCCCGGATGTCGCACTTCCAGCCGGGCAGGGTGGTGAAGACGGGCTTGGCCTTCATCAGCTGGGGAGTGACCGGGAAGACATCGGTGACCTTACCGTCGATCTCATAGCCGGTGCAAACCTTGATCTCGTCCAGATAGCCCAGCACGTCTAGGCAGGTGAGAGCCACCTGAGTGGCGCCCTGCACCATGCAGCCGTACTTGGTGGCTACGGCATCAAACCAGCCCACACGGCGGGGACGGCCGGTGGTGGCACCGAACTCGCCCTTGTCGCCGCCACGGCGGCGCAGCTCATCGCCCTCCTCGCCCAGCAGCTCGCTGACGAAGGGTTCAGTGTGGGAGCCCACAGAGGAGGAGTAAGCCTTGGTGACACAGATCACATCCTCCACCGCGGTGGGGGGCACAGCGGCGCCCACACAGCCAAAGCCGGCCAGAGTGTGGGAGGAGGTGGTCATGGGGAAGATACCCAGGTCGGGGTCCTTCATGGAGCCCAGCTGACCCTCCAGCAGGATGGTCTTGCCTTCCTTCAGGGCCTGGTGGACAAAGCCCACCGCGTCGCCCACGTAGGGACGGATCTCCTCACGCAGGGTAACCAGCTCCTGGAACAGCTCGTCCACATTCAGCGCGGGCTTGTGGTAGAGGTGCTCGAAGAGCACGTTTTTCAGGGAAACGGCGGCGGTCAGACGCTCCTTCAGACGCTCCTCGTCAAACAGGTCGCACACCTGGATGCCGATCTTGGCGTACTTGTCGGAGTAGAAGGGAGCAATGCCGCTCTTGGTGGAGCCGAAGGCCTTGCCGGCCAGACGCTCCTCTTCATAGGCGTCCTGAAGAGTGTGGTAGGGCATCAGAATCTGGCAGCGCTCCGACACGATCAGGTTGGGCGCAGGCACGCCCTGATCGGTGAGGGATTTCAGCTCGTCCACCAGCTTGCGGATGTCCAGCGCCACACCGTTGCCGATGATATTGGTGATGTGGGGGTAGAAGGTGCCGGAGGGGAGGATGTGCAGAGCAAAACGGCCATAATCATTGATGATGGTGTGGCCGGCATTGGCACCGCCCTGGAACCGGATGACCACATCAGAGGTCTCCGCCAGCATGTCGGTGATCTTGCCCTTGCCCTCGTCGCCCCAGTTGGCGCCTACGATCGCTTTTACCATAATGTTACCTCCGTGAACCGGGATTCGCAACCGAAAAACGGATTTGCCTTATCCGGCTCATAACGCAACATCAATATTATACTTCCTTTTTTTTCGGGACGCAAGAGCCAATCGTGTAGAAAAAAGGGGAGCTTTTGTGAATGATTTGCCAAAAGGGAGAACTAAGGGGCGGGGACCACGTCGGGGGCTATGAGGTTCAAGCCCTTTTGCAGCAGTTCGGCCGACAGCATGCCCTGACCATAGGTGACCAGATTGCCCTGGGCATCGATAAAGATGGAGAAGGGGAAGGAATTGATGCCGTAGGTGGTAATGGCCTGGTAGTCTACGTCGTAGTACACCGGGAAGGTAAAGCCCTGTTCTGTCAGGTAGCTTTCTGCCTTTTCCCGGGTGTCTTTCATGGCTGCGCCCACGTTGACCAGCACAAAGTGGATCTGGTCCCCATACTGCTCATAGAGGGCCTGGATGTCGGGCATCTCCTGCTTGCAGGGGGAGCAGGTGGAGGCCCAGAAGTTGAGAAAGACCGGCTTATCGCCCAAGAAATCGGACAGCTGTACCGTGTTGCCCTGGGAATCTTCCATGGGAAAGGAGGGGGCGGGGCTGGCCTCCTGGGAGGAGGAAGAAGTGGAAGAAGAGGAGTCCTCCGACTGGCTGGGTTCCTGGGCCAGCTGATCGTGCTGCACGCCGGGGGCCAGACGGGTGTAGAGGAACCCGGCGGCGGCCAAAATCACCACCAGGGCAACGCCTAAGATCACAGTCGATTTTTTACCCATAATAAACGTACCTCCTTAGGCAAGGCGGGAGAGCAGCGTGCCCATGGTGCCGGTAGCCATAAGAATGCCTACCACAATGAGCAGCCCGCCGGAGACGGCATTGATCACGGAATAGTGGCGCTTGATCCAGTCAAAGGCGGTTTTCAGGGACTGGATGAGCAGGGCGCTGGCCAAAAAGGGAATCCCCAGTCCGGCGGAGTAGCACAGCAGCAGGAGGATGCCCCGCAGCGTGGAGCCCTGCTGGGAGGCCAGCACCAGGGCCGAGCCCAGGAAAGCCCCTACACAGGGGGTCCAGCCCACGGCAAAGACCGCGCCGAACACCACGGCGGAGAAAAAGCCCATCTCCCGGCCCACGGAATAGCCTTTAGAGCCCCGGAACAGGGACAGGCGGAACACGCCCAGGAAGTTGAGGCCGAAGAAGATGACAATCAGGCCGCTGACGATATTCACTGCCTGCTGGTGCCGGGTGAGCAGGGCTCCGATGGAGCCGGCAAAGGCCCCCATGGCCACAAACAGCAGGGTGAAGCCCAGCACAAAGCCTAGGGCGTTTTTCAGCACCCGCCCCCGGGAGGCGTCTGGCTGTCCGCCGGCAAAATAGGATAGGTAAATGGGAAGCATGGGGAGCAGGCAGGGGGAGATGAAGGTGATAAGCCCTTCCAGAAAGGTGACGAGATAGACCATGGAATTCCTCCGGTTGAATTACTGAGATGAGCGGGAAGTCAGGCGAGCCCGCAGGGCGGCCAGCAGGTCTCCGGCCAGCGCGCCCATCAGACCGCCCACCAGCATGGAGTAGTAGGGGGTAGAGGTGAGGGGGCAGGTCCCCGATGCGCACAGGGTAAGACGGTAATAGAGGTATCCGCCTGCCAGGCCCAGGGCGATGAAGATAAGGCCGACGGCATTGGAACGCAGGAACGAAAGAACTTGCTTCATCATAAAAAACCTCCTGTGAGTTTGTCAAGAAAAATCAGTTTGGATAGGGTAACCATACCACAGGGAAAGTGTTCCCTCTGTGACAGGGTCACAAAACCACTTGCTCCCCGGGGAAAAACCAGTATAATAAAGAGGAATACATTGATCTCTAGTAGAGAGGAGCCCGCTATGAATACCCTGACCCCCGAATCCCTGTCTTTTTGGCCTCACCTCACCAAGCAGCAGCAGGAGACTGTGCTGGGCTGCGTGCAGCGGGTGTCCTATGCCCCCGGACAGATCATCCGCTCCCCGGATACCGACTGCCTGGGCGCCTTGCTCATCCAGAGCGGTGTAGTGCGCATTTACCTGCTCTCCGAGGACGGCCGGGAGGCCACCATCTCCCGGATGACCGCAGGGGAGGTATGCGTGCTGTCCGCCTCCTGCATGCTCAACGCCATCACATTTGATGTGCAGATCCAGGCGGAGACGGCGGTGGAGGTGCTGGTGATCCCCATTCAGTATCTGGCAGTTTTGATGCGGGAAAATATCTACGTGGAGAATTTCATCTATAAAGCAGCGGCCGACCGCTTCTCCCACGCCATCCGTGCCGTGGAGCAGATGCTCTTTTATACTCTGGAGCAGCGGGTGGCCTCCTATCTGCTGGAGGAGTCCCGCCGCCTGGAAACCGACACCCTTCAGGTCACCCAGGAGCAGCTGGCCCAGGCCATCGGCAGCGCCCGGGAGGCGGTGACCCGCACCTTAAAAAAGCTGTCTGCCGCAGGGCTGGTGGAACTGTTCCGGGGCGGCGTGCGGGTCCGGGACCGGAAGGGCCTGGAGCAGCTGGTAGAGCGGGGCGGTTTGTAAAATCACAAAAGGGAATGTAAAACCGGAGCGGTTTCTTTACAAGGAGCCGCTCCGGTTCTTTTATCTGCCGGACGGAAAGGGAGGAAAAAATCGGGCTGATTTTACATTGAATCCGGATGAACGGGGGTTCCTTTCATAAAAAGTGCCTAATTTCCGTGGAAATGTGCGATTTTACATGGATTTAACACAAAGGGGCTTTTTCATTTTACATGGCTTTCTTATACTGAGACACGCAAAACGGGAAACGGATTGCACAGTACTTAAATGAAAACAAACCAAAGGAGAATGATGAATATGAAGAAGCTTACTTGCCTGGGCCTGTCTCTTGCGCTGGCTCTCGGCCTGTTCACCGGCTGCGGCAGCAGCAACAATCAGGATCAGGGCAGCGGCTCCGGCTCCCAGAGCAACACCAACAACTCCTCCACCGTGGAGCTCAGCGGCACCGTGAATACCGCCGGTTCCACCTCCATGAAGGACGTGATGGCGGTTCTCACCGAGGTGTTTGAGAAGGAGAACCCCGGTGTGACCATCAACTACACCGGTTCCGGTTCCGGCGCCGGCATCGAGGGCGCTACCTCCGGCACCTGCGACATCGGCCTTTCCTCCCGTGCTCTGAAGGATGAGGAGAAGGAGAGCGGCGCTGTGGAGAACATCGTGGCTCTGGATGGTGTGGCCATCGTCATCAACCCCGCCAACGGCGTGGAGAACCTGACTGTGGAGCAGATCGCTCAGATCTTCACCGGTGAGATCACCAACTGGTCTGAGGTGGGCGGCACCGACGGCGAGATCGCTGTCTTCGGCCGTGAGGCTGGTTCCGGCACCCGCGGCGCCTTCGAGGAGATCGTGGGCGTGGTTGACACCTGCAAGTACACCAACGAGTACTCCTCCACCGGCGACGTGATCGGCAACGTGGCCTCCAACCCCAACGCCATCGGCTACGCTTCCCTGTCCGCTGTGGACGATACCGTGAAGGCCGTGAAGGTCAATGATGTGGCTCCCTCTGAGGATACCGTGAAGGACGGTACCTACGAGATCCAGCGTCCCTTCGTCATGGTCACCAAGGAGGGTGCTGAGCTCTCCGAGGCTGCCCAGGCTTTCCTGGACTTTGCCATGAGCGAGGAGGCTGCTGACTACATCGCTGCCGCCGGTGCCGTGTCCCCCAAGGGCTAAGTAAGACTGAATCCCAACAGATAAAACAGGCCCCCGGCCACGGGGGCCTGTTTTCAAAAAATCATCCTCAGTTGACAAAGGGCTCGGACCTTTTGTCGTGCGCCGGGCTCTCTGTCAGCTGAGGATTCAGAATCTGCGACAAAGGTTGGTTACATATGAACAAACAAGCAAAGCCCTCCCTGCGGGCCAAAAACGCGGTGGAGCGGGGCATGAACCTGGTATTCCTGCTGTGTGGTTTTATTGCCATCGCCTTCGTGGTGCTCATTACCATCTATCTGATCCTGTCCGGTCTGCCCGCCATCAAAGAGGTGGGCCTCATCGACTTCCTGTTCGGAACCCGCTGGGATTCCACCAACAAGACCGATCCGGCCTACGGCATCCTGCCCTTTATCCTCACCTCCATCTACGGCACCGCCGGCGCCATCCTCATCGGTGTGCCCATCGGATTTTTTACCGCGGTCTTTCTGGCCAAGGTAGCGCCCCCAAAGGTGGCGGCGGTGATCCGTCCGGCGGTGGATCTGCTGGCCGGTATCCCCTCGGTGGTGTACGGCCTGGTGGGTATGATGGTGCTGCTGCCTGCCATCCGGGAGTTTTTCAATGTTCCCGCCGGCGATAGCCTGCTGGCCGCCATCATCGTGCTGGCCGTGATGATCCTGCCCTCCATCATTTCCGTGTCCGAGACCGCCCTCAAGGCGGTGCCCAAGGAGTATGAGGAGGCCAGCCTGGCCCTGGGGGCCACCGAGCTGGAGACCTACTTCCGGGTCACCGCGCCCGCTGCCAAGAGCGGCATCGCCGCGGCGGTGGTGCTGGGCGTGGGCCGTGCCATCGGCGAGGCCATGGCCATCCTGATGGTGGCAGGCAATGTGGCCAACATGCCCTCTCTGCTCACCAGCGTCAAGTTCCTCACCACGGCCATCGCCAGCGAGATGAGCTACGCCGCTGTGGGCAGCCTGCAGCGCAACGCCCTGTACTCCATCGGCCTGGTGCTGTTCCTGTTTATCATGCTGATCAATGTGGTCCTCAATGTGTTCCTGAAACGGGACAAGGAGGCGTAAAGGATGACGAATGCTATGACAACGACTTCTGCAATTCAGACGGCCGGCAAGGCCAAAAGCAAGCTCTCCCCCCGCCGCAAGGCCTACGAGGTGGGGATGCGTACCCTGCTGTATCTCTCCGCCGGGGCCACCTGCCTGCTGCTGCTGTTTTTGATCGGCTACATCTTTGTAGAGGGCATGCCCAACCTGACCTGGGAGTTCCTCACCACGGAGGAGAGCGTGCTCAACGATACCGTGGGTATCCTGCCCGCCATTCAGAATACCGTGTATGTGGTAGTGGTTACCCTGCTGTTTGCCCTGCCTCTGGGTGTGGGCGCTGCCATCTACCTCACCGAGTATGCCACCAACCGCAAGCTGGTGACCGCCATTGAGTTTGCCACCGAGACCCTGGCCGGAATCCCCTCCATCCTGTACGCCCTGGTGGGTATGCTGGTGTTCTGCCAGATGATGAAGCTGGGCACCACCCTGCTGGCCGGCTCCCTTACTCTGGTGATCATGACCCTGCCCACTATCATCCGTACCACCCAGGAATCTCTGAAGACCGTGCCCCAGGGCTACCGGGAGGGCGCGCTGGGTCTGGGCGCAGGCAAGTGGCACATGATCCGCACTATTGTCCTGCCCGACTCCATTGACGGTATCGTCACCGGCTGTATCCTGTCCATCGGACGCATCGTCGGCGAGTCCGCCGTGCTGATGTTCACCGCCGGTATGAGCACCGGCCTGCAGGATTTCTTCAGCAAGGGCGGCCTCACCCACAGCTCCGGTGCCACCCTCACCGTGGCCCTGTACGGTTACGCCAAGGAGAACGCCCGTTTCGATCTGGCCTTCTCTGTGGCTCTGGTGCTGCTGGTCATTACCCTGGTCATCAATCTGGCCGCCAAGCTGGCGGGCAAGCGTCTCAAGAAGTAAGGAGTTTTACGATATGAACGAAAATACCATCGTCAAGGCAGAAAACCTGGACCTGTATTACGGGGAGAACAAGGCCTTGAAGGGAATCAATATTGAAATCCCCGAGCATCAGATCACCGCTCTCATCGGCCCTTCCGGCTGCGGCAAGTCCACCTTCCTGCGCTGTCTCAACCGGATGAACGACCTTATTCCCAACGTGAAGATCACCGGCTCCCTGCTCTACCGGGGAGAGGACATCTATGCCCCCGGCCAGGACGTCACCGACCTGCGCAAGCGCATCGGCATGGTGTTCCAGAAGGCCAATCCCTTCCCCATGTCCATCTATGACAACGTGGCCTACGGCCCCCGCACCCACGGCATCCGCAGCAAGGTGAAGCTGGATGAGATTGTGGAGGAGTCCTTGAAGGGCGCGGCCATCTGGGACGAGGTAAAGGACCGGCTGAAAAAGCCTGCCCTGGGTCTCTCCGGCGGCCAGCAGCAGCGCCTGTGCATTGCCCGCGCTCTGGCGGTGAAGCCCGACGTGCTGCTCATGGACGAGTCCACCTCCGCTCTGGACCCCATCTCCACCTCCAAAATCGAGGACCTTGCCACCGAGCTGAAAAAGGATTACACTATCATCATGGTCACCCACAACATGCAGCAGGCTGCCCGAATCTCCGACAAGACCGCCTTCTTCCTGCTGGGTGAGCTCATTGAGTACGGCGACACGGAGCAGATGTTCTCCATGCCCCAGAACAAGAAGACGGAAGACTACATCACCGGGAGGTTCGGATAATGCGGGACAAATTCAACGAACAGCTGGAACAGCTGAATGTAGAACTGATCAAAATGGGAGCCCTGTGCGAGGAGGCCATTTCCGCCGCCGCCAAGGCCCTGTTGGAGGGGGACGCCGCCCTGCGGGAGACCGCCGCCGCTGCCGAGCGGGAGATCGACCAGAAGGAGCGGGACATCGAGAGCCTGTGCATGAAGCTGCTGCTCCAGCAGCAGCCTGTGGCCCGGGACCTGCGCACCATCTCTGCGGCGCTGAAGATGATCTCCGACATGGAGCGCATCGGCGACCAGGCCAGCGACATTGCCGAAATTACCCGGGACATCGAGGACAGCCCGGTGGTTTCCCATGTGCCCATCGCTGAGATGGCCCGCAGCACCATCGGCATGGTCACCGACAGCATCGACTCCTTTGTACGGAAAAACCTGGGCCTGGCCCAGGAGGTCATCCGCAAGGACGATGAGATCGACCGCATGTTCCTGGATGTGAAGGATGAACTCATCCGCCGCATCGGCCAGGGGGACAGCGGGGAGACCTGCATGGACCTGCTGATGATCGCCAAATATTTTGAGCGCATCGGCGACCACGCCTGCAACATCGCGGAGTGGGTGGAGTACTCCCTCACCGGACAGCACGGCGATATGTGAGCTTCCCAAACCGGGGAGCGGAGGAGAGGTAAACGCACGTGATCTATATTTTAGAGGACGACGCCAGCATCCGTAAGCTGGTGGTCTATACCTTACAGAGCC
This sequence comes from uncultured Oscillospiraceae bacterium, assembly GCA_905205085.1. Taxonomy (GTDB): domain Bacteria; phylum Bacillota; class Clostridia; order Oscillospirales; family Oscillospiraceae; genus Lawsonibacter. The sequence continues at coordinate 14,636 of CAJLCG010000035.1, forward strand.
AGGGCATGGAGGCCCAGGGGTTTGACCGTCCCTCCCAGTTTTGGGAGGCCATGGAGAAGGGCAGCCCTGAGCTGGTGCTGCTGGATATCATGCTGCCCGAGGAGGACGGTTTGCAGGTACTCAAGCGCCTGCGCTCCATGCCCGCCACCAAGACCCTGCCGGTCATCATGCTCACCGCCAAGAGCACCGAGTACGACAAGGTGCTGGGACTGGATGAGGGGGCGGACGACTATGTAGCCAAGCCTTTCGGCATGATGGAGCTGATGGCCCGGGTGCGCACCGCCCTGCGCCACGCGGGGCAGAATCAGCCCAAGGAGAAGACCTACTCCCTGGGCAGCCTCTTTGTGGACCCGGAGCGGCACATTGTCCGGGACGGGGACCGGGATGTTACCCTGACTCTGAAGGAGTTCCAGGTCTTGTGCCTGCTGATGGAGCGGGCAGGTACCGTATTTACCCGGGACCAGCTGCTCAACACCATCTGGGGCTATGAGTTTGACGGCGCCAGCCGGACGGTGGATGTGCACATCCGTACCCTGCGTCAGAAGCTGGGCAAATCCGGCGACTGCATCGAGACGGTGCGGGGGATCGGCTACAAGATCAGTGCCGACTGACCGGAGGGAGAAGAAGTTGAAGAATATGACCGCCAAATTATTTCGAAATTCTACGGCAGTTGCTGTCTCTGTGATGGTGCTGTCCATTGCCCTGTTTCTGGGCATGCTGTACCAGCATTTCAGCGACCAACTCATGACGGAGCTGGAGACCGAGACCTGGCTGGTGGCCCAGGGGGTGGAGCTCAACGGGATGGACTATCTCGATGGGCTCAACACAGAAAACCGAGTGACCTGGGTGGATCGGGACGGCACTGTGCTCTACGACAGCCAGGCTGATGCCGCCGCGATGGAGAACCACGGCGACCGTGAGGAGATCCAGCAGGCGCTGACCGACCAGTCGGGCACCGCCCGGCGCTACTCCTCCACCTTGGCCCAGCAGACCCTGTACGCGGCCCGCCGCCTCAGCGACGGTACGGTGATTCGTGTGGCCAGTGCCCAGCAGACGGTGGTGACCCTGCTGCTGTCCATGGTCCAGCCCATTTTGATCATCCTGGCCCTGGCTCTGCTGCTCTCTGCGGTGCTGGCCTCCCGGATGGCCAAGCGGATCATCCGGCCCATTGTTAATCTGGACCTGGAGCATCCGGAGGACTGCGACACCTATGAGGAGCTGACCCCCCTGCTCTCCCGCATCAAGCATCAGAACGACACCATCCAGCAGCAGGTGCGCCAGCTGCGCCAAAAGCAGCAGGAGTTTGCCGCCCTGACGGAAAATATGTCCGAGGGCTTCCTTCTGCTGGACCGGCAGGGCCATGTGCTCTCCTACAACAGCGGTGCCCTGCGCCAGCTGGGCGCCCAGACGCCGAAGGAGGAGGTCAACGCTCTGGTACTCAACCGCAGCGAGAACTTCCGCCAGGCGGTGGATGAGGTGCTCTCCGGCCACCGCAGCCAGCAGATGTTGCACCTCAACGGCCGCTACTGCCAGCTGCTGGCCAACCCGGTCATGCAGGGGGAGGAGCAGATGGGTGCGGTGATGGTCCTGCTGGACGTGACCGAGCAGGAGCAGCGGGAGGACCTGCGGCGGGAGTTTACCGCCAATGTCTCCCATGAGCTGAAGACCCCCCTGACCTCCATCTCCGGCATTGCGGAGATCATGCAGAGCGGCATGGTGAAGGCGGAGGACGTGCAGGGCTTTGCCAGCGATATCTACCAGGAGGCCCAGCGCCTCATTGCCCTGGTGGAGGATATCATCCGCCTGTCCCAGCTGGACGAGGGCGCGGTGAACGTGGAGCGGGAGGATGTGGATCTGTACCAGCTCGCTCTGGAGGTAGTCAAGCGTCTGGAGAGCGCCGCTCAGAAGCAGGATGTGACCATCAAGACCATGGGCCGCTCGGTCCAGGTCCACGGTGTGCGCCGGGTGCTGGATGAGATGATCTACAACCTGTGCGACAACGCCATCAAGTATAACCGCCGGGGCGGCACCGTGGCTGTCACGGTGGGACCGGTGGAAGACGGCGTGGAGGTGTCGGTAGAGGACAACGGCATCGGCATTCCCGCTGAGGATCAGGACCGGGTGTTTGAGCGCTTCTACCGAGTGGACAAGAGCCACTCCAAGGACATCAGCGGCACTGGGTTGGGCCTGTCCATCGTCAAGCACGGTACAGCCCTTCATGACGGACAGATCCATCTGGAGAGTACTCCGGGAAAGGGCACCACAGTGACCCTGCTGCTGCCCCAGACAGGGGTAAACGCATAAAATTGGATTTTTTGGGAACCTTTTTTCTTGAAGCACGTCAAAGCAAGCGAAATGGGCCGATCCATGGCCCATGTAAAACAAGAAAAAGGAGATCCCACATGAAAAAAATCTTTGCCAGCGTGGCCTGCGCCGCCCTTCTGATCGCCGTTTTGACTAGCTGCGGACAGAAGACCGGCAGCACCCGCACCCCAGAGGAACTGACCCAGCTGTACAGCCAGGCCATCACGGAGAGCGGGGGAGAGATGGTGGAGTATAACCCCGTCATTACCCAGGCCAACAGCGAGGACGATATGAACGCCATGATCCTGGAGTCCATGGGGCTCAAAGGGGAGGATATGACTGCCTTTGCAGCCAGTGGCTCCATGATGAATGTAAAGGCCTACGGCATTGCCGCCGTCATGCCCGCCGAGGGCAAGGAGGAGGCTGTGAAAGCGGGACTCCAGGGCTTCATTGACCGGCAGAAGAGCAGCTTTGAGACCTATCTGGCCGATCAGTACGCTGTGGCGGAAAACGCCCGCCTGGAGACCCTGGAGGACGGAACTGTTGTAATGGTGATGTGTGAGGGCTCGGACGATGTGTACGACCAGCTCCGCAGCGCCATTGAGGCGTAAGTCCGGACAAGGCCAAACTACCCAACCGAACATCCTGTCTACCGGCCTGCGGCACTGTCCGCCGGCCGGTATTTTTCTGCCTGGTCAGGATTGGAGAGGGAAGAAGAAACGGGAGAACAGGCGCTTTTCTCTGTTCTGTGCTTGACTTGCGGCGGGGGATACATTATATATAATAGAGCCTGAACGGGTGTTGGACCGGAGAGAAAGCGTTCTGCCGGACGAGCGAGCCGGGCTCTTGTTCTGGCCGGGCAGGCCGGACCGCCGGGAGAAAATCGTTGACTTGAATATCCTGGGAGGGTATGCTATATTAAGGTCTGCTGAATGGACCCCCAAAAGCGCGTACCTGTGTCAACGGGATATTTTGTTGAAAAAAGGCCCTTTTTTGCTGTTTTATCCTGAAAATTGCGTCTTATAGAGGGAATGGATAAAATAGGAACAGAGGAACATGTTCAAAAGGGAGACGTATGCAGGGATGCAGTTTCAAAGAAATAAGCGCAAGAGCATCAACCCCACCCGTTATATCGTATTGGGATTTGGGGCCATTATTTTGTTGGGCACATTGCTGCTGCATCTGCCCATCTCCGCCCAGAACGGACAGACTACCCCCTGGCTGATCTGCCTGTTTACCGCCACCTCCGCAACCTGCGTGACAGGGCTGATTTTGGTGGATACGGCGGTACATTGGTCGGTATTCGGCCAGGCAGTGATTTTACTGCTGCTTCAGCTGGGGGGACTGGGGTTTGTAACCCTGATCTCCATCATCCCCTTCGCCCTGCACCGGCGCATCGGTTTGTCTCAGCGTCTGGTGATGGCCTCGGCCATGAACCTGGACCGGGTGTCCGGAGTGGTTCGGGTAGTGCGCCATGCTCTGCTGGGTACGCTGCTGGTAGAGGGGACGGGGGCTGTGCTGCTGGCCATCCGCTTTGTGCCCCAGTTTGGACTGACCGGCATCTGGTTTTCCATCTTCCACAGCGTCTCCGCCTTCTGTAACGGCGGCTTTGATATTCTGGGGCTTTACAGCGGCCCCTACTCCAGCTTAGCGGCCTACCAGGGTGACCCGCTGGTGCTGTGTACCATCATGGCCCTCATTGTGGTAGGCGGCCTGGGCTTCTTTGTGTGGGAGGATCTGATCCAGAAGCGCTGCTGGAAGAAATTGACCCTTTATAGCAAGATGGTGCTGGGCATCACCGCCTGCCTGATCTTCTTCGGTGGGGTGTACTTCACCTGTGCGGAGTGGGACAACCCCGCCACCCTGGGAAGCATGCCCCTGTGGCAGCGGCCCCTCAACGCCCTGTTCCAGTCGGTTACCCTTCGCACGGCGGGCTATGCCACCTTTGACCAGGGGGGACTGCTGGACGGATCGGCGGTCATGTCTATTTTGCTCATGCTCATCGGCGGCTCCTCCGGTTCCACCGCCGGCGGCCTGAAGACGGTAACCGTGGGTATTTTGCTGCTGGCTCTGCGGGACGGTCTGCGGGGCAGGGAGCAGGTGGTCTTCCGGGGAAGACGAATCCCCGGCCGGAAGGTGCTGGATGCCATGACCTTGGCGCTGACGGTGGTGCTTTTGTTCTTGGGTGCGTCCATGCTTCTGTCCCTGATGGAGCGGGTGCCCTATGTGCAGGCGGCCTTTGAAACGGCTTCCGCCATGGGTACGGTGGGCGTGACCATGGGAATCACTCCCGGGCTGAGCGCTCCCAGCGCGCTGCTGATTATTTTGCTGATGTTTTTGGGACGGGTGGGTATCCTGTCCTTCTCCATTGCCTTTTTGACCCGGGGACGGGGGGAGAACAAGATCAGTTATCCCTCCGCCGAAGTTATGATAGGCTGATCGTGGGAGGAACGTATGAAAAATTTTTTGATCATCGGATTGGGACGGTTTGGTACCTCCTTAGCTCAGGAGCTGTGTGCTCAGGGCCATGAGGTGCTGGCCATGGATATCCTGCACGAACGGGTACAGGCGGTGGCCGACCAGGTGACCTATGCTGTGGTAGGTGACGCCCGGGACCCGGAGGTGCTTGCCGGTGTGGGAGCGCGCAATTTTGACTGTGCTGTGGTGGCTGCCGGCGGTGATGTGGGTACCAGCGCCCTCATTACCCTGAACCTGAAGGAGCTGAACGGTCCCCGGGTGGTGGGCAAGGCCAACAGCATGGTCCATAGCAAGGTGCTGGAGAAGATCGGAGCGGACCTGGTCATTTTCCCCGAGCAGGAGATGGCTCTGAGTCTGGCCCGGCGCCTCATCAATGGCGATATCCTCAACTATATCGAGCTGTCGGATGAGTATTCCATTGTGGAGCGTACCCTGCCTGACAGTTGGGTGGGCAAATCCATTGTGGAGCTGAACATCCGGGCCAAGTGGAAACTGACGGTCATTGCGGTGCGCCGGAAAGATACCATGACCATCGCCCCGGGCGGAGATTTTGTCTTCCAGAGCCCGGAGGACTGTCTGGTGGTGCTGGGACGCAACAGCGATATTGAGCGATTGGAGCGGGCGTAATGGAGATCATTACCAGTCGAAAAAATCCTCTCCTGCAAAAGATCCGGCAGCTGTCCTCGGGAGGACGGAGTGTGCGGGAGAAGGCGGGGGAGTACCTGGGAGACGGCGT
>CAJLCG010000036.1 GCA_905205085.1 uncultured Oscillospiraceae bacterium
ACGACAAGTAATACAACATAAGCAAGGCGGCGGAAGTGGAATCACTTCCGCCGCCTTCTGCATGTAGGTCAGGAGCCGTCGGCGGCCAGACTTTGGGCCACCAGATGCAAAATCGGCTGAACGTAGCGGGGCAGGCGCTGTCCCTGGCGGTAGCAGGCATAAAAGTGGCGCTGGTTGTCATAGCTGGCCAGGGGATAGAAGCAGCCTTGCCCTGCGGTGTAGCTGTGGGCACACAGCATATAGCACCCACAGTTTACCGTGATCTGCCGGGCGGCCTCCATGTTGTCGCTCTCCAGAAAGAGGGTGGGGCTCAGGCCGTGCTCCTGAAAGAGTCGGTCCTGGACGATGCGGACGTTGTGGCCGGTTTTCAGCGAGACAAAGGGAGCATCCATGGCCTGCTCCAGCTGGATGGGGGTGCCGGATGGCAGAGCCTGGGCCAGGGGAGTGTCGCAGGCGGCCAGAATGCCGATGGTCTCCCGCTGGATCAGCTGATAGGCCAGGCCGGGGATACCGCCTTCCGTGGAGGCAAAGGCCAGATCCACTTCCCCCTCCAGCACCATCTGCTCCAGCATGGCACTGCCCGCCTCCCGCAGCTCCAGACGGACATGAGGAAAGGATTTGATGAACTGGGGCAAGACCTGGGGGAGCAGCCGGGCGGAGCGCTGCATGCTGATGCCCAGCCGCAGCCTTCCCCGGTCCTCCTGGCGAATCTGCTGAATCTCATTTTCTAAAATCTCATTGGCGTTGAGCATGGCCTGGGCGGCCCGGAGATAGCACTCCCCCGCGTAGGTGGGACGGAAGGGCTGCACCGTGCGGTCAAACAGCGCCACACCCAGCTCCTCCTCAATTTGCCGCAGCATCTGGCTGAGAGAGGGCTGGCTGATATACAGTTTTTTGGCTGCCGCGGTCACGCCACCCTCCTGGGCGATGGTGCGGATGTAGCGGGCCTGTTTCAGATTCATATGGCTCCCTCTTTTCTGGAAAATCGGCTTTTCTTCTTACTTTTAGGATAACGGAGGGCGGGCGCGGCGTCAAGCAAAACATAGGATAAATACTATGGATACTATATTATAAATTATATTTGACCTATAATCTTGGGCATGTTACCTTATAATTAGCAAAGAAAATCCCTTAAAGGAGGACATGTCATGGAAATTTTGAAGCCGGCCATGGCCGGTACCTTGGAATCCAGTGATGCCCAGGTCACCGTGGAGCCGGGAAATGACGGCATCCAGCTGACCCTGTCCAGCAGCGTGATGAACCAGTACGGCCGCCAGATCAAGGCCACCGTGCTGGAGACCCTGGAGCGTCTGGGTGTGGACAATGCTCAGGTCACCGTGGTGGATAAGGGTGCTCTGGACTGCACCCTGAAGGCCCGGGTGGAGTGTGCGGTGTTCCGCAGCTGCGGCCAGTCGGCCGCCAATATTCCCTGGGGAGGTGTGGTACGATGATTCCTCGTCCCAGACCGGAACGGTTCCGCCTGCGCCGGACCATGATGTTTATGAACGCCCAGAAGCCGGGCCTCATCAAGGACGCCTACATCTACGGCTGTGACTCCATTATGCTGGACCTGGAGGACGCGGTGGCGGAGAACCAGAAGGACGCCGCCCGCTTCTCCCTGTACCATGCCCTAAAGACCATCGACTATGGCGACACTGAGGTGATCGTCCGCATCAACGGCCTGGATACCCCTCACTGGCAGGAGGATATCCGGGTGTGTGTGGCCGGCGGGGCCGACGGCATCCGTATCGCCAAGTGTGAAAGCGCCCAGGATGTGAAGACCGTGGAGGCCGCCGTGGAGGCCGCCGAGGAGGAGTTTGGCGTCGAGAAGGGCCGCACCCTGCTGATGGCCGCTCTGGAGAGCCCCAAGGGCATCCTCAATGCCTATGAGATCTGCTCCGCTTCGGAGCGGATGTTCGGCGTGGCCATCTCCGGCGGCGACTTCCGCAAGTGCATGCAGACTACCCCCCAGCCCGACGGCGTGGACATGCTCTTCGCTCGGGGCCAGATGCTGCTGGCCGCCCGTGCCGCCGGGATCCAGTGCTTTGACACCGTGTTTACCAACCTGGACGACCAGGCGGGCTTTGAGGCTGAGGTGCTGCAGAACAAGGCCATGGGCTTTGACGGCAAGAGCCTCATCAACCCCAAGCAGATTCGCTTTGTCCACCAGGTCTTTGCCCCCACCGAGAAGGAGATCATCCAGGCCGAGAAGATCGTCCGTGCCTACCGGGAGCAGTCTGCCGCCGGGGTGGGCGTGTTTACTGTGGACGGCAAGATGATCGACATCGCCTTTATCCCCGGCGCTGAGCGCACCCTGCGTCTGGCCCGGGCTTGTGGACTGTATGAGGGGGATCTGGTATGATTAACAAAGTAGGACGGGACATTCCCGACGCTCTGCTCACCAACGGCCGTGAGGTGTACCAGGGCAAGAACTATATGGACGGCAAGTACATCCAGAAGGCCTCTCCCCGCACCCGCCGGTGTGAAAAGCCGGTGGATACCAAGGTGGTGGACTCCCTGGTGGAGGCCCTCAAGCAGTGCGGCGCCAAGGACGGCATGACCTTCTCCTTCCATCACCACCTGCGGGACGGCGACTATGTGGTCAACCAGGTGATGGCCGCCGCCATCGAGGAACTGGGGCTCAAGGACCTGACCATCGCCGCTACCAGCCTGGGCGCGGCCCATGACCCCATTGCCGACTACATTGAGGAGGGCAAGGTTATTGGTATCCAGACCTCCGGCATTCGTGGCCGCATGGGTGAGGTAGTCTCTGCCGGCAAGCTGAAGACCCCCGCCATCATCCGCAGCCACGGCGGCCGGCCCCGTGCCATTGAGGCCGGGGAGGTCCACATCGACATCGCCTTCATCGCCGCTCCCACCAGCGACCCCATGGGTAACTGCCGTGGCATCGGCGGCAAGAGCAACTGCGGCTCCATGGGCTACGCCATGTCCGACGCCAAGTACGCCGACCACGTGGTGGTGGTCACTGACTGCCTGGTGCCCTTCCCCAACATGCCCGCCAGCGTGGAGGCCATTGACGTGGACGCTGTGGTGGTGGTAGACTCTATTGGCAACCCGAAGAAGATCGCCTCCGCCGCCGCACGCATCTCCCAGAACCCCCGGGACCTGATGATGGCGGAAAACGTGGCCAAGGTCATTGCCTCTACCCCCTATTTCAAGGAGGGCTTCTCCTTCCAGACCGGTGTAGGCGGCCCCTCTCTGGCTGCCAACCTGTTTTTGGAGCAGTACATGGACGAGCGGGGCATCAAGATGGGCTGGGCCATCGGCGGCATCTGCGGCCCCATGGTGGAGCTGCTGAAAAAGGGCAAAGTGGGCAAGGTCATCGACGTGCAGGACTTCGACCTGGACGCGGTGAACTCCATTAACCAGACTCCGGGCCACTTTGAGATGAGCGCCTCCCAGTACGCCAACCCCGCCAACAAAGGCGCCTTTGTCAACAGCCTGGACTTTGTGGTGCTGGCCGCGCTGGAAATCGACACCGGTTTTAACGTCAACGTGCTCACCGGCTCGGACGGTGTGCTCCGGGGCGCGCCCGGCGGACACCCCGACACGGCCGCCGGCAGCAAGTGCTGCATCATCGTTACCCCCCTGGTTCGTGGCCGTATGGCTACCGTCTGCGAGCACGTGGTCACTGTCACCACCCCCGGGGACTGTGTGGACGTGCTGGTCACCGACTACGGCATCGCCGTCAACCCCCTGCGTCCCGACCTTATCGAGTGCCTGGACCAGGCGGGAATCCCCCATGTGACCATCGAGGAGCTCAAGGAGAAGGCCTACTCCCTGGTGGGCCGCCCCGACGACCTGGAGTGGGAGGACAAAGTGGTGGCTGTGCTGGAGGCCAGGGATGGAACCATCCTGGACGTGGTACGCAAGATCAAGCCCTACGACCCCAACCAAGCAGAATAAGGAAAAACGATAACCGACACGGGGGCTGTTTCAGTCCCCGTGTTTTTTCAAAGGAGGAGACCCCTATGGCCTATACCCTCAGTGAGATCTACCCCGACGACAAGCGGGGCCAAAGAAAACTCCGCGCCCTGCTGGAGGGGGAGGGCATCACCCTGGACGGCAATCTGGACTACACCTGCGGCCTGTTTGATGAGGACTACCAGCTGGTGGCCACCGGCAGTACCTTTGGGTGTACCCTGCGCTGCTTTGCGGTGGACCACCGCCACCAGGGGGAGGGCCTTTTGAACCAGGTGGTCTCTCACCTGATGGAGCATCAGACCGAGCGGGGTATCCTGCGCCAGTTTGTCTACACCAAGTGCCAGAGCGCCAAGTTCTTTCAGGACCTGGGCTTTTATGAGATCGCCCGGGTGGAGGGGACCCTCTCCTTCCTGGAGAACCGGCGGGGCGGGTTTTCCTCCTTCTGCAAAAAGCTGGAGCAGGACCGCCGTCCCGGCAAGTCGGGGGCTATCGTCATGAACGCCAACCCCTTCACCCTGGGCCACTTGAGCCTGGTGGAGCGGGCGGCCAAGGAGTGCGACACGGTGCACCTCTTCGTCCTCAGCGAAGAACAGAGTCTGGTGCCCTTCGATGTGCGCTGGAAGCTGGTGACGGAAGGGGTGGCCCATTTAAGCAACGTCATCTGCCACCCCAGCGGCCCCTACATGATCAGCTCTGCCACCTTCCCCAGCTACTTTTTAAAGGACGAGCAGGCGGTAATCACCGGCCATGCCAAGCTGGACCTCACGCTGTTCGGCTCCATCGCCCAGGCTCTGGGAGTGAGCGTGCGCTATGTGGGGGAGGAGCCCCGCAGCCTGGTCACTGGGCTATACAACCAGATCATGGCCCAGGAACTGCCCAAAATGGGCATCCAGTGCATAGAGGTGCCCCGGCTCCAGGCGGAGGGGCAGGTCATCAGCGCCAGCACAGTGCGCCAGGCCATTCACGACGGCCGTCTGGAGGAAATTCGCAATCAGCTGCCCCAGACCACCTGGGACTTTTTCCATTCGCCCCAGGCTCAGCCGGTCATCGACGCCATCTGCCGCACCGCCCAGGTCATTCACTACTAAAGGAGGCTCCCTATGGAACACGCCGTTACCCTCATGGAGATGCTTAATGCCCGAGATGCCCGGGCTATGCGCCAGCAGCAGCTGTTGGAGGAATATCAGCTTTCCGTTGTCTCCTTTTGCATGAATATCGCCGGGCCGGTGAAAAATTCTCCGGTGCTCCGCCGGGCCTTCCGAGAGGGATTGGAGCGGTTGGAGTGTGCTCTGCTGGCCCAGCGGCTAAAGATTGTCCATCAGGAAGAGGTGGACCAGCCCACCGGCTGTGAAGCTCTGTGGGTGGTGCGGGGAGATGGCCGTACGATCAAGGAGCTGTGCGTGGAGCTGGAGGATCAGGATGCCCTGGGCCGCCTCTTTGACCTGGACGTGCTGGACCCGGTGAGCGGCAAATGGGACCGCGCCCAGCTGGGCCAGCCGCCCCGAAAGTGCCTGGTATGCGGCAAGGAGGGCAAGGGGTGCGCGTCCCGCCGCCTCCACACCGTGGAGGAGCTGCAAGGAGCCACCCGGGCCATTCTGGAGGACTACTTTGGAAAAAAGGACCAGCAGACTCTGGGGACTTTGGCCGCCAAGGCCCTGCTTTATGAGGTGTGCACCACCCCGAAACCCGGCCTGGTGGACCGGAGCAACAACGGCAGCCACCGGGATATGGACGTGTTTACCTTTCTGGACAGCACGGCCGCCCTGCTCCCTTATTTTGAGCAGGCTGTGGCCCTGGGTCGGGAGACGAAGGATCTTCCGCCCCAGGAGACCTTCCGCCTCCTGCGCCAGGCGGGCGCGGCGGGGGAGCGGGCCATGTTCCGGGCCACCGGAGGTGTGAACACCCACAAGGGGGCGGTGTTTACTCTGGGTACCGTGTGTGCCGCTGCCGGGCGGCTGTGGACGGCGGAGGGATTTTCCAAGGACCTGGATGCTACCCTGGCCCTGTGCGGAGAGATGAGTGCCCAGGCGGTACGGGAGGATTTTGAGGCCATGCGCCGGGAGGGAGCCCACACCACAGGTCAGCGGCTCTACCTGGAGAATGGACTGGAGGGTATCCGGGGGGAACTGGCCCAGGGGCTGCCTGCCGTGGCGCAGATCGGCCTGCCAACCCTGCGCCGTCGCCTGGAAGCGGGAGACAGCCTGGAGCAGGCGGGAGTCCAGGTACTGCTGGCGCTGATGGCCCAGGTGGTGGACACCAACCTCATTGCCCGGGGCGGTCTGGAGGGCCAGCAGTGGGCCATGGAGCGGGCTAAAGCCCTCACGCAGGACCGAGTGGCCTCCCGGGAGGAGACAGAAGAGCTGGATAAGGACTTTGTAGAGTGCAACCTGTCCCCCGGTGGCTGCGCCGACCTGCTGGCCATTACATATTTTTTGGAGTTTTTAAGCCGCATGTGACCGCGTGGAGAGTGGAAGACTATTGTCCGATTGGGACTCATATTCTAAATAACGAATAACCGAAAAACGCCGGTGCGTGAATGCACCGGCGTTTTCTTATTGAATCTGATACAGCCGTCCCGAGAAGGGGGGCAGGGTTAGGGAGACCTGACCGTTCGTCACCGGGAGGTAGTCCTGGGGCTGCTGGGTGGAGCCGCCGTAGGGGGCGCTGTCGCTGTCCAGCAGCAGAGTGAGCCCCTGGGCCTGAGGAACTGTCAGTTGGTAATTCTCCTGGCACTGGTCGGAGAAGTTGAACACCGCCGCCAGTCGCTCCCCGCTGCCCCGGCGCTCCAGGGCATAGAGGCAGCGTCCCTCTTGGTGGCAATCCAGCCAGGCAAAGCCATCCCCCTGGTAGTCCTCAGCCCACAGGGCGGGGTGCTCCAGGTAGAGGCGGTTGAGGGCCTGGAAGAAGTGGTAGAATCCGTCGTGGATGGGATAGCGCAGCACGTCCCAGTCCTGCTCCCGGCTCTTGTCCCACTCCCGCAGCTGGCCAAACTCGCTGCCCATAAAGTTGAGTTTCTTGCCCGGGTGGAGGAACATGTAGAGGTACAGGGCACGGGCCTGGGGGAACTTCTTCTCATAGTCCCCATTCATCTTCTGTAAAATGGTGGCCTTGCCGTGGACCACCTCGTCGTGGGAAAAGGGGAGCAGGTAGCGCTCGTTGTAGAAGTACTGCATGGAAAAGGTGAGCTGGTGGTACTTCTGGGAGCGCTCCCACGGGTCGGATTGGAAGTAGGAGAGGGTGTCGTGCATCCAGCCCATGTCCCACTTGTAGTCAAAGCCCAGGCCGCCCTGGTCTGCTGGGCGGGTCACACCTGGGTAGGTGGAGGAGTCTTCGGCGATGAGCATGGCTGTGGGGTGGCGTTCTTTGAGACCGCGGTTAAGCTCCTGTAAAAACTGGATGCCGCCTTGATTGGTTCCCCGAGCCTCATCACCCTGCCAGTAGAGCAGGTTGCGCACCGCATCCATGCGCAGACCGTCAAAGTGGAACTCCTCCAGCCAGTAGTGGGCGGCGGACTGGAGGAAGCTGCGCACCTCGCCCCGGGAGTGCATAAAGTTGCAGCTGCCCCACTCGCTGCGGCCCACGTCCCAGCTGGGATACTCGTAGAGGGGGGTGCCGTCGTAGTTCCACAGGGCGTAGTCATCCACGGCGAAGTGGACGGGGACAAAGTCCAAAATCACCCCGATGTCCGCCTGGTGGCACCGGTCCACCAGGGTCATAAGCTGTTGGGGTGTGCCGTAGCGGGAGGTGGGACTGAAAAAGCCGGTGTTCTGATAGCCCCAGGAGGCGTCGCTGGGGTGCTCGCTGAGGGGCATCAGCTCAATGTAGTTAAAGCCCGCCTCTTTCACATAAGGGATAAGACGCTGGGCGATCTCCTCGTAGTTATACCAGCCGTTGGGGTCGTCCGGGTTGGTGTGCCAGGAGCCCAGATGCACCTCGTAGATGTTGACTGGGCGGCTTTTGCCATCGGTGCGGCGGCGCATCCAGCTCTCATCCCGGAAGGTGTAGCTGGACAGATCCTGAAGGATGGAGGCGTTGTGGGGCCGCAGTTCCATAAAGAAGCCGTAGGGGTCGCAGTGGTCCAGCCAGCTGCCGTCCGGGCGGTAGATGCGGTACTTATATTTCATCCCAGGCTTGGCCTGGGGGACAATTCGCTCCCAAAAGTTTCCGTCGTACACCTTGGCCATTGGCAGCTCCTCCCAGCCGCTGAACTCCCCGATGAGGGAAATCTTCTGCGCGCTGGGAGCAAAGGTGCGGAACACTGCCCCATCTCCGGTGAGATGGGCGCCCAGGTAATGGTAGGCGTCAAAGGAGCGGCCGGTATAAAATCCATAAAAATCCATGTGGTCCTCCTAAAAATAATAGACATGAGTTGGAAAAGTAGCTATACTTATTATAACCAGCCAACCAGTCGGGTCCACCGGCGAAAATAGAAAAGAGTTGGATAAACGACACATGACGGAAATTGTCGGGGAGGTGTCCTATGGATCTGCGCGTGGAAAAAACCAAGGGGAGCATTGTCAACGCCTTTCTCAGTCTGCGGGCAAAGAAGCCTCTGGAGAAGATCACCGTGAAGGAGCTGTGCCAGCTGGCCCGAATCAATAAATCCACCTTTTATACCCACTATCCGGATATCTTTGCCCTCTCCCACGCCCTGGAGGGGGAGGTGGTGGAGGCCATCCTGGCCGACATCCCCCACCCGGAGGGGATTTTCGATCACACAGAGGAGTTTACACGGGCCCTGTTTCGATCTTGCAACGCCCGTTCCGCCCTTATTCAGACCCTGTTTTCCGGGAGTCGGGAGGGGCGGCTCATTGAGACACTGGAGGCAGGGCTCAAGGAGCTGGCCTTTCAGCGCCGTCCGGAGTACCGCCAGGACCCGGCCAGCCATATTGTGCTCAGCTTTGTGATCTACGGGGGCTACTATGCATACCGAAAGAACCTGGATTATGGCCTGGATCAAGTGGTAGAGCTGGTGGGCCGTCTGTCCCGGCAGGTAGGTGACTTTTTCCCGCTGGGAGAGGAAGCGCAGCCTTGACAAGGGAAAAAAATGTGATACAATACCTTTGTTACACGCAAAGATGGAGCAAAGCTTCGGACGATGGCCCAGAGCGAGGGGGAGACGGTGAAAGCCCCCGGCCGGCAGCCGAGGCAGGCCACTCCGGAGCGGCCCGTGACGAGCGGGACGGCTCATCCCCGTAAGCGGATGGCTGAGATGCCCCATTGGGGATAATCAGGGTGGTACCGTGGAATTTTCCGCCCCTGACTGTGGTCAGGGGCGGTTTTTTTGTACCCCCTGGAAAAAAGGAGGGAGAGGGATGAAAAAGAAGCTGTGGGTACTGGCAGCAGCCCTTCTGGCTTGTCTGGTGGTGCTGTGCGCCTGCGACACTAAGGGAAATCCCCTGCCCCAGGGCATGGAGGAGAGCGCGGTGTTGGACCAGGGCCGCAGCGTGATGGAGCTGCTCAACCAGGGCGACTGGCAGGCAGTCTATGATCAGATGCGCTCTGACGCCAAGGAGACCACCAGCCCGGAGGGGATCGAGAGCTATATGAACTCCGCCGTGGAAAAGGCGGGCACCTTTGAAAAAGAGGAGGAAGGCATGGCCACCGGCCAGAAGCTGGACTCCGGCGAGGAGTACGCCACTGCGGTGTTTTACTGTAAGCATTCGAAAAAAGACGTGGTCTACCGCATTGCCTTTGACACCGATATGGTGATGATTGGCCTGGAAATCAAGACAAAGTAAGAGAACGATATTGGAGGTAATACCTATGTACGATCCTAAGCCCTTTGGCTTAAATGAACTGCGCGAGATGTTCCTGTCCTTCTTTGAGACCAAGGGACACCTGCGCCTGCCCAGCTTTTCCCTGATTCCTCAGAACGACGCCAGCCTGCTGCTCATCAACTCCGGCATGGCCCCCATGAAGCCCTTCTTCACCGGTGAGCAGGAGCCCCCCCGTCACCGGGTGACCACCTGCCAGAAGTGCATCCGCACCGGCGATATTGAGAATATCGGCAAGACCGCCCGCCACGGCACCTACTTTGAGATGCTGGGCAACTTCTCCTTCGGTGACTACTTCAAGAAGGAGGCCATTCACTGGGCCTGGGAGTTTCTGACCAGCAAGGAGTGGGTGGGCCTGGACCCCGAGCGCCTCTACCCCTCCGTCTTTGCCGGCAATGAGACCACCCCCGCCGACGACGAGGCCTTCCGCATCTGGAACGAGGAAATTGGCATCCCTGCCGAGCGCATCTTCAAGTTCGGCAAGGAGGACAACTTCTGGGAGCACGGCTCCGGCCCCTGCGGCCCCTGCTCTGAGATCTACTACGACCGCGGCGAGCAGTGGGGCTGCGGCAAGCCCGGCTGTACCGTGGGCTGTGACTGCGACCGGTATATCGAGGTGTGGAACGTGGTGTTCTCCCAGTTTGACAACGACGGCGAGAACCACTACACCGAGCTTAAGCAGAAGAACATCGACACCGGCATGGGCCTGGAGCGTCTGGCCTGCGTGTGTCAGGGCGTGCCCTCCCTGTTTGACGTGGACACCGTCATGAACATCACCCGCAAGGTCACTGAGATCACCGGCGCCTCCTACGGCCAGAGCCACGCCACTGACGTGTCCCTGCGCGTGATCACCGACCACATCCGTTCCGCTACCTTCATGATCTGCGACGGCGTGCTGCCCTCCAACGAAGGCCGGGGCTACGTGCTGCGCCGCCTGCTGCGCCGGGCCGCCCGCCACGGCAAGCTGCTGGGCGTGAACGACCCCTTCCTGTACACCGTGTGTGACACCGTCATCCACGAGAACGAGGGCCACTACCCCGAGCTGCGAGAGCGCCAGGACTATATCACCAAGGTCATCCGTGTTGAGGAGGAGAACTTCGCCAAGACCATTGACAGTGGTCTGAAGATCTTTGGCGACATGCTCTCCGAGCACAAGGCCAAGGGGGAGACCACCTTCTCCGGCGCTGATGCCTTCAAGCTGTATGATACCTATGGCTTCCCCATCGACCTGACCCTGGAGATGGTGGAGGAGCAGGGCATGAAGCTGGACGAGGCTGAGTTCCACAAGCAGATGGACGAGCAGCGCCAGCGCGCCCGGAAGGCCCGTGAGGCTCTGGGCGATCTGGGCTGGGCCGGCGTGGAGTTCGGCAAGGATGTGCCCGAGACCGAGTTTGTGGGCTATGAAAACACCGCCATCGACGACGCCAAGGTGGTGGCCCTGGTAGTGGAGAACGAGCAGGCCGAGGAGATCATGCCCGGCGTAGAGGCCATCGTGGTGCTGGACAAGACTCCTTTCTACGCCGAGATGGGCGGCCAGGTAGCCGACCACGGCACCATTTCCGCCGACGGTGTCACCTTCCAGGTCACGGACGTGCAGAAGAACAAGGGCGGCAAGTATATGCACACCGGTAAGCTGACCCAGGGCGTGCTGAAGGTGGGCGACACCGTCTCCGCCTCCATTGATGTGAAGCGCCGCAAGGCCGTTATGCGTGCCCACTCCGCCACCCACCTGCTGGATAAGGCTCTGCGCACCGTGCTGGGTGACCACGTCCATCAGGCCGGCTCTCTGGTGGAGGAGGACCGCCTGCGCTTCGATTTTACCCACTTCTCCGCTCTGACCGCTGAGGAGCTGGCCAAGGTATCCGCTATGGTCAATGAGGCGGTGCTGGAGGGCTATGATATCCACACCGACGTGCTGCCCATCGAGGAGGCCAAGAAGAAGGGCGCCATCGCCTTGTTCGGTGAGAAGTACGGTGATACCGTCCGCGTGGTGGACATGGGCGAAGGTTACTCCGTGGAGTTCTGCGGCGGTACCCACCTGGACAACACCGCCAAAGTGGGCGTGTTCCATATCTCCAGCGAGTTCTCCGTGGCCAGCGGCGTGCGCCGCATTGAGGCCACCACTGGTAAGGCCTCTCTGGACGTGATGAACCGCAACCAGGAGATGCTCTTCCAGGCTGCTGCTGCTCTGAAGGCTAAGCCCGGCGAGCTGCGGGAGAAGGCGGAGCAGACCATGCTGGAGGTCAAGACTTTGCACCAGATGGTGGAGAAGTTCAAGGCCAAGGAGTCCGCTGGTGAGGCCGACCGCTTCCTGTTCGGTGCCCGCCAGGTGGGCGAGCTGAAGGTGCTGACCGCCACCATCGCCGACGCGGACGCCAACAAGCTGCGCCAGATGGGCGATATGCTCCGGGATAAGGCCCCCAACGTGGTGGCTGTGCTGGCTACCGTCAACGGCGAGAAGATCACCTTCCTGGCCGTGTGCGGCAAGGAGGCCGTTGCCAAGGGTATCAAGGCCGGTGAGATCATCAAGAACGTCACTGCCATCTGCGGTGGCAAGGGCGGCGGCAAGCCGGACAGCGCCATGGGCGGTGGTACGAACGTACTGAAGCTGGATGATGCTTTGGCTTCTATCGACGACTTTGTGGCTGGTAAGCTGAACTAAGCCCATGCGCAGATCCGGCGCAGACGCCGCCAAGCAAGGATTTTGACCAAGAATAGAACTTGGGTTTACGGGGCCCCCGCCGGAGCCCAACGAAGTGGGTCCGGTGGGGAGAGGAGGAGCAAGGGAGCGGGTGCAGCTTTTGCCGACAGGCAGAAGCGGAGCCAAGCGGACTTTGCGACGACGAGGGCGGCGGTACGAATGTGCTGAAGCTGGATGATGCTTTGGCTTCTATCGACGACTTTGTGGCTGGAAAGCTGAACTGAGTATTTTAAATCACAGCATAAGGGACGGTCCCCGGACCGTCCCTTACATTTTTTCTTCTGCTTTGCAACATTCTCGCCCATTCAATCGTGTATCAGACAGAAAGACAAAAGGAGGTGTCCGAAATGAACCGTGCACACAGCCAGGAGGAGATGGCCGCCCTCTACCGCCGCCATGTATCTATGGTGTATCAGATCTGTCTGATGCTGCTGAAAAACGTGCCGGACGCGGAGGACGCCACCCAGAATGTTTTTCGCAAGGTGATGGAACAGGACAAGCCTTTCCGTGATCCGGAGCATGAAAAGGCCTGGCTGATCGTCACCGCCCGAAATGAGTGTCGGGACCAGCTGAAGCACTGGTGGCGCAGGAACCGGGAGAGCGAAACCGCGCTGCTGCATGTAAGCAGCCGGCAGCCCGAGGACAACGGGCTGAAGGAGCTGATCTGGGAGCTGCCGGAACAGGACCGCCTGGTGCTGTATCTCTACTACTACCAGGGCTATACCGCCCAGGAAATTGCGGAGCTCTTGGGAAAGAACCCGTCCACGGTTCGCACCTGGCTGGTTCGGGCACGGAAAAAGCTGAAATTGAGAATGGAGGCGGAAGGATATGACATCCCGTGATTTGAACCAAATTTTTGAAGAATTTGCGCCCACCGGGGAACAGGAACAGGCTATGCTTGACCGCCTCCTGACCGAGCAGAAGGAGGTCAGACCTGTGAATCGAATCAAAAAAATGACGGTTGTTTTGGTGGCTGCGGCGCTGATGCTGATGGCCTGCGCCTTTACGGTGGTTACCGGGTTGGATCAGCGGATTTTGACGTATTTTGACGGTGGAGAGGAGCAGGCCCAGCTGGTGTCCGGTGGTGTGGTCGAGGTGGAGAAAAGCTTCCACTATGAAAACGGATGGACCATAAATATCCAGCAGGTGCTGGCGGACCGGTATTCCCTGGCGGTTTTGGCCGAGGTTGTCGCCCCGGAGGGAACCGTGCTGGACGGGGAGAACTACTATTTCGAGCTTGGCATGGAGGTAGCCTCCCAGATGCAGGGCCAAGAGGGAGTGGGAAGCTGGGGCTACGGCCCGGTCATCCTGGAGCAGGGAGATGGGCAGGACAATCGGCTCACCTTCCTGTGCACCAGAGGGTCCCAGCAGGCCGAAGGCCAGAGCTTGAACGGGCAGAGTTTGACGCTGACTCCCATGTGGCTGCAGGAGAGCGGAGGGAGCAAGCTGCGTGTAGATTTCTCGGAAGAGGAACAGAGCTGCACCGTGCAGCTGCCGGAGAAGGACAGCGGCAGGACCTATGAGGTCAACGCACCCATCCAGGTGGGCGAAGAAGAGATGAACCTGGGTGAGCTCTACCTCTCGCCTATCGGCGTGGCCTTCTCCTTGCAAGGCGAGGAGAACGATTCCCGGATGTGGGGACCGACAGAGATGAGCTATATGGAAGAAGGGGCAGTCCTGCACATGGCAGATGGCAAAGCGGTGGCTGTGCGGCGTGTGGTGTCCCAGACCTACGACCAGAACACCGGAGCGGCATACTGTGTCTTCCAGACGGAGGAGATCGTGAAGCCGGAGAATGTGGTCTCGGTCACCCTTCTGGGGCAGACATTTTCCCTGGATGGTCTCACCCCTGTGGAAGGCTGAGACGATTGCCCATTGCAATTTCGTAAAAATGGGGTACAATGGTCTTACTTGACAAACAAAGGAGGTTTATCCATGTCCGATTGTCTGTTTTGTAAGATCGCAAACGGCCAGATCCCGTCCAACAAGGTCTATGAGGACGAGACGGTCTATGCCTTTTACGACATCGACCCTCAGGCGCCCACCCATTTTCTGGTGATCCCCAAGACCCACATCGCTTCCGTGGCTGAAGTCACTCCTGAAAATGCCACGGTGGTGGCCCACATCTTTGCCGTCATCTCCAAGGTGACCAAGGAGCTGGGTCTGGAGAGCTACCGGGTGGTCTCCAACATCGGCGAGCAGGCCGGCCAGAGTGTGCCGCACCTGCACTTCCACGTGCTGGCTGGCCGCGACATGACCTGGCCTCCGGGCTAATTGGCCTGCGAGCCGATTTCCGCCCCACCGGGGCGGCGGCGCTTTTGCGCCGGACAAGCGTTTTGCGCGATGCGCAAAACCTTGGCGGAGGCGGGATTTACTCCCGCCGAGCATAAAAAATCCGGGGTCCCCATTGGCGCTTGCGACAATGGGGGGAGCAGGCGGGGCAGAGCGTGCCCCATTTGCACTTCCATGTGCTGGCTGGCCGTGACATGACCTGGCCTCCGGGCTAATTGGTAGCTGGAAACAAACAACACGCCCCTCGTTCCCAAACAGGGAACGAGGGGCGTACATTATTTCCGATTGGAAGCCTGGCGGGCCAGAAGAAGCCACAACACGCCTCCCACCTGATAGGCTACAAAATCCCACGGGTCAAAAACCGCACCTGCTTTCCACAGGGGGGCAAGCACTTCCCACACCAGACCGCAGACAAGCAGCAGAGGAACTGTCTGCTTCCAGGAGCGGATGAGGGGCAGGCGGCCCCAATCAAGCAGCAGATCGGTCCAGGCCACCATGGCCAGTCCGGCAAACAGGTCGTTGGCGTAACACACCAGAAACCAATGAAGCCACCCTCCGGTGATGGTTTGAAGTACCAGCCGGTTCAGCAGATAGAAGCCGCCTGCCAGCGGGAGCAGGGTCAGATTGATGCGTCTCATAAAATGGAGAGCAGGAGTAACGCACAGATAACCCCCAGAATTACCGCACCCACGGTGGCCCAGAAGGACATACCCTGCTTGTTACTTGGCTTGTAGGGCTGGTCCATCAGGCGGGGAATGGGAGTGTCGCCGGTGGGGTCAAAGCAGACCAGCAAATTCTTTGGGTGGAAGAAGCGGCCTTGGATTGCTCTGGCCTGATCCAGGGTCAGACCGCGGAACAGCACCCTGGGTGCATTGCCCAGAATGCGGTGAGTATAATCCAGGGAAAAGTTTTCTGGAAGGGAAAAAGCGGGGTGGTAGACTCCCTCATCACAGATGTGGTAGAGAACACTATTGTCTTCCGGAGAGGACAGAATGGACTTCAAAACCAGGGCATACTGTTCTTTCGGGCTGCTTTTAAGAGAACACCCGCAGTTAGGACAGAAGTTATCCAGCCCAGTCACGATGGTCTGACAGTCCGGGCAGCGGGCGGGGGTGGAGGCCTCTTCCGTCTCCTGGCCCAGCAGCAGCCAGTCAGAGGACACGCCGAACAGCCGACACATCTCGGCTAGATAGGCCACGTCGGGATTGTTCTGGCCGCTCTCCCACTTGCTCACTGCCTGTCGGGAGACCCCTAGTTTTTCGCCCAGCTGCTCCTGAGACAGCCCGGCCTGCTTTCGGGCCAGGGCGATGCGATCCTTTAATTCCACGGTGTCTCACTCCATTTCTCCGTCTTTTTCTGGTTTCAGCATAGCAAAGGACGGGACGAATGACAAGAAAAATAAGCTGGAATCCTGTCAACCTCAGGTTGACAGGGGGGATTGCAGGGCAAAAATCCGGGCGGACTTGACACAAACGCCAAGCAATGGTAATATACTGACTTGTAAAGCGCAAAGAACGGAAAAGTAACGTCCTACCCAGCAGACAGAGAGAGCCCTTCACCGGCTGAAAGGGGGCTTAGGTTGGCGGATGTGAAGTGCGTCCGGGAGCGCGGCGGGTAATGCCGCCCGGCTTGGCCCCGATAGCGGCCAGACAAGCGAGAAATGAGAGTGGAACCGCGATGCGTCGCCTCTTATGCCCGAAGTGGGCGTGAGAGGCGTTTTTGTTTTTCTCCAGGCAGTTTGAAGGAGGTGCAGAAGGTATGTGTCAAGCAAACGGAATGATTTTGGAGGCCTGTCGATGTTGGGACGGAGCCAAAACCGTGAGCATACCATATCATGCGCCCCAATCGGCGCCGGCCGGAGTCTCTGCGCTCCGGAGAAAAGGAGGATACTATGTTTCATTCCCTGATGGAGACGCTGGAGGCCTATCAGCGCCGTGACCCGGCGGCCCGCTCCAAGCTGGAGATCTTTTTGCTGTACCAGGGGGTCCACGCCACCCTGTATCACCGCCTGGCCCACTGGTTATACTGCCATAACTGGAAGTTTTTAGCCCGGTTTGTCTCCCAGTGGAACCGGTTCTGGACGGGCATCGAAATCCACCCCGGAGCCAAGATCGGCCGCCGGTTTGTCATTGACCACGGTATGGGTATCGTCATCGGCGAGACTGCTGAGGTGGGGGACGATGTGCTGCTCTACCATGGGGTCACCCTAGGCGGCACCGGAAAGGACCAGGGCAAGCGCCACCCCACCATCGGCAACAACGTGCTCATTGGCTGCGGAGCGAAAATCCTCGGCCCCTTCAAGGTGGGAGACGGAGCCCGTATCGCGGCCAACTCCGTGGTGCTCAGCGAGGTGCCCGAGGACGCCACCGCCGTAGGCATCCCCGCCCAGATCGTCCGCATTGCCGGACGTACCACCCACTACGCCGACGATGTGGACCAGACCAGCGTAGAAAACCCGGTGGAGGAGCGGCTGGAGGCCCTCTCCGCCCGGCTGGAGCTGGTGGAGCGTCTGCTGGATGAACAGTATAAAAACGGAAATTTTGTTCCCAAGAACATGAGATAACAGGAGGAATGCACCATGCTGCTTTATAATTCTGCCACCCATAAAAAAGAAGAGTTTACCACCCATACCCCCGGCCGGGTGGAGATGTACACCTGCGGCCCCACCGTCTATCACTTTGCCCACATCGGCAACCTGCGCTCCTACATTATGGAGGACGTGCTGGAGAAGTTCCTGCGCTACTCTGGCTATGACGTGAACCGGGTCATGAACATTACCGACGTGGGTCACCTCAGCTCCGACGCCGACACTGGCGAAGATAAGATGCTCAAGGGTGCCAAGCGGGAGCACAAGACCGTCATGGAGATCGCCCAGTACTACACCGATGCCTTCTTCTCTGACTGCGCCAAACTGAACATCAAGACCCCTGATACCGTCCAGCCCGCTACCGGCTGTATCGACGAGTATATTAAGATTGTCTCCGGTCTGTTGGAGAAGGGCTATGCCTATGAGGCCGGCGGCAATGTGTACTTCGATTCCTCCAAGCTGGAGCGGTACTACATTTTCAACGACCACAATGAGGAGGACCTGGCGGTTGGCGTGCGCGAGGGCGTGGAGGAGGACTCCAACAAGCGCAACAAGAACGACTTCGTGCTGTGGTTCACCAAGTCCAAATTTGAGGACCAGGCCCTGAAGTGGGACTCCCCCTGGGGCGTGGGTTATCCCGGCTGGCACATCGAGTGCTCCGGCATCTCCCTGAAATATAACGGCGAGTATCTGGACTTGCACTGCGGCGGCATCGACAACGCCTTCCCCCACCACACCAACGAGATTGCCCAGTCTGAGAGCTACCTGGGCCACCCCTGGTGCAAGCAGTGGTTCCACGTCCACCACCTGAACACCAACTCGGGCAAGATGTCCAAGTCCAAGGGCGAGTTCCTGACCGTCTCCCTGCTGCAGGAGAAGGGCTACGATCCCCTCAGCTACCGTTTCTTCTGCCTGCAGTCCCACTACCGCAAGGGTCTGGTATTCTCCTGGGAGAACCTGGACAACGCCCAGGGCGCTTACCAGAAGCTCATCAAGCGCATCGCGGCCCTGAAGGAGGGCGGCGAGCCCGACCAGGCGGTGGTGCAGGAGTACCGTGAGAAGTTCCTGCAGCAGGTGGGCAACGACCTGAACACCTCCATGGCGGTGACCCTGCTGTACGATGCCTTGAAGGCCAAGACCGACGATGCCACCAAGCTGGCCATCCTGGGCGACTTTGACCAGGTGCTGTCCCTGTCCCTGCTGGAGAAGGCGGCCCAGGTGCGCAAGGAGCAGGCTGCTCAGAAGACCACCTCTGCCGGCGACTACACCATCACCGGCGAGGGCGACCCCGCGGTGGACGCCATGGTGCTGGAGCGCTATCAGGCCAAGAAGGCCAAGGACTTTGCCCGGGCGGACCAGATCCGGGACGAGTTGAAGGCCCAGGGAATTGAGATCACCGACGTGCCCGGCGGCGCCTCCTGGAAGCGCGTGTAAGAATACAATAAGAAATGGAATCCCCCTTCGGTATTTGGGTATACTGAAGGGGGATTTTTATTCTTAAAAAACACAAAGAGTGATTGACAAACCCTGGGGCAGTTGCTATAATGAGCACAGTTAAACGAGAATTATTCGCATTAAATACTTTGAAGGAGGAAATTACGATGCCTGAACTGAAGGGTAGCAAGACCGAGCAGAACCTGTGGACCGCCTTTGCCGGGGAGTCCCAGGCCCGCAACAAGTACACCTACTTTGCCTCCAAGGCCAAGAAGGACGGCTATGTGCAGATCTCCAAGATCTTTGAGGAGACCGCTGCCAACGAGAAGGAGCACGCCGAGATCTGGTTTAAGCTGCTGGGCGGCATCGGCAATACCGCCGAGAACCTGAAGGCCGCTGCCGAGGGTGAGAACTACGAGTGGACCGATATGTACGCCACCATGGCCAAGGAAGCCAAGGAGGAGGGCTTTGACCACATCGCTTTCCTGTTCTCCGAGGTTGCCAAGATTGAGAAGGAGCACGAGGAGCGCTACCTCAAGCTGCTGGCCAATGTGGAGGGCGGCCTGGTCTTCTCCCGCGACGGCGACATGATCTGGCAGTGCAGCAACTGCGGCCACATCCATGTGGGCAAGCAGGCCCCCGAGGTCTGCCCCGTGTGCGCCCATCCCCGCGACTACTTCCAGCTGAAGGCGGAGAACTATTAAGATTT
>CAJLCG010000037.1 GCA_905205085.1 uncultured Oscillospiraceae bacterium
CCCGGCCTGGGGCCGGGGCGCTCCAACCGTTGATATACTTATAATGCCCGGAATTACTCCCAAATTGCGGTAGCGAAGTAGTCCTCGGGAGTCTCGGCCCGGCGGATCAGGCGGGTGGAGCCGTCCTCCTGGAGCAGCACTTCGGCAGAGCGCAGACGTCCGTTGTACTGGTAGCCCATGGCGTGGCCGTGGGCGCCGGTGTCGTGGATGACCAGCAGGTCACCGATCTCAATTTCCGGCAGCATACGGTCCACGGCGAACTTGTCGTTGTTCTCGCACAGGGAGCCGGTTACGTCGTACTTGTGGTCGCAGGGGGCGTCCTCTTTGCCCATAACGGTGATGTGGTGGTAAGCTCCATACATGGCAGGCCGCATCAGGTTGGCCGCGCAGGCGTCCACGCCCACATACTCCTTGTAGGTGTGCTTGAAGTGGAGCACCTTGGTAATCAGGTGGCCATAGGGGGCCAGCATGAAGCGGCCCAGCTCGGTGTACAGGGCCACGTCGCCCATACCGGCGGGCACCAGGATCTCCTCATAGGCCTTCCGCACGCCCTCGCCGATGACGGCGATGTCGTTGGCAGTCTGGTCGGGGCGGTAGGGCACGCCCACGCCGCCGGAGAGGTTGATGAAGGCGATGTGAGCTCCGGTCTCCTCCTTCAGCTTTACCGCCAGCTGGAACAGGATGCGGGCCAGAGCGGGATAGTAGTCATTGGACAGGGTGTTGGAGGCCAGGAAAGCGTGGATACCGAACTCCTCCGCTCCCTCCGCCTTCAGGCGCTTGAACGCTTCGGTAATCTGGGCAGGAGTCATACCGTACTTGGCGTCGCCGGGGTTGTCCATCACCTGGAAGCCCTCCTTGCTCTCGCCCAGCTGGAACACACCGCCGGGATTGAAGCGGCAGGAGATCTTCTTGGGGATGTAGCCGATGGTCTCCTTCAAAAAGTCAATGTGGGTGATGTCGTCCAGGTTGATGGTGGCCCCCAGCTTGGCGGCCAGAGCAAACTCCTCGGCGGGGGTGTCGTTGGAGGAGAACATGATCTGTCCCCCGGAGAAACCGCAGCGCTCAGACATCATCAGCTCAGTGAGGGAGGAACAGTCCACGCCGCAGCCCTCTTCCTTCAGAATCTTCAGGATCTGGGGGTTGGGAGTGGCCTTCACGGCAAAATACTCAGTGTAGCCGGGATTCCAGGCAAAGGCCTGGCGCAGGGCACGGGCATTTTCCCGGATGCCCTTCTCATCATAGAGGTGGAAGGGGGTGGGATAGGTCTTCACCATCTCCTGGAGCTGCTCCAGGGTAACAAAAGGCTTCTTCACGGTCCATCGCTCCTTTTTTCTCTGGCAGAGTTTGACTGCAAACAAATAAAAATCATTTGTAGTTTATCCATTTTTCTCGCTAAAGTCAACCGCCCTCGTTCGCTTCCCTTCGATTCCTGCAATTTCCCCAGGAATCGAGAAATTTTCTCTTGCGCTTTTGTCGGAAATCTGCTATGATACGGGTTTAGAAAAAGGAGAGGAGGGAGTATCATGACCGATCTGCGTACCGGCTGTGCTCTAGTTCCTTTTTCCTTTTGGGTTTGACAATCGCTGGGCGATTGTCTTTTTTTATGGCCTTTTGGGCCTGTGTGTACACAAGAAGGGAGAATCACTATGCCGCAAAACCAAGCCATTTATGACGCCCGGCAGCTGGGCCGGGCCAAGATGTTCATCCTGGGCGTGCAGCACATGTTTGCCATGTTCGGTGCCACCGTGCTGGTGCCCGCCCTCACAGGACTGAGCGTATCCGCCACCCTGCTCTTCGCAGGCCTGGGCACTCTGCTGTTCCACTTTATCACCAAGCGGAAGGTCCCCGCCTTCCTGGGCTCCTCTTTCGCCTTCATCGGCGGCTATCAGGCCATCGCCCCCATGCTGGAGGACGGCAGTGCCAACACCCAGATGCTTCCCTACGCCTGCTTCGGCGTGATGCTGGCCGGTCTCATGTACGTCATCCTGTCCGCCCTCTTTAAGGTGTTCGGCACCAAGAAGGTCATGCGCTACTTCCCCCCCATTGTCACCGGCCCGGTCATTATCTGCATCGGCCTGACCCTCTCCTCCACCGCCATCACCAACTGCCGGGACAACTGGGCCATTGCCCTCATCGCCATCGCCATCGTGGTGGGCTGCAACATCTGGGGCAAGGGTATGGTGAAGATCATCCCCATCCTGCTGGGTGTGGTAGGTTCCTACGGCGTGGCTGTCATCTGCCAGGTCACCGGCATGCACACCATGGACCCCGCCAAGCTCCAGGCCCTGGCCGACGCCCCCTGGATCGGCCTGCCCTTCCAGTTTGAAGACACCCTCTTCGGTCTGTTCAGCCGCCCCGACCTGGACACCGGTCTGCTGCTCACCGCCGCGGTGACCATCATGCCCCTGTCCCTGGCCACCATGGTGGAGCACATCGGCGATATGTGCGCCATCTCCTCCACCTGTGAGCGCAACTACCTCCAGGACCCCGGCTTCCACCGCACTCTGCTGGGCGACGGTCTGGCCACCTCTCTGGCCTCTATCTTCGGCGCCCCCGCCAACACCACCTACGGTGAGAACACCGGCGTGCTGGCTCTGAGCAAGGTCTACGACCCCCGCGTCATCCGCATCGCCGCCGGCCTGGCTATCCTGTTCTCCTTCTCCCCCAAGTTTGCGGCCCTGGTGTCCGCCATGCCCACCGCTACCATGGGCGGCGTGTCCATGGTGCTCTACGGCATGATCTCCGCCGTGGGCGTGCGCAACGTGGTGGAAAACCAGGTGGACTTCACCAACAGCCGTAACGTCATCATCGCTGCCCTCATCATGGTGCTGGCCATCGGCATCAACTACTCCGGCGCGGTGAGCTTCCAGGTGGGCGAGGCCACCATCAGCCTGTCCGGCCTGGCTGTGGCCGCCATCACCGGCATCGTGCTCAACGCCATTCTCCCCGGCAAGGACTACGAGTTCGGCCACGACGAGAAGGGCGACACCGCCGTCAACTTCAAGGTTTAATCCCCTATCTCAGCTCCAGGGCCCCGGTGGAAAACCACCGGGGCCCTTTCTGAAATCTCCCCTTAGTAAACTTAAAAAAACCATTAAATCCAACATCAGGTCCTTGCGTGGGGGGAGGAAATACGCTAAAATGGGCTCAGTAAACGGGAGACCGTATTTCAAGGAGGTACTACCATGGATTTTATCAATGATCTCCAGGAGAGAGCAACCGACCTGGCCCAGTCCGTTGTGGCCACGTCCAAGCGTCTGGCGGAGATTGCCAAGCTGAAGGCCTCCAACATGGCCGAGGAAGACACCATCAAGAAGGCCTATGTGGAGCTGGGCAAGCTGTATTACGCCGAGCACGGCGCCACTCCCGACGGGGCTTATGCCGCCGCCTGTGAGAAGATCACCGCCGCCCGTGCCGCGATTGAGACCAACAACGACCGCATCGCGGAGCTCAAGGCCACCGCTGAGGCGGAGGGCGAGATCATCGACGTGACCCCTGAGGCCGCTCAGGAGCCCGAGAGCGACGTCACCGAGGCGGACATTGTCCCCGAGGAGCCCGCCGCTGAGGCCCCCGCTGCCGACGAGGAGCAGCCCAAGGAATAATCCATAACCGCGTAAGGCGGGGCGCAAGCCCCGTCTTTTCTTATATTTCCTCTTGTTCTCTATGCTGATTCTGCGTATAATACGTAGTACAATTAAGAACTATATAGAAAGGGATCTCCATGGATATCTTAGTCACCGTCAACCGCGCCTACCTCTACCCCCTGTCTGTGATGCTTAAAAGCCTGGTCTGCCAGCACCCCGGCACCCCTATACGGGTCTTTGTCCTCCACCGCTCTCTCACGGCGGAAGACATCACCGCCCTGGAGTGCTCGGTGGACGAAGCAGCTCTCACCCTGGTCCCCGTGGCCGCCGACCCCCATCTGCTGCCCCAGGCTCCCACCACCGACCGCTACCCCATGGAGATGTACGACCGCATCTTTGCCGCCTTTCAGCTCCCCCAGAACCTGGAGCGGGTGCTCTACCTGGACCCGGACCTGGTGGTAAACCACCCCCTGGACAGCCTGTGGGAGCTGCCTTTGGAGGAATACTTCTTTGCCGCGGCCAGCCACGTGGCCAAGGGGATGGAGAAGTTCAACGCCATCCGGCTCCAGTCGGAGAACCCCGGCCCCTACATCAACTCCGGGGTGCTGCTGATGAACCTGCCGGTTCTGCGCCGGGAACAGCAGATTCAGCCGGTGCTGGACTACGTTCAGGCCCACCGCAAGACCCTTCTTCTCCCCGACCAGGACGTGATCAGCGCCCTGTACGGCGACCGCATCCTGCGCCTGAACCCCTGGCGGTACAATATGACGGAGCGGCTGCTCACCGCCGCTCTGCTCACTCCCGGCCACCCGGTGGACCTGGACTGGGTGCTGGAGAACAGCGCCATTGTCCACTACTGCGGCCGAAATAAGCCCTGGAAAGCCAACTACCTGGGCAAGCTGGACTGCGTGTGGCAGCAATATGCCGACTTAGTCCGGTTCCAGTCCCCAAAAGAAGCAGAATAATAAATACGGGCCGCAGGTTTGACCTGCGGCCCGGCTTTTATTTTCAGCAAAAAGCCCCGGAGAAGAGGAACCTTCTCCGGGGCAAACCTGTTATGTAAGGCGGAATCAGCGCTTGCGGCTGAAAATGCGCTCCAGGATATCCCAGTCGTCATCGCTGACGGCGGCCTTCTCAGGCTCAGCCGCAGGAGCAGCGGGGGCCTCTGCCTGGGGAGCGGCCTGCTGGCTCTCCTTCACCCGGCTGCCCGCCTGGGAGAAGGGCTTCTGGGACATATCCGCAGCAGGGGCGGCGTCAGAGCTCTCCTTATCGTCAAAACCGGTGGCGATGACGGTGACCCGCAGCTCATCCTCCAGGGTGTCGTCAAAGGCGGCACCGAAGATGATGTTGGCCTCGGGGTGGGCGGCCTCCTGCACCAGATTGGCGGCGGTCTCCACCTCCTCCAGGCCGATGTCCATGGAGCCGGTGACGTTGATCAGCACGCCCTTGGCGCCGTTGATGGAGGTCTCCAGCAGGGGGCTGGAGATGGCCATCTTAGCGGCCTCCTCGGCCTTGCTCTTGCCGGCGGCGCGGCCCACACCCATGTGGGCCCGGCCCGCGTCCTTCATAACGGCGGACACGTCGGCAAAGTCCAGGTTGATGAAGCCGGTATTCTTAATGAGGTCAGAAATGGACTGAACAGCCTGCTGCAGCACGTCGTCGGCGATCTCAAAGGCGTTGAGCATGGTGATCTTCTGGTCGGTGGCCAGCTTCAGGCGCTCGTTGGGGATGATGACCAGAGAGTCCACCTTGTTGCTCAGCTCGTTGATGCCGCCCTCGGCCTGCTTCATACGGCGCATGCCCTCAAAACGGAAGGGTTTGGTCACCACGCCGACGGTGAGGATACCCAGCTCCTTGGCAATGTCGGCCACGATGGGGGCCGCGCCGGTGCCGGTGCCGCCGCCCATACCGGCGGTGATGAACACCATATCGGCGTCCTCCAGGGCCTTGGAAATCTGATTGCGGTTCTCCTCGGCGCTCTTGCGGCCCACCTCGGGGTCGGAGCCGGCGCCCTGACCGTTGGTCAGCTTCTCGCCGATCTGAATCTTATAGGTGGCACTGGACACGCTCAGCGCCTGCTTATCGGTATTCACCGCGATAAAATCTACACCCTTGGTTCCGGTGCGCACCATGCGGTTGACGACGTTGTTTCCGCCGCCGCCCACACCAATTACTTTAATATTGACTACGCTGTCAGGACCCATATCCATTCCGAAGGCCATTGTCGTTCCTCCTAAGTATAAAATGAAACTCCGCCACAAACGCCCAGAAACAAGCAATTGTGAGCGGATGCAGAATCAAGACTATATCTTGATTCATTGTATCGCTCTTTTTCCGGCAGGTCAAGAGAAAAAGTTGGAAAATATACGTTCTTCACCCTCAGCTTCCCTCGGCGGGGGTAAAAATCGCCGTATACTCCTTCTGGGTGAGATCCATAGTACCCACCGCCTGACCGCCTCGACGACGGTTTTCCTCCTCCACGGCGGCATTCAGCGCCCGGAGATAGTAGGCCGTGTCCCCGGTGAGGGGGAGCTTTGCGTCGATGCTCCCATCCAGCCGCAGCAGCATATAGGAGGTATGGGTCAAGTCGATGCTGGAGACCCGGCCCATCATGTTCTGCTCCTGGAGCTGCTGCAATACATTCGTCAGGGCGGTGAGTTTGCCCTGCTGATCCTGGGGCACCGCCAGCATGGAGCCCGCCTGGGGCGCCAGGGCGGTGATCCCGGTCACCGAGATGGATGCAGTGTGAGAGGCCGAGACCGGCTCCAGCAGCTTGCCGCCCACGCTGATGAGCCAAGCTTCCTGGGCCGCGGCTTGCTGTGTCTCCTCCTCGCTGCCGCTCTCCTGTGTCTGTCCCTGGGCATACACCTCTACCTGAGCCACCGCGTCCCACTCGGTCACCTGGAAGGTGATGGTGCTGGGCAGCCCCCGCAGGATGGACACCGACTCCACATAGGGCAGCTGGCGCAGGATCTGCTGAGAAATCTGTTTTTTATTCATCCGAAACAGGTTATCTCCCACCTGCACCCCGGAGGCGGCAATGATCTCCTCCTGGGTGTAGCGGCTGTTGCCTGTCACCGCCAGGGTCTCCACCTGGAAGAACACCGTAGCGCCAAAGGTAAGCGCAGCCACCAGAGCCGCCAGGCATAACAGCTTAAAGAGTATGCCAAGCCGGCTTCGGCGCCGTTTTCGCTTTCGGTTGTGTCTCACAGATGCCATGGTCTTCTCCTGTATCTCTGTTTGTAGGGAGCAGGCGGATGTCCGCTCCCAGCTGCCGAAGAGTACCCTCCATATCCTGATAGCCCCGGCGGATGTGGCTCAGCCGGGTCACCCGAGTGGCCCCCTCCGCCCCCAGGGCGGCTACCACCAGCGCGGCCCCGCCCCGCAGGTCGGTGCTCTCTACCCGCTGTCCATGGAGGGGACAGCCCGTCACCACGGCACTGCGGCCCTGCACCCGGATATCCGCCCCCATGCGCTGAAGCTGGGGCACATGGCGGTATCGGCTTTCAAACATGTTTTCCACAAACAAGGTCTGGCCCCTTCCCCCTGCCAGAGCGGCCATCAGGATGGCCTGGGCGTCGGTGGGAAAACCGGGATAGGGGGCGGTATGTACCGGCGAGATGCCCCGGAGCGGTCCTGTGCTCCGGAAGCGGATCTCCTCTCCCGCGCACTCCAGCCGTCCCCCCGCCTGCTCCAGGCAGGAGAGCACTGTGTCCAGGGAGCCGGGCTCCACGCCGGTCAGGGCGATCTCGCCCCCGGCCGCCCCGCAGGCGCACAGCCAGGTGGCAGCCACGATGCGGTCGCCCATCACCGTGTGCTCCGCGCCATGGAGGGGACGGCTCCCTTCAATGGTGACCACCGGCGTGCCTGCTCCAGACACCCGTGCCCCCAGCTTATTGAGGAAGCGCTCCAGGTCCACGATCTCCGGCTCCCGGGCGGCCCCCACCAGGGTGGTGACCCCCTGGGCTCCGCAGGCGCACAGCATGGCGTTCTCAGTAGCCCCTACACTTGGAAACGGCAGGTGGATGCGCGCTCCCCGCAGGCCGCGGCCCGCGGTACAGGTGAGGCACTCCCCTTCCTCCCGGATCTCCGCCCCCAGCCCCCGCAGGGCGGCCAGGTGCAGGTCGATGGGCCGGGGCCCCAGCTCACAGCCTCCGGGGTAGCACAGCTTGGCGCTCCCCGTGCGGGCCAGCAGCGCCCCCAGAAAAATCACCGAGGAGCGCATCTCCCGCATCAGCCGCTCCGGGATGGCGCTGCCCCGCAGGGCGGTCGCGTCCACGGTCACGGTCTCCCCCTCCCGGGCCACACGGCAGCCCAGCAGGTCCAGAATATCCAGCGTGGCGGACACGTCGGACAGATCAGGACAATGATGGATCACGCTCTGGCCCGGAGCCAGCAGCGCGGCGGCCAGCAGGGGAAGAACACTGTTCTTGGCCCCCTGGACCCTCAGCCGCCCGCCTAGCGGCCTGCCGCCTTGGATTTCATACATGCTCATGGGATAGCCTCCAACTTCATTTCGTTCAGGCTATCCTATGCAAACATCAAAAAAGTGGTTTCAACCCCGCATCAGAGAGCGCAGGGTGATATAGATCTTTTCTCCCGCATCGGGCACCGCCATGTTGGTCAGCGCCCGGATCATGTCGTCCCGGCGGGAGCGGTCCCGCAGCAGGGCCTCGGCCTGCTCGTAGAGCTCGTCCCCCTGGCAGTCCTTCTCCAGCAGCAGCACCGCCGCGCCCTGGTCGGAGAGCACCCGGGCATTTTTCTCCTGGTGGTTGGCGGTGACATTGGGGGAGGGCACCAGAATGGCGGGCTTGGCGATGGCGGTGAGCTCCGAGATGGTGGAGGCGCCCGCCCGGCACAAAACCACGTCGGCGGCGGCCATCACCAGAGGCATATCGTAGATATACTCCCGGACCTCCACCCCGTTGTCCCCCAGCTTCAGCCCCCGGCGCAGCAGCTCCTCCTGCATCCAGGAGAAATCTCGGCCCGCACCGTGGATGTGGCGGAAGGGAGCGCCCTCATAGCACTCCTTGGCGATGAAGTCCACCATCTGGCGGTTCATCACCTCCGCGCCCAAAGAACCCCAGTAGGACAGCAGCAGGGGCCGGTTGTCCTCGATCCCCAGCTGCTTACGGGCCTCCTCCCGGGTATAGCGGAAGAAGTCGCCCCGCACGGGGGTGCCGGTGACTACCACCTTATCGGGGTTATCGTAGTGGGCCCGGCTCTCCTCAAAGCCCACCATCACACAGTCCACCACCTTGGACAAGGCCTTAGTGGTGAGTCCGGGGACAGCGTTGGACTCGTGAACAGCGGTGGGGATGTGCCGCCGGGCGGCCTCTTTCACCACGGGGAAGGAGGCGTAGCCGCCGGTACCTACCACCAGGTCGGGCTGGAACTCATCCAAAATGCGCTGGGCCTGCTTCTTGGACTTCTGCATATTTACCAGCGTGCCCAGATTGTGGGCGATATCGGCAGGAGCCAGAGAGCGGTGGAAGTTGGTGATGGTCACCGTCTGGATGGGGTAGCCCTCCTTGGGCACCAGCCGGGTCTCCATCCCTCCGTCCGCTCCCACGAACAGCACCCGGCAGCCGGGATTGCGCTCCTGAAAAATGCGGGCCAGGGCCACTGCCGGGTTCACATGTCCGGCAGTACCGCCGCAGGTAAAGAGGATATTCATGAAACCACCTCGTTCTATATCAGGCCAGGGGCCTTAATCGTGCTTGGGTGCGGGGATCTGGCGTGAGATACTTAATATCATGCCCATCTCTCCCAGCTGTATCAATAGTGCTGTACCGCCGTAACTGAAGAAGGGCAGGGAAATGCCGGTGTTGGGGATCAGGTTAGTGACCACGGCGATGTTCAAAAACACCTGGGTGGCAAACAGAGTGATGATGCCCACAATGGTCAGGGCTCCGAACTTATCCCGGGCGTGGAGGGCCAGCCAGTAGCCCCGCAGGATGAGCAGGGCAAACAGAATAATCACCACGGCCCCGCCGATATAGCCCAGCTCCTCCACCACGATGGGGAACACGAAGTCGTTTTCCGGTTCGGGCAGATAGAGCATCTTCTGCTTGCTGTTGCCCAGCCCCAGGCCCAGCAGTCCGCCCGACCCCATGGCCAGCAGAGACTGCACCGTCTGGTAGCCGTTCCCCTGGCGTTGGGCCCAGGGGTCCAGCCACAGCTCGATACGGGCGTTCATATAGGGAGTAGCCAGCATGATAAAGGCCAGCAGCGAACCTACCGCTGCGCCGCCGCCAATAAACCACCAGATGTTGATGCCCGCGGCAAACAGCACCGCCGCCGCACCCACCATCACCAGGATGGTGCCCGACATGTGCCGCTCCAGCAGCACCAGCAGCAGTACCGTGCCCAGCACAGCCACATAGGGCACCAGTTCCAAAAAGCCGATGTGCTCCAGGCGGTTGAGCATCCGCCCTGTAAAAGTGCGGTTTTTGTACCGCAGAGGTTTTCGGCTGTCCCGCTTACAGAGCCGGGCAGCAAAAAACAGGATGACTGCAATTTTGGCAATCTCCGAGGGCTGGAACTCCACGCCCAGATACAGCCACCGGCGGGCACCGTTGTGGGTACGGCCCAGGGGAGTAAATACCAGCAGCAGCAAAATGATGCTGAAAATCAGGGCGGGCACCGACATCCACCGGAAGGTCTGGTAGTTGATCTTGGAGACCACATACATGACTGCCACGCCCACCGCGGCAAACATGGCCTGGCGCTTGATGTAATACAGGGGGTCGGCCACCTTGCTGTCATAGTAGGCCGTGGCATAGGAGGCCGAGAACATCATAATCAGGCCGATGCCCAGCAGGATCATCACCAGCATCAAAAAGGGCAGATCCATGGGCCCGCGGGCCAGCTGCTCTTCTACCGTCAGGTCGCGTTTGGGTTTTCGGGCCATGGAATTCCTCCTTTGAGGTGGGGTGAGGGTTAAATTCTGGGAAAATGGGTAGGCGCTTTGGGATCACGCTGCGGATTGGGCGCGCGGTCGGGTCGATAACTCCGCCGACTCCGCCGCCAAACAGAAGGCCCTTGGCCCTTCTTGGTTTGCCGGCATCCGCTCTGTCGTTATCTCCCCTGCACGCCTATCCTCGCGCTTCGGTCTGTCACGCTGCGGTCCATCCGCGCTGCTCCGCACACCTACGCGCTTCGTCTTACATAGGATACCGGTACATCACGCCCCAGAAGGCCAGTACGCACAAAACGAGGGTGGCGCCGGAGAACACGCAAAACAGCTTCGTCTCGCTCCAGCCGCCCAGCTCCAGGTGGTGGTGCAGAGGGGCCATGCGGAAAAAGCGCTTGCCGCCGGTCTTCTTGAAGTAAACCACCTGGATAATGTCGGAGAGCACCTCCAGCACATACACCAGGCCCACAATGGGGATCACCAGGGGCAGGTCCAGGGCAAAGGCCATGCCGCACACCGCGCCGCCCAAAAACAGGGAGCCGGTGTCGCCCATGAACACCTTGGCGGGATGGAAGTTATAAATAAGGAAGGCAGACAGGCCGCCCGCCATGGCGGCGGAGACCGTGACCAGGTCGCTCTTGCCATACCAGGCGGACACCGCCACATAGAAGATCATCACCGGGATGGTCACGCCGGTGGCCAGGCCGTCAATGCCATCGGTGAGGTTTACCGCGTTGACGGTACCCACCATGACAAAGGCGGCAAAGACCATGTAGATGACCCAGGGAATCCCCACGATCTCAATGTTGAAGAAGGGGATATACAGGTCGGGGCTGAGGTAGCCGTCCTGCCGCAGCAGCAGGGTGAACACGATGGCCGCCGCCAACTGGAGCAGGAACTTCTGGGGAGCGGTCAGTCCCTCGTTAGCGTGGTGGCGCAGCTTCTGAAAATCGTCGATGAAGCCGATGGCGCCGAACACCAGGGCAAACAGGAACACCACAATGTGGTTATGAAGCCCGTGCTGGAAATCCTGCCAGCCCGCGGCCACCACCGCCACAGCGATACCCAAAATGAACATCAGGCCGCCCATGGTGGGGGTGCCTTGTTTGGACATATGCCAGGTGGGGCCGTCCTCCCGGATGGACTGTCCGGCCTTGAGCCGGCGCAGCACCGGGATCAGAATCTGTCCGGCAATGGCGGTCACGCCAAAGGCCACGATGAAGCTGAGAATATATGTCATGTCGAAACCTCCAGGTCCTCTTTCTCTTTTGTGCCAGGGTCAGAACTGCGAAGGATTGAAACAAGGTATTATACTACACCTGCCGGAAGATTTCCAGTCCTTTCCCACGAAGGGGTGCTGGAAAAATATTGGGCCACGATCTCCCGCTCGTCCATGGGGTACTGCACCCCCTGAATCTCCTGGTAGGTCTCATGTCCCTTTCCTGCCAGCACGATCACATCCCCCGGCCGCCCCTGGGACAGGGCCCAGCCGATGGCCTGCCGCCGGTCGGGTTCCACATGGATCTGGGCTCCCTCCCCCTCCATACCGTCTAAAATGTCCCGGATGATGTCCTCCGGGTCCTCGGTGCGGGGGTTATCTGAGGTGACCACCGCCAGGTCGGCCAGCTCCTTCACCACACTGCCCATGATGGGCCGCTTGGTGCGGTCCCGGTCGCCGCCGCAGCCAAACAGACAGATGAGCCGGCCGGCGGTAAAGTCCCGGGCGGTGAGCAGAATATTTTCCAGGGCGTTGGGGCTGTGGGCGTAGTCGATAAGTACCGTATAGGCGGTGGGTACCGGGACCACCTCCACCCTTCCCTTCACGCCCCGGGCGCTGCGCAGGGCGGCAGCGCACTTCTCCAGCTCCAACCCCAGGCACAGCCCCACTGACAGGGCACACAGAGCGTTGTAGATGGTAAAGCCCCCGGGAATAGGAAGGAAAACCCGCTGGATCTGCTCCCGGGCCACCGCCTCAAACTCCACCTGTCCGGGATAGAGCCGGATACCCTTGGCAGTCAGGTCCGCCTGGTCCTTGTTCTCCGAGTAGGTGAACATGGGGCAGGCCAGCCGTCCCCGATACCACCGCCCCGCCTCGTCGTCCAGATTCAGCACGGCCCGGCGGCACTGGTGGAAGATGCGCTCCTTGGCGGAGCGGTACTCCTCCATGGTGTGGTGGTAGTCCAGGTGGTCCTGGCTCAGGTTGGTGAAGGCAGCCACAGCAAAGTCCAGCCCCTCCACCCGGTGCTGCATGAGGGCGTGGGAGGACACCTCCATCACCACGTGGGTGCATCCCCCGTCGGCCATCTCCCGTAACAGCTGCTGCACCTCGTAGCTCTCGGGCGTGGTACGGTGGGCGGGTAGCACCCGCTCCCCCACCATGTTCTGAATGGTACCGATGAGACCCACCCGGGTCTTCAGCGCTCCCTCCAGCATTTCTTTAATTAAAAAGGTGGTGGTGGTCTTACCATTGGTGCCAGTGACCCCGATCAGCGTCATCTCCCGGCCGGGATGGCCAAACCAGTTTGCTGCCAGCAGGGCCAGAGCCCGCCGGGGATCAGGAGTGGTGAAAAACACCCCCTCCCTCTGGGGACGGCGGCGGCACACCACCGCCGCGGCCCCTTTTGCAAGAGCCTCGTCAATGTACAGACTTCCGTCTGTCTTGGCCCCCGGCAGCGCCACAAACAGCGCGCCGGGAAGCAGGGTCCGGGTGTCGTAGGATATGGAAGTAATTTCCATCTCCTGGGAATAAGGTTCCCCCGTGAGGGGAACGCCGGCTAACAGTTGCCATAGCTTCACAGTCGTCACCCCTCACGGGTGCAGTTTCATTCTCTCTAAGTTATGCGCGTTGAAAAGGGAACTATGTTATCTCATAGAAGTCAGCGACTCCGTCCTCTACCAGGTTGCTGAACTGGACCTCCACGATGGTGCCTGTGGCTACGCTCTCGCCGGCCGCCACGCTCTGGCTCTGGGCCTTGGAGCTCTCGCTGTAGAAGGTGCTGCTGCCCGCAGCCTGCATGAACAGGCCCTGGGCCTCCAGGGCTTTTTTCGCCCCTTCATAGCTCATACCCACTACATTGGGCACAGTGGTGGTCTCCTCCGGCGCCGCATCCCCCAGATAGAGGATCACGGTAGAGCCTCCGGGCACGGCGGCGTTGGCAGCAGGCACCTGGCTGGTGACTACATCGCCCGTTCCCACCGTACGGTAGGTCAGGTTCTTCTTCTCCAGCCGGGTGGCCGCGTCGGCCACGGTGTATCCGGTGACCTGAGGCGTGGTGACCGTGGTGGCCGCCGACTCCTCGGTGGTGTACTGCTTCTCCACACCCATGTAGTCCAGGATCTGGGCGATCAGCTCGCCCGCCCGAGGAGCCGCCATGGCGCCGCCGCTGATGTACACGCCGCAGGTTCCGTAGGAGCTGCCGGGGGAGGCCTCCTTGGGGGTGTCGTAAGCCATCAGGACAATGACCTGGGGATCATCCGCCGGAGCAAAGCCCATGAAGGAGACGATGGTACGTCCGTCCTCCAGGGTCTCGGCGGAACCGGTTTTACCGCCGATACGGTAGCCCGCCTGATAGGCGTTGCTACCGCCGCCCTCGGACACGACAGTCTCCAGAATAGCCCGTGCCCGCTGGCTGGTCTGCTCGCTGACCACCTGACGCACCAGGTTGGGCTCCTCCTCCTGGACCACATTGCCGCTGGCGTCGGTGACCTTTTGGACCACATAGGGCTGGTACAGGTTGCCGCCGTTGATGACGGCGGAGAAGCCGGTGACCATCTGGAGAGGAGTCACAGTAAAGCGCTGGCCGAAGGAGGCCACCGCCAGGTCCACGATGCCCATGTTGCTGCCCCAGTTGAGGCCGCTATCCTCGCCGGGCAGATCAATACCGGTCTTCTCTGTCATGCCGAAGGCCTGGAAGTACTCATAGAACTTCTCCGCCCCCAGCCGCTGACCGATCTCGATGAAGGCGGGGTTGCAGGAGTTCTGCACCGCCTCGGCCAAAGTCTGGTGGCCGTGGCCGGTACGTTTGGAACAGTTGATGCGCCAGCCACCGATGTTGTAGTAGCCGGGACAGTCAAAGGTGTCATTCTCCGAAATGACCCCCTCTTCCAGGGCGGCGGCCAGCACCAGAGCCTTGAAGGTAGAGCCTGGCTCGTAGGGCTCGGTGATGGTACGGTTTTTCCACTGTGTCTCTCGAGCGATGCCCTTGGCCTGGGACTGGGCCTGCTCCTGAAGTTCCTCGTCGGTGAGCTGCTCGTCGGCGGGCTTTGCGTCGTTCTCTGCCTTCAGCTCCTGATAGATGGTGGCCGTATCGGTATCCACATCTTGCAGCAGGAAGCTATCGGTAATGACCGAGTAGTTATTGGGGTCAAAGTTGGGCGAGCTGGCCATGGCCAGCACCTCGCCGGTATTGGGGTCCATCACCAGGCAGAAACCGCCGTTTTGGACATCGTACATCTCAATGCCCTTCTCCAGCGCCTGCTGGGCATAGGACTGGATGGTGGCGTCCAGGGTGAGGGTCAGATCATAGCCGTTGATGGCGTCGATGTAGTTGGAGTAGCTGTTGTACATCTCCACGTTCTGGGCGGTCTTGCCCGTCACCACACGGCCGGGCACGCCCTTGAGCAGGTCCTCGTACCAGGCCTCCAGGCCGTAGGCGCCGCCCTCCGAGTTCACAAAGCCCAGCACCTGGCTGGCCAGGGAACCGTAGGGGTAGTAGCGCTTGGTGCTGGGGGTGAGGTAGAGGTAGTAGGAGGTGTTGTTTTCCTCGATGAAGGCCCGGATGGCCTTGGCGTCCTGCTCCTCGATCTGGGTGGCCAGCACCTCGTACTGGGAATTGGTCTTCTCCATGCGAGACTCCAGCTTCTCACGGTCCAGGTCGGGCAGCAGCTCACACAGGCCGTCTACCACTACATCCCGCTTGCGCTGGATCTCGGCGTTGTAGGCAGCCTCATCCAGGTTGCCGTCGTCGTCCTTAAATTTGTTCTTGTTGACGCTGTTTACCAGGTCCTTGGGGGCCAGGATCAGGTTGTATACGGTGGCGGACATGGCCATCACGTCCCCGTTGGCGTCCAGGATCTCGCCCCGGTTGGCCGACACCGTCACGTCCATCAGCTGCTGCTCAATCGCTTTGGTCTGATACTCATCGTGGTGCACGATGGCAATGTTCCACAGCTGGATCAGCAGGGGGATGAACAATCCCAGGCCAAACACGGCCATGAGCACCATAGAGCGGCGGAACACCAGCCGTTTGGACTGGCGGCTGCGCTCGCTGGGGCTTTTGCGGGGTTCGGGCTGCCGTTGTTTGTACATCTGCGTCCTCCTTTGCGGTAGAAGGGCGCAAGAAATTTCTTTCTTGCGCCCTTGTCTGATGTGCCGCTTTACAGCTCACTATATGCGCTATCTCAGCGGAAATATTCGATCACTTGGTTAAAAATGTCCTCCAGACCCTCCAGGGCTCCCCGGATACCGGTGGACCGCTCCTGGTCCTCACTCAGCACCACGTTATCGGGCTGGGACAGATCCAGGTAGACCACTTGGTCGTTGGTGGGCCGTACCATGGTGTCACCCACGGCGGCTTGGATACGTTCCATGTCAAACACCCGCTCATACTCAGCGGAGAGGGTCACGTTCTGGGCCTGCAGGTCGCTCAGCTCACTGCGCAGGGAGGAGAGCTGGCTGTTGGCCACGGTGAACTGGGCATAGCTGAAAATCACCAGTACGGCAAACACGCCCACCACCAAAAATCCTACCACGGCAAAGGGAGAGATCTCGCCCGCCTGCCGGACCTGGACCTTCGTCCGGGTGAGGCTGCGGGTACGCTCGTGGGTGCGGACCTTGGGCTGGGGCTGGAGGGTCCGCTCCCGGGGATTACGAAGGGCGCCGCCCTCGTAAGCAGGAGCATAAGCCACGCTGCCGTAGGTATTATATGAGGCTGTATTGGTGCGATGGCGGCTTGCCATTCCGGTCACTCCATTTCTCTCCCGATTTCACAAAACAATTGCCGGGGGTCTTTTAATTTCTCAGCCACCCGCAGCTTGGCACTTCGGGCTCGAGGATTCTCCTCCACCTCCTGGGCAGAGGGCAAAATAGGCTTGCGGGGGGTCAGCTTCACGTCCGGGGTCTTCCCGCACACACACACCGGGAAATCCGGCGGACAGGTACATCCCTTGGCAAATTCGGCCAGATCGGTCTTCACGATCCGGTCCTCCAGGGAGTGGAAGGTGATAATGGCCAGCCGTCCTCCCTTGTTCAAACGGGGGACTGCCGCGCGGACCATCCGGTCTACGCTGGCCAGCTCGTCGTTGACGGCGATGCGGATGGCCTGGAAGCTGCGCTTGGCCGGGTGCTGCTTCTCTTTCAGCGCCCGGGCGGGCATGGCACTTTTAATGATATCCACCAGCTCCAGGGTAGTCTCGATGGGCTTGTCCTGGCGGCGGCGGACGATGGCGGCGGCAATGGAGGGCGCGTAGCGCTCCTCGCCGTACTGGCTCAAAATGCGCCGCAGCTCCTCCTGGGGCCACTGGTTCACCACATCGGCGGCGGTGAGTCCCTCAGAGCGGTCCATCCGCATATCCAGGGGGGCGTCGGCCATGTAGGAAAAGCCTCGGGAGCCGTCGTCCAGCTGGGGGGACGATACCCCCAGATCAAACAGCATGCCGTCCACGCCAGCCAGTCCCAGGCCGTCCAGAATGGCATCCAGCTGATCAAAGTTGCTGTGCACCAGGGTGACCCGGTCCATCCAGTCCTTCAGCCGGTCCTGGGCCGCGTCCAGAGCAGCCTGGTCCCGGTCCACACAGATGAGCCGCCCGGTGGTCAAACGCCGGGCGATCTCCCGGCTGTGTCCCGCCCGTCCCAGGGTCCCGTCCAGGTAGACCCCGTCGGGGCGGATATTTAAAGCCTCGATACACTCGTCCAGCAGCACCGGACGGTGGGTAAATGTTTCACTCATAATCCGATCAGAACCCCAGCGCGCTCATGCACTCGGCCATCTTAGCGGGGGTCATCTCCTCCTCGTCCTCCTGCCAGAGCTGGGCGCTCCAAATTTCCGCCCGGTCGTTCACGCCCAGAATCACCGCGTCCTTTTCCAACTGGGCATACTTGCGCAGCTTCTGAGGAATGACAATGCGTCCCTGACTGTCCAGCTCGCATTTGACTGCGTTGGCAAACAGGGGACGCATCACTCTGGATTGTGTCATGGGCAGGGAGGCAAATTTTTCGGTAAACTTGTCCCAGGTGGCTTGGGGGTAGATGGCCAGACAGGTGTCGATTCCCATGGCCAGGTAGAAGGAGACACCCAGCTCCTCCCGGAGCTTGGCGGGGATGAACAGGCGGCCTTTGGCGTCGATGCTGTGCTCGTACGTGCCGGTCATCCCATTCACCTCTCCTCCACTTTAAACCCTTTTTGTGGGGAATGGCTCCACTTTCCCCCACCCTTGTGTTTTAGTATAAAAGCTGTTGACATAAAAAGCAACCCTTTTTTTCTGATTTGGATAGAAAAAAACCGCAGGTTTCCCAGGGTTTCGACTCATTTTTCGCGTAAAACATTTGTTCTAATTTATTTTACATAATTTCTCATATCCGTTTTTCGTTGTGTTTTATATTATTTTTTACCACAACATATTGTGGTTTTTTCTTCCGTGTTTCCCCCATTGCGTCCTTCGTCATTTTATGGTACACTCGAACAAATTGAAATGAGTGAGGAAACCGCTATGTTGGATTGGAAAGAATTGGAGCAGGAGTGCCTCTCCTGCCAGAAGTGCGCCTTAGCTCAAACCCGCCATAACGTGGTCTTCGGCACCGGCCCCCGGGACGCGGAGGTCATGCTCATCGGCGAGGGCCCGGGCGAGAACGAGGACTTGCAGGGCCTGCCCTTTGTGGGCCGGGGCGGCAAGCTGCTGGACGACATGCTGGAGGTCATCGACCTGAGCCGGGAGAAGAACGTGTACATTGCCAACATGGTAAAGTGCCGTCCGCCCCAGAACCGGGACCCCCTGAACACCGAGCAGGACGCCTGCATCGGGTATCTGCGCAACCAGGTGGCTCTGATCCGCCCCAAGATCATTGTGTGTCTGGGCCGTATTGCCGCTATGCGGCTCATCAAGCCCGACTTCAAGATCACCAAGGAGCACGGCAAGTGGGAGGAAAAGGCGGGCGTTTATATGACG